>NZ_JAUYTS010000212.1 GCF_030695085.1 Falsiroseomonas sp. | reverse complement strand
GTTGAAGCCGATGGAGGGCGCGCCGACATCCGCGGCGCCGCGATTGGCGGCTTCCATGATGCCGGGGCCGCCGCCGGTGGCGATCACATTGTCCCGTGGCGCGCCGCTTTCCGCCAGCGCCCCGCCGCGCAGGCTGACGATGCGGGCGAAGGCGCGGGCCTTGTCGTAATGCTCGGCGAAGGCCAGGCGTTCCTGCGCCAGGCGGCGTGCCTCCGGCTGGCGGGTGGCGCGCAGGGTGCGCTGGGCGTCCTCCGGACTTTGCACCCGGGCACTGCCGAAGACGACGACGGTGGAGCGCACGCCCCAATCCCGCAACGCCAGCTCCGCCTTCAGGTATTCCATGCCGAAGCGGGAGGCGCGCATCTCATCCCGCAGCAGGAATTCCGTATCCTCCACCGCCAGCAGCGTGCTGCGGTTGGTCTTCGGCGGGGCGGGCTGGGTCATGCTGTTGTGCCTCAGGCTTGCTTGCGGTCGATCAGCCCCTTGCGGATCTTGCGGCCGCGCTGGATGCGGTCCTCGATGAAGCCCGCCTCCCCCCAACGCACGGCGCGGCCCAGCGCCTGCGAATCCTCGGTGAAGCGCGCCAGCATTTCCAGCAGCGCCTCCCGGTTGTTGAGGAACACGTCGCGCCACATGGTCGGGTCGGAGGAGGCGATGCGGGTGAAGTCGCGGAAGCCGGAGGCGGCGAATTTCAGCACCTGCTCCTTCGTCTCCTCCGCCAGATCATCCGCGGTCGAACAGATGGTGAAGGCCAGCAGATGCGGCAGGTGGCTGACGATGGCCACCACCTTGTCATGCGTCGCCGGGTCCATCGTCTCGATCATGCTGCCGCAGCGGTTCCACAGCTCCCGCACCTTCTCCACCGCGGCCGGGTCGGTTTCCGCCACCGGGGTGATGATGACGTAGCGGCCCTGGAACAGCTCCGCGAAGCCGGCATCGGGGCCGGAGAATTCGGTGCCGGCCATCGGGTGCGCGGGGACGAGATGCACGCCCTTGGGCGTCAGGGGCGCCAGGTCCCGGAACACACTCATCTTGGTGGAGCCGACATCGGTGACGATGGCGCCCGGCTTCAGATGCGGCGCGATACTGGCCATCACCGCCGCATTGGCACCGACGGGCACGCAGAACACCACGCAATCGGCGCCTTCCACGGCGCGGGCGGCATCCGCCTCCACCACATCGGCGATGCCCAACTCCCGCACCCGGTCCAGGGTGGCCGGCGTCTTGGCATGCGCCACCACCGTCCGGGCGATATCGCTCCGCTGACGGGCAACGCGGGCGATGGACGACCCGATCAGCCCGACGCCGAGCAGGCACAGCCGGTCGAAAAGCGGCTCAGCCATGCCGGGTAAATTCGGTCAGCGCCTCGATCACCATCTGGCATTCCTCGGCGGTGCCGATGGTGATGCGCAGGCAGGGCGCCAGGCCGTAGGACCCCATCGCCCGCACGATCAGCCCGCGACCACGCAAATGCCCATCCGCCGCCTTGGCCCGTTCCGCCGCGCCGAAATCGACCAGCAGGAAATTGCCCTCGCTCGGCCAGACCTTGAGACCTGCGGCCTCCAGCGCCGCCGCCACCTTGCCGCGCCATTCGGTGTTGTGCGCGACGGAGGCCTCGATCCAGCCCGGCTCCGCCAGCGCCGCGATGCCTGCCACCATGGCGGCGCCGGACACATTGAACGGCCCGCGCACCCGGCCCAGCACATCCACCACATTGGCCGGCGCATAGCACCAGCCCAGCCGCATGCCGCCGAGGCCGAAGATCTTGGAGAAGGTGCGCGTCATCACCGTATTGTCGCCGGCATCGACCAGCGCCTGGCCCGGGTCGTAATCCGGCGTCGTCACATATTCCGCGTAAGCCGAGTCCAGCACCAGCAGCACATCCCCCGGCAGCCCGCGGCGCAGCCGCACCAGTTCGGATTGCGGCAGGATGCTGCCGGTCGGGTTGTTCGGATTGGCCAGGAACAGCAGTTTGGTGCGTGGCCCGACCGCCGCGAGAAGGCCGTCCACATCTGCCCGCAGATCCTTCTCCGGCACCTTGATGACGCGGCAGCCGGCCCAGCGGCCCGCCAAATCGTACATCAGGAAGCCATGCGCCGACATGACGATCTCCGTCCCTTCCCCGCCATAGGCCAGGATGAGCAGGGTCAGGATCTCGTCCGAGCCGTTGCCGCAGACGATCCGCGCCGGGTCCAGGCCGAAACGGGCGCCAATCGCCTCCCGCAGCGCCGTCGCGCCGCCATCCGGATAGCGATGCGCCTCCTTCGCCGCATGGGTGATCGCGGCGATCGCGCCGGGCGGCGGGCCGAAGGCGCCCTCATTGGAGGACAGCTTGATGATGCGGTTGACCCCCGGCACTTTCGATTCGCCGCCGACATAAGGCTCGACCGAGAGGATGGACGGGCGCGGCATGACGGTCATGGGGCTGATCCGGCTGGAAGAGGGGCGCCCTGCATAGACGCCGCAGGTGCCGGCGCCAAGCCGCGCGCCGGCCCACCACACGCCGCGGTTGCCGCCGGGGGTCCGCGGCCCTATTTCTGGCGCGTGCCAAAACCACCCCCGGGATCCATGACCGAGGCCATTACCCAGACCCCGCAGATCGACCACCAGCGGGCCGTCTTCCCGGCCGGGCTGGCGCTGGATTCCGGCGCGGTGATCGCGCCGGTCACCGTCGCCTACCGCACCTATGGCACGCTGAACGCCCAGCGCAGCAATGCCGTGCTGGTCTGCCATGCCCTGACCGGGGACCAGTATGTGGCCGAACGCCACCCCATCACCGGCAAGCCCGGCTGGTGGGAAGCCGTGGTCGGCCCCGGCAAGTCGGTGGATACCGACCGCTACTTCGTCATCTGCGCCAATGTGCTCGGCGGCTGCATGGGCTCCACCGGCCCGGCCGAGCTGATGCCGCCCCAGGCGGAGCCGACGCCTGGCGCCAGCCGGCCCTGGGGCATCGATTTCCCCTCCATCACCATCCGCGACATGGTGCGCGCCCAGAAGCTGCTGGTGGACCATTTCGGCATCGCCCGGCTGCTGGCCGTGGTCGGCGGGTCCATGGGCGGCATGCAGGTGCTGGAATGGGCCGCGACCTACCCCGAGATGGTTGTCGCCGCCGCGCCCATCGCCTGCGCCGCCTACCACTCCGCCCAGAACATCGCCTTCCACGAGGTCGGCCGCGCCGCCATCCATGGCGACCCGGACTGGGTCGGCGGCCGCTACTGGGAAGATGGGCGCATCCCGGCCAAGGGGCTGTCCGTCGCCCGCATGGTGGCGCACATCACCTACCTGTCCGAGGCCGCGCTGGGCCGCAAATTCGGCCGCCGGCTGCGCGGCGCCTCCGCGCTGACCTTCCTGGAGGACGTGTTCGAGGTGGAAAGCTACCTGCGCCACCAGGGCAGCACCTTCGTCACCCGCTTCGACGCCAACAGCTACCTGACCATCACCCGCGCCATGGATTACTTCGACATGGCCTCCGAACATGGCGGCGACCTGCCGGCGGCCTTCCGCAACACCACCACCCGCTTCCTCGTCGCGTCCTTCAGCAGCGACTGGCTGTTCCCCACCGAGGAATCCCGCGCCCTGGTCCGCGCCCTGAACGCCGCCGCGGCTAATACCTCCTTCATCGAGATCTCGACCGACAAGGGCCACGACGCCTTCCTGCTGGACGAGCCCGTTTTCCACCGGGCACTCGGCGGCTTCCTGCGGGGCGCGGCGGAACGCGTGGGGGTCTGACGGGCGCTGGCCACGGCGATGCTGGATGTGTCGGGCTGGACCAGCGTAAATAGCGGCACGACAAGCAGCTTGCCGCCATGCGGCGCGGATGGTGCGCCGCCAGCCCAGGGCCGGGAGCGGCCCCGGCACGGCGCTTGCTGAGGCTTGCGGCGCGCCGCGCGCCCCGCGGCACCGGACCGGAGGTTGCCCAAGATGCACGCATTCACACGCCGGAATGTCCTGACAACTGCACTCTCCCTGCCCACTCTGGCCCTGCCCACTCTGGCCCTGCCCACGCTGGCCACCCCTGCCATCGCGCAGGGCGCGCGCCGCCCCGTGAAGTTCTGCCTCGACTGGGCCTGGCAATCCGCCCATTCCGCCTGGACGCTCGCGGCGGATCGCGGCTTCTTCGCGGAAGCCGGCCTCGATGTGCAGATCGACCGCGGCTTCGGCTCCGGCGACACGCTGACCAAGGTGGCCGCCGGCACCTATGACATCGGCTTCGCCGACACCAACCTGGCGCTGAAGTTCAACCACGAGAATCCGGGCAGCCAGGTCACCTCGGTCTTCGTGCTGTATGATGCCTCGCCCAATGCCGCGATCTTCCTGAAATCCTCCGGCATCACCAAGCCGAAGGACCTGGAGGGGCGCAGCGTCTCCGTCTCCCCGGGTGAGGGCACGCATCTGCTGTTCCCGATCTTCGCCCGCGCCAACCAGATCGACATCTCGAAGATCAACCTGATGTCCGTCACGGCGCAGCTGCGCGACACGATGGTGATCCAGCGCCGCGCCGATGCCACGCTGGGCTTCCTGACCACCACGGCGCTGAACATGGTGGGCACCGGCATCCCGCTGCGCGACATTGGCTGGCTGCAATACAACCAGTGGGGCGTGCAGCTTTATTCCTCGGGCCTGGTGGTGCGGAAGGCCTTTGCCGAGGAAAATCCGGCCGTGGTGCGCGGCTTCATCCAGGCGACCATCCGCGGCCTGCGCACCATGCTGGCCGAGCCCGCCGCCGCCATGGAATCCCTGAAGCGCCGGGAGCCGCTGATCGACACGGCGGTGGAGATCGCGCGCAACGAGCTGCTGAACGAGGTGGCGCTGCTGACGCCGCATGTGCGCGCGCATGGCGTATCCTCCGTGGTGAAGGACCGCTTCGAGACCTCCGCCCGCCAGGTGGCGGAGGCCTTCGGCATTCCGGTGCAGCCGAGCATGGATTTTACTTATACCGACCGCTTCCTGCCGGAAGACCGGAGGATCGTTTGATCTTGACCTCAGGCGCCGGCGCGGGCTCCGCCCGCCTGGCTACGCCGCATAAGCGGCGGGCGCCATTCGGCGCCTCGGCCGGCCGCAATTTGCGCAAGCCGCGCTAGGCGCGGCGGGCGGCAATGCCCGCCGGGATGCGCCCCAGCCGCCGCGCCGCGTCCCAGACGCGGCGGATCGCGGCGGCGCCGCGGCGCACCACCGCCGCCTCATCCACCCCCTGCACCACGCGGTCGCGGATCAGCGGCACGCCGTCCACCAGCATCGTGTGCAAATCCGCCGCCACGCCATTGGTCAGCAGCGCCTGCAACGGGTTCCACACCGGCTGGTAGCGGGCGCCGGACAGGTCGAACAGCAGCAGATCCGCCGTGGCGCCGACCGCCAGCGTGCCGAGATCCTCCCGCCCGATCGCCGCGGCACCACCGGCGGTGGCCGCCCGCAGCATCGCCTCCCCGCTCGCGATGCCGCCGCGCCCGGCCTGCACCTTGGCCAGCAGCGCCGCCGCGCGCAGCTCCGCCACCATGTCGAGGCCCACGCCATCCGTCCCGACGCCGAGCCTGATCCCGGCATCGAGAAACCGCGCGAAGGGCACCGCGACGCCGAAGCGGGAAAACGCGTAGGGGCATGAGGCCACGGCGGCGCCATGGTCGCGGATCATCGCCAGTTCCGCATCGGTGGCCAGCACGCAATGCGCCAGCACCGTGCCGGGCCGCAGCAGGCCGAGGTCGCGGATATGCTCGATCGGGGACTTGCCATAGCGGGCGCGCACGATGTCGAGCTCCACCTGGCTCTGTGCCGCATGGATGGTCAGCGGGCAGCCGATCTCGTCCACCATGTCGCGGATGCGGGTCAGCAATTCGGGCGTGCAGGTATCCAGGCCATGCGGGCCGAAGCCGATACGGGTGCGGCCGCGCCGGCCTTCATCATGTTCGGCGAACAACTGCATCACCCGGTCGAAGCCGGTATCGGCGGCTTCCGGCGCCGTCACCGGCTTGCCATCCGGCCCCATATCCATCTTCGGCGTGGAGAACAGGTAGGGGCAGGAATAGGTCCGCAGGCCGAGCCCCCGGCCGCGCGCGATGAAAGGCGCCTGCTGCAGGCGCCACACATCCATGATGGTGGTGGACCCGCCCTTCATCGTCTCCAGCAGCGCCATTTCCGCCACGTCGCCGATCGCGTCCTGGTCCAGCACCTCCGCCGCGATGTCGCCGAGCGGCATCAGCAGGGAATAGACGATGTCGCCGGGCAGTTCGCCCTCGGCGATGTCATCCGCCAGGCCGCGGAACAGCGGCGCGCTGAAGGCGTGGTTGTGCAGATTGACGAAGCCGGGCAGCAGCAGCCCCTCGGGCAGGGTGATGCGCGGGGCGTCCAGCGTCGGGCGCTGCATCACGATGTCGGCGATGCGTCCGCCCTGCACCACCACGGATGCGCCGTGCCGCAGGCCGCCGGCGGCATCCCAGATCCAGCCGGCCTCAAGGATCAGCGTGTCCAATCCAGCCTCCATACCTGTGCAATTCCATCATGGCATGGCCGGCGCGGCCGGACAGCCCGCCGCATGGCAGCGGCCCTGGCACGATATTGCAATAAATCGGTCCTGCCCTTCCGGTCTCCCGCCGCGCTACGGCCTTGCAGTGCGGCGAGCTAGAAGGCATGGGAAGGTCCTCCCTCGGCAGGGGGGCGCCAGCCTCGCCTCGCCTCGCCGCGCCGCCGCCGCCGCGCCCCTTTCCACACCGGAGACCACTTGTTGGACACCGCCGCGCCGCAGCCGCCCAAGCCGAACCAGACCGGCAGCGCCCACCGCCCTGCACGCCTTCCGGCTGGCAACCCGGGCGTGCGACCGGTTGGCCGCCCGGTCCGGCGGCATCTCGCGCTGTTCGCCGCGGCGCTGGCGCTACCCATCGTGGTCTTTGTCGCCACCCTGTCGCACCGCTTCGCGGAGGCCCAGCGCAGCCGGCTGGAGGATGAGGCGCTGAACACCGCCCGCGCCGTGGCCCTGGCGGTGGACCGTGAACTGACCGGCCTGGCCGCCACGCTGAACCTGCTGGCGCTGTCGCCGCAGCTTCGCATGGGCGACCTCGAGAGCTTTCACCAGCAGGCGGTGGAAGTGCGCATGCGCCTCGGCATGGCGACGGTGCTGCGCGATTCCGCCGGCCGGCAGCGGCTGAACGCCTGGCTGGCGCCCGGTGCCCCCCTGCCCGAAACCTCCCCGCTGCCGCCACCCAGGCCGGGTGGCCGGCTGGTGGTGAGCGATCTGTTCCAGGGCGTCGCCTACCAGGTGCCGATGTTCGCGGTGGAGGTGCCGGTCGCGGTTCCCTTCCCCGGCCAGCCCGGCGGCGGCTTCCTCAGCCTCAGCACGCCGGTCCAGCGCATCCGCCAGGTGCTGGAGGACCGCCAGGCGCCGGATGGCTGGACGCTCGCCGTGGTCGATGGCCAGGGCCGGATCCTGGCGCGCAACCGCCGGCACGACGACTTCGTCGGCACCCCCGCCACCGAGGATCTGCGCCGGAACGCCACAGGGTGGGAAGGCAGCTGGCGCGGCTTGACGGCAGACGGCACCCCGGTGCTCGGCAGCTACGCCAAGACCGCGCTGGCCGATTGGCGCATCGCGGTGGGCGTGCCGGTGGCGACGTTGAACGCGCCGCTGTACCGCACGCTGCTGCTGCTGGGCGCTGTCGGCCTGGCGCTGGCGGCGCTGTCGCTGATGCTGGCACTGATCCTCGGCAACCGCATCGCCGAACCGCTGCGCCGCCTGGCAGCCCAGGCCGCGGCGCTGGGCCGGGGCCAGGCGGTGGAGCCGGTGCCGAGCAGCATCCGGGAGGTTTCGGAAACCGCCGCGGCCCTGGCCGAAGCCTCCCGCACCCTGCTGGGGCGGGAGGAGGATCTGCGCCGGCTGAACGAGGCCCTGGAAACTCGGGTGGGGGAACGCACGCGCGACCTGGCCGAGACCAATGCCCGGCTGATCGCCGCCGCCAATGGCCGGGAACGGGCCGAGGCGCAGCTGCGGCAATCGCAGAAGATGGAGGCGGTGGGCCGGCTGACCGGCGGCGTGGCGCATGACTTCAACAATCTGCTCACCGTCGTGCTCGGCAACCTGGCGCTGGCGCGGCGCCGGCTGGCGGAGCTCGGGGAACATTCTCCGGCAACGGAGCGCATCGGCCGCGGCATCGACAATGCCACCGAAGGCGCCAACCGGGCCGCCATCCTGACCCAGCGCCTGCTCGCCTTCTCCCGCCAGCAGCCTTTGGCGCCGGAGGCGGTGGACGCCAACAGGCTGGTCGCCGGCATGTCCGACCTGCTGCGGCGCACGCTGGGCGAGGATGTGGAGATCGAGACGGTGCTCGCGGGCGGCCTGTGGCGGGCGCATGCGGACCCGAACCAGCTTGAATCGTCCCTGCTGAACCTGGCGGTGAATGCGCGCGACGCCATGCCCAACGGCGGCAAGCTGACCATCGAGACCGCCAACGCCCATCTGGATGAGACCTATGCCGTGGGGCGCGACGATGTGGAGGCCGGGCAGTATGTGCTGATCTGCGTCTCCGACACCGGCTCCGGCATGTCCGCCGAGGTGGTGGCCCGCGCCTTCGAGCCCTTCTTCACCACCAAGCCCACCGGCAAGGGCACGGGCCTCGGGCTCAGCCAGGTCTATGGCTTCGCCCGGCAGTCCGGCGGCCATGCCGCCATCTACAGCGAGGCCGGCCAGGGCAGCACGGTGAAGCTGTACCTGCCACGGCTGCGGGACCAGGACCTGCCCGCCCCGGTCGCGCCGCTGGCCCCGCCCGCCACGCCCGGCACCCTGCCCCTGAACGCCCCCGGCGCCCTGGTGCTGGTGGTGGAGGATGAGGAGATGGTGCGGGATTTCGCGGTGGCGGCGCTGGAGGAAGCCGGCTGCCGCACCATCGCGGCCGGCGACGGCCCCGCGGCGCTGGCCCTGCTGGACGCCCATCCGGAAGTGACGCTGCTGTTCACTGATGTGGTGCTGGCCGGGCCGATGAATGGCCGCGAACTGGCCGGCGCGGCGCTGGCCAGGCGGCCGCGGCTGCGCGTGCTGTTCACCACCGGCTACACCCGCAACGCCATCATCCACCATGGCAGGTTGGATGAGGGGGTGAACTTCCTCGGCAAGCCCTACACCGCCGCGGCGCTGCTGGAGCGGATCGGCCGCCTGCTGGTCTGATGCGCGGCGAAAGCGGCCGCGCGGCCGATGGTTTCAGCGCAGCACGCGCGCAAGCCCGGCCAGCAGCGCTGTCGCGGCCGCATCCCAATCCGAGGCCGCGGCGCCGGCGCGCGCCGCCTCCTGCCGCAGCGCGGCCAATCGCGCCGGGTCCATCAGCCCGGCCAGCGCCTCGGCCAGCGCCGGGGCGGTAACGGCGGCCGCCAGGACGCCACCCGCACCGGGGCGCACCTGCTCGGTCAGGCCACCGACCGGGGTGGCGACCACCGGCACGCCCATCGCCAGCGCCTGCGGCGCCACGCCGGATTGGCTGGCCTCCCGATAGGGCAGCACAACGGCATCGGCCTCGGCCAGCAAGGTGGGGATTTCCGCCTCCGCCACCCAGCGGCGTTCCAGCCGCACGCCCGGCAGGCCAGCGAGTCCCGGGGCGCAGGCTTCGGGATCGCCCTCCCCCACCACGCGCAGGCTGGCGCCGGGGTGGGATTGGTGCAGCAGGCGGAAGGCATCGCGCAGCAGGTCGAGGCCCTTATAGGCACGCAGGCGGCCGAAAAACAGCAGTCGCAGCGCGCCCGGCCCGGCCGCCGCCGGCGGCGCGGCAGGTGCCGCGGGGAGCAAGGCGGGCAGCGGCATGCGGATCAGCGGCAGGGCCGGCGCCCGGGCCGCCAAGGCCACCGCGACCTGGTCGGACAGCGCCACCGCCGCGCGCGCCGCGCCAAGTTCCCGCCCCAGGCGCCAGTTCCAGGCCAGGCCGAAATCACCCGGATGCGGCGTTGCGTCATGCACCACCTGCACGAAGGCGGCCCCGGACCGGGCCAGGGCAGGCGCCACCAGCGGCGCCCAGACATGGGTCATGCCGGAGACCACGACATCGGCCTGCCGCGCCCGCCCGATAAGCTGCCGCGTCAGGGCTGGTAGGCGCAGCAGGCCGGTGGCGAAGCCGGAAAGATCGCGGTAGGTGTCCACGATGTCTGTCGGAACGCTCAAATTACGAAACCGGTCCCGAAATTCGCCCTGGGCTGAGACCGACAGGCTGAGCTCCACACCCGGCCGTCCGGCCAGCGCCTGGGCCAAGCCTAGTGTATATTGTGCGCCGCCGCCGCGACGCCCCCAGTACCACAGCAGTATTCGCATGGGCTGGGCCCCTAGCACCGGCCGCGCCGGGCCGGAAGCACCCGTACGGCCTTGGGTTGCGGGTGCTGGAACAGACCGGCTTACATCCCCTGGTTGTTCTTCGTTACCGTGCTAGCCTTCTCGTTGCAGGATGTGGGGCCCGGTCTCGCCGCCATCCGCCTTGCCCCGGAGTCGCCCCGATGGATTGCCTGACCCACGCCACTGATTCGACCCTGCCGCTGCGGGCCGTGCATCCGGCTGGGCTGGACGCGCTGCTGGCCAGCCTGCCGCCGGCCAGCACCGCCTGGCTGCGCGCCAGCGGCTTCGCTGCCAAGGCGCAGGAATGGCGGCTGCTGCCGGGGGAGGCGGGGCTGGCTGGTGCGGTGCTCGGCCTGGGCGAGGATGCGACCGCCGCCGCCAGCCCCTGGGCCTTCGGCGCGCTGCCCTTCGCCCTGCCGGAAGGCACCGACTGGCGGATCGAGGATGCGCCGGATGCGGCGGCCGCGACGCTCGGCTGGTGCCTGGGCGCCTATCGCTTCGCCGGGCTGAAATCCAAGCCGCAGCGCCGCGCCGCCCGGCTGGTGCCCGCGCCGGGGACGGAAGCGGCGCAGCAGCAGGCGGCGGCGATCTGGGCCGGGCGCGACCTGGTGAACCAGCCCGCCAACCACCTCGGCCCCGAACAACTGGCCGAGGCGGTGCGCCGCCTGGCCGCGGCGCATGGCGCGGGCTTCGAGGATATCTCCGGCCCGGCGCTGGAACAGGGCTTCCCGGCGATCGCCGCCGTGGGCCAGGGCAGCCCCCGGGCGCCGCATGTCGCGATCCTGCGCTGGGAAGGCGCGGCGGATGGCCCCCTGGTGGCGCTCTGTGGCAAGGGGGTGTGCTTCGATACCGGCGGGCTGGACCTGAAGCCGGCCGCCGGCATGCTGCGGATGAAGAAGGACATGGGCGGCGCGGCGGCGATGATCGCGCTGGCGGACATGTTGATGCGCGCCGGCACGCCGATCCGCCTGCTGCTGCTGGTCGGCGCGGTGGAGAACAGCGTCTCCGGCACCGCCTTCCGGCCGATGGACGTGATCCGCACCCGCAAGGGGCTGAGCGTGGAGATCGGCAACACGGACGCGGAAGGCCGCCTGGTGCTGGCGGACCTGCTGGCCTTCGCGGGGGAACACAAGCCGGACCTGCTGCTGGATGCGGCGACGCTGACCGGCGCGGCACGCGTCGCGCTGGGGCCGGATCTGCCGGCGCTGTTTTCCGATGACGAGGAACTCGCACAAAGTATTCTCTCGGCCGGCACGAAGGTCCACGATGCGGTGTGGCAACTACCGCTGATGAAACATTACGTTTCTTGGCTGGACAGCCCGATTGCGGACCTCAACAACGTGAGCTCCAAGCCGATGGCGGGGTCCGTGGTCGCCGCGTTGTTTCTGCAACATTTTGTACCAAGTGGCGTCCGATGGGCGCATCTCGATCTTTATGCTTGGAACGATCAATCGCGGCCCGGGCGGCCCGAGGGTGGCGAGATCCAGTCGGCTCGCGCTCTGTTACGCGCCGTCACCACCTTGGTTTCACCCGGTCAGCCCCCAGGACGGTAACGAATTTGAGATGAAACGGGAACTTTCTGGCTCGCGGCGCTCTCAGAGAAGGACGTCGGGACAAGACCTTTCGCAAAGCGAGCCGAAAGGGAGGCGCGGCGCAAGCCGCGGCGCCGGCACGGCGAAACCGACCCAGGCCAGCCGCAAGCGTGACGCAGAAGGAATGGACAACATGGCCAATCAAGCGAATTCAGACCAGCTCGTCGGCATTCTCCGTGACACCGTTGTGGCGCTGGTGCGCCGCGATGGACCGGACCTGTCGGCCCGCCAGCTCGGGGTCTTCCTGACCGTCTATCTGACGGATGGGCCGCATACGGTGCGCGGCCTGGCGGCGGAGCTGAATGTCTCCAAGCCCGCAATCACTCGCGCACTCGACCGGCTGGGTGAGCTGGACCTCGCCCGCCGCAAGGTGGACCCGATGGACCGCCGCAGCGTGCTGGTGCAGCGCACCCTGAAGGGCGCCGCCTTCCTGCGCGACATGCGCAGCATCATGACGGTGGCCGAGCAGACGGCGCAGGACACGGTGGTTCCCGAGGAAGCCCGCAAGGCGGGCTGACTTGGCGCCGGCTCAATAACCGGCGGTGAAGTCCACCAGGTTCAGCAGCTTCTGGCCGGTGCGGGCGCGGTGGAGATTCTCCACCACCTGCGGCGCGGCGCTCTCTGGAATGGTGATGCTCGCGGCATGCGGCGTCATCACCACCCGCGGGTGCGACCAGTAGGCGTGCCCTTCGGGCAACGGCTCCGGGCTGAACACGTCCAGCGCCGCGGCGGCGATCTGGCCGCTGTCAAGCGCCGCCAGCAGATCGGCATCGACGACATGCCCGCCCCGGGCGCCGTTGATGAGAAAGGCGCCGCGCGGCAGCAGGCCGAGCAGGCGCGCATCGATGATGCCGCGCGTCTCCGGCGTCAGCGGCAGCAGGCAGACCAGCATGCGGGACCGCGCGGCCATCGCCGCCAGGCCCTCAGCGCCATGAAAGGTCTCCACCCCCGCCAGCTGCTTGGGCCGGCGCGACCAGCCGAGCACGGGAAAGCCGAGGCCGCGCAGCAGGCCGGCCGCATGGGTGCCGAGCTCACCCAGGCCGAGGAAGCCGATCGGCGTCTCCGCCGTCACCGGCGCCGGCAGCTCCTCCCAGATGCGGGATTGCTGCTGGGCCCGGTAGTCCAGGTCCTGGCGGTGGAAGCGCAGCACGTTCAGCAGCACCCACTCGCCCATCTGCGTGGTCAGCATCCGGTCCACCAGGCGGGCCACCGGAATGCCGGGCGGCGGGCCGGGCGGGCGCAGCAGATGGTCCACGCCGGCGCCCATGGAGACGATGAGGCGGAGGTTCGGGTAGCGCCGCAGCTCCGCCATGTCGTGCGCGGTCCAGACCACCGCGGCCTCGATCGCGGCCGGATCGCCGGCATCGGGGAACATGCGGATTTCCAGGGTGGGGTCCACCGCCAGCAGGGCGGTGCGCCACATCTCCATGGCGGCCGGCTTGGTCGAGAGCAGCACGGCCATCAGGCGTCGTTCCCCTTGGTTTCAGGCCCCTTGGTTTCAGGCCCCTTGGTTTCGCGATAGACCAGCCGGGCGAAGGCGCGCCAGTCATCGCGCCGCGCGGCGGCGAACTTCCGCCCATCCGGCAATTCGGCATGCAGCGTCAGCACGCCCTTGGCCCAGAGCCCGTCGAAATGGTCCTCGGATTGCAGCGCCCAGAAGCTGGCGCGTTCGAAGACGCCATCGCGGATCTTCGGCTGCACCTTGGCCAGCCACCACCAGCAACCCACCGCCAGGATCGCCGCGCCGAGATAGAAATGAACCAGCGCCGTCGCGGCAAAGGAGGACACCAGGATGCCGGCGGCCGGCCAGATGTTCTCGCCATGGCGATATACCGGGCTGCCGGGCGAGTTCATCTTGCGGATATGCACGCCGAGCTTCACCTGCTGCGAATCCAGCAGGCCCCGCAGCCGTTCCAGCGGCGGCAGCACCGCATCCTCCGCCTCGCTCATGTCCGTACCGTGCCCTCGCTGCCGGCGGTGGTCAGGTCGAAGGCCGCCGCCATCAGGGCGCGGGTGTAGGGTTGTTGCGGCGTCTCGACAACCGCCTGCGCCTCGCCTTCCTCCACCACGCGGCCGTCCTTCAGCACGATGATGCGGTGCGCGAGGGCGCGAACGACGCGCAGATCATGCGAGATGAACAGATAGGCCAGGTGGTGGCGCGCCTGCAGGTCGCGCAGCAGGTCCACCACCTGCGCCTGGACCGAGACATCCAGCGCGCTGGTCGGTTCATCCAGCACCACCAGCCGCGGCTTCAGCACCAAAGCGCGCGCGTTGGCGATGCGCTGGCGCTGGCCGCCGCTGAATTCATGCGGGAAGCGATCCAGCGCGGCCGGC
>NZ_JAUYTS010000209.1 GCF_030695085.1 Falsiroseomonas sp. | reverse complement strand
CCTGCGGCCGCACACCGCCCTGCCGTTCGACGTGCATCTGATGGTGGCGCCCGTCGATCCATGGCTGGAGGCCTATCGCGCGGCCGGGGCCGACATCCTGACGGTCCATCCCGAAAGCGGCCCGCACCTGCACCGCACCCTCGGCCGCATCCGCCAGCTGGGCGCGAAGGCGGGCGTGGTGCTGAACCCCGGTACGCCGATCAGCGTGCTCGAGGACGTCATCGATCAGGTCGACCTGGTGCTGTTGATGTCGGTCAATCCGGGCTTCGGCGGCCAGTCCTTCATCGGAACGACCCTGCGCAAGATCGAACGGACCCGCGCCCTGCTCGACGCCGCCGGATCGAAGGCGCATCTGCAGGTAGACGGCGGCGTCACCGCCGCCAACGCCGGGGCCTGCGTCGCCGCCGGCGCCGACGCCCTCGTCGCCGGAACAGCGGTGTTCCGCGGCGGCCCGTCCGCCTATGCCGCCAACATCCAGGCTCTGAAAAGCGCGTGAGTCCGCTGGGTCCCTTCGCGCGTCCCGAGGCCGACGCCCCCGCGCCCGGCGCCATACCCGGGCTTCGCGGGGCCCCGATGCGCACGCCGGTGCGGACCACCGGCGCGACGACCGGGCCGGGCCTCTGGCCGGCCATCCTCGGGCGGCTGCTGACGCGCCAGATGTGGATCGAACTGTATGGCCTGCCCGGCTACGGCCTGACCCTGAGGGGGCGTCCCGGCCAGGGGTTCGCCGCCACGCCGCGCGACTTCCGCCCGGTCGATCCGGCGCTTGGAAAGAGCGTGTCGGGCGGCAAATTCATCCTCGCCGGCGCCAGCCTCGAGATCGGCGCCGACGAGGATCCCTGGAACCGCCCCAGCCCCAACCGGGCCTTCGCGGTCGAGCTCCACGCCTTCGCCTGGCTGCCGTCGCTGATGCTGCAGGGCGAGCGCGGCGCCCGCGAGGCGGTTCGTCTGACCCTGGCCTGGGGCGCCGTGTTCTCGCGCTGGTCGCCGTTCGCCTGGGATCCGGAGATCCTCGCCCGGCGCACCTTCAATCTCGCCTGCGCGGCGCGGCGCATGGGTCAGGTGGCG
>NZ_JAUYTS010000206.1 GCF_030695085.1 Falsiroseomonas sp. | reverse complement strand
CGCCGTCAGACGCGCAGCGAGATCGGGCATGGCAAGTGCCGCGTTGGCGGCCGCGTTCAGCCGCGCCACCGCCGCCGCAGGCGTGCCGGACGGCACCACGAGCCCGCCCCAGGACGTGATGCGGAAGCCGGGCCAGCCCGTCTCCTCAACCGTCGGCAGATCGGGGAATAGCGGCGTCCGCTGCGGGCCGGTGACCGCAAGGCCGCGCGCATCACCAACCCGCAATAGGGCCTCCAGCGAGGAGAGGCTGTCGCAGGCGATGTCCACCTCCCGTTTCCGCAGGGCCTCTGCCAGCTGAGGGCTGCCGCGGTACGGCACATGCACAAGCTCGACCCCGGACAGTGAGCGCAGCAGCTCCATGGCCAGGTGGCCGGTCGTGCCTGTGCCGGGCGAACCGTAGGTGAAGCGGCCAGGAGCGTCCCGCAGCAGCGCGAGAAGTTCCGCCAGCGTCCGGGCCGGCAGCGTGGGATGCACCAGGACGGCGTTCTGCACGAAGCCGAGCAGGGCAACCGGGGCGAAGTCCCGTTCGGCGACATAAGGTTGCCGCCGTAGCATCGCATCGTTGATCGCCATCGTGACGACACTGCAATAGCCGATGGTGTGGCCGTCCGGTTGCGCCCGCGCCACCTCGGCAAGCCCCAGCGTGCCGAAGCCGCCGGGGCGGTTCTGGATGACAACCGGGCCAAGCAAACGACTCATGCCCTCGCCCACCAGCCGGCAGATGAGGTCCGGCATGCTGCCGGCAACAGACGTCACGATGAGGATGAGGGGCCGGGAGGGTGCCCAGGCCGGATGCGCGCGCGCGGGCTGATCCGCGGCCGCGAGAGTGATGGGCAGGGCCAGCAGGTCGCGGCGCCGCAGCGCAGCGCGGCATCGGTGCCGATCCTGACCGTCATCGCCAGCCTTGCGTGGCATCTTCACCTCCCCCGGCGACCCAAGCCCAACCCGCTGGGCACGTCACGACCGCGGAGCTACGTGGCCTGCAGCAGATATTGCAGGGAGCCGGAGACACTGCGGTTGCAAGGCGGGATCTTGTGGGTGGCGCGCAGCATGTGCGTCATGCGCAACTCCCGCGGCGAAATGCCGAAGGCGCGGCGGAACATGCGGCTGAAGCTCGACGCATCGAACAGACCGCTTGCCGCGGCGATTTCGCAGATGCTGCGCGTATCGTCCGGGTCTGTCAGCGCCCGGTAGACCGCGTTCAGTCGCTCCCGCTGAATGAACAGGGCCACGCCACCAAGCGGTTCGAACAGTCGGTACAATTGTGAGCGCGCGATCCCGGCCTCCCGGCACAGCCGCATGGGTCCAAGCCGCGCCGACCCGAGATTGGCCCGGATCAGGTTGCGCAAGCGCGCCAGCTGCACCGCAGCAAGGGGCGCCGCAGCTGCCTCCTGCCGCGCCGGGCTCTCCGCGACGGCAAGCGCGATCATCGCCCTGGTGGCATCCGCCAGGCGCTGTCCATCCGCGACGGTCATGCGTGGAAGCTCATCCGCCAGCAGCAGAAGATAGTCGCGCAGGAGAAGCCCGCTCGGCGTGTCCAGAACCTGGCATCCTGACACCAGGGGAACGACAGCGGCTGGCAGGTCCTCGCGCGTCAGATACAGATGAAGCCAGCCGGAGCGGGTGCGTGCCGCCTCGAAGGGTTGTGCCAGCGAATGCAGGACAAGCTGGCCCGGCTGCATCACATGGGTCTGATCCTGCGTGCGGTAGATGCGGTGGCCATGCGTGGCCAGGGAGAAGGACAGCAGGTCGATCCCGTCGCGGCGCAGGTTGGTTGCCGAGCGCCGATAGGTCCCAGCCGGTGTTTCCGCCGCGAGCAGTGCAAGCCCGCCGAAAAAGAAGGTGGTCGCACTTACCTCGTAGGACTCAGGCAGGATCTCGGGCGAGACGTAGTCAACAAGCCGCGCGTTGGTGTCACGCCAGGCGTCGAATTGCAGGCGCGCGGGCAGGTTCCGCGTGGTCTGGCGCAACGGCTTCAGCAGGCATGCGACCGCATTCTGCGACGCCACGCCATCGTCCCGGTTTTCATGCGCAACCGGAAGCGGGCCAGCCTGTTTCTCGAACATTGGCGCCACTCATCAGCATTCACCATTTCAATATGCAGTTCGTGCCTGCCTCATCAACAAAAAAAATAAACCAACATTGCCTCATTCGTAGCCAGGGATGCGCAATTTCATTACTTTTGTCCCAATATCCATTTTTATCCTTTGGGTAAGCGGATTCATCCGGGATGTATCCGGGACATGCGGCCAAGCGCCGGGACGGCATGACGATGCAGGCAGCCGGGCGCAGGCCTAACGTCAGGCCGTTATTGAGCCGGAGGCCTCATGTCCGACGCCGTAATGGCTGCGCCGCCGGCTGCCATGCCAGCCGCCTCGCCCGCCGGGCCGAACCTCGACCTCGAACTGGTGGATATCGGCCAGCTGGTCGCTGTGGACGCCGCCTGGCCGCTGCATCCCGGCTGCCTTCGCGCCGCGGCGGAAGGCGAGATCATCGAATGGGCGCGCCGCCAGCCCGCGGAGGTGCCGCTCAGTGTCACCATTCGCCTGCCGCCCGACGCCATGGGTAGCGCCGACAAGGCGCGGCTGGGTGACGCGATCGCGACGCATTTCAGCCTGCTGGCCGAGGCGCAGGAGCGTTCCGTGAAGGAGCACTTCTCCGATGCACGCCGTAGCCTGGCTGTCGGATTGGCGATTCTCGCCGGTTGCCTGACCACCGCCTTCTGGCTCGCCGCCGATTTCCCCGAACGCCCGCTGACCCGCATCGCGCGCGAGAGCATCGGCATCCTCGGATGGGTCGCGATGTGGAAGCCGGTCGAGATGCTGCTGCATGACCGCCGCCCGATCCTGCGCCGCCTGCGCCTGCTGCGCCGGTTGGCGCAGGCTTCCGTGCGCGTCGTCGCGTCCGGGCCGCGGTAGCCTCCAGTCGGGAAGCGCATGATGCAGCGACGTGATCCCGTGTCGGTCGACCTCGCCCTGCAGGGTGGCGGGTCGCATGGTGCCTTCACCTGGGGCGTCCTAGACCGGCTGCTGGAGGAACCATGGCTGGAAGTGGAGGGCATATCCGGCACCTCCGCCGGGGCGATGAACGCGGCCGTGCTGGCCAGCGGCTACGCCATCGGCGGCAGGCAGGGGGCGCGCGAGGCGCTCGATGCCTTCTGGCGCCGCGTGTCCCGAAGCGCCACCTTCAGCCCGTTCCAACGCGGGCCGGTGGATGTGATGCTCGGCCGCTGGACGCTCGACAATTCGCCCGCCTTCCTGATGATGGACCTGCTGGCCCGGATTGTCTCGCCTTATGATATGCCAAGCGTCGCCGGCAACCCGCTGGCGGAAGTGCTGCGCGACAGCGTGGATTTCGCGGCGTTGCGCGACGGGCCGATCAAGGTCTTCGTCACCGCCACCAGCGTGCGCACCGGCCGTGCACGGATCTTTCGCAACACGGATCTCAGCATCGCGGCGTTGCTGGCCTCTGCCTGCCTGCCCCAATTGTTCCAGGCAGTGGAAATCGAGGGCGAGCCCTACTGGGATGGCGGCTTCGCCGGCAACCCGACGCTGATGCCGCTGGTGACCGAACTTGCTTCGGACGACACCATCCTGATCCCGATCAACCCGATCGAGCGCCCGGGCACGCCGCGCACCGCGCGCGATATCCTCGACCGGGTCAACGAAATCTCCTTCAACGCGGTGGCGCTGAAGGAGCTGAAGATGATGTGGCTGCTGCGCAAGGTCGCCGACCCCGGCAACACCGAGGGCGCGGCCTGGGCGCGCATGCGGCTGCATGTGGTGCGGAACGAGGTCATGGCCGCGCTCGGCTATTCCTCGAAGCTCAATGCCGAATGGGCCTTCCTCGAATGGCTGCGCGAAGCCGGGCGACGGGCGGCGGAGGATTTTCTGCGCGATCATGCCGGGGCCCTTGGCGTGCGATCCTCGCTCGACCTGGATGCGATGCTCTCGGGTGTTTAGGGCAGCGGCCGCCTGGTCCGGCCCAGCCTGCGAGCGTTCAAGCCGTCTTGGCTTCGGGACGTAGGGGGTATGGCCGGGACGTGCCGCCGATCAAGGAAGGTGGGCAGAACGGTAGCTTCGCACGGCCCACCAGTGCAGGGATTTCGAGCATGTCGAGAGTTCCGGGCGGCGCGAAGCTGCCCTGCCTGTTGCTCGCATTCGCGGCACTGTCCGCCTGCGGCGAAGCGCCGGCGCCGCCCGCACCGGAACCGCGGCCGGTGCGTGTGGTTACCGTGGAATCGCGCGGCGATACCACCACCGTAAGCCTGACCGGCACCATCCAGGCGCAGACCGAGGTCAATCTCGGCTTTCGCATCGATGGCCGCATGATCGAACGCCTGGTGAATGTCGGGGACCGGGTAACGGCAGGCCAGGTGATCGCCCGCCTCGACCGCACCAATGAGGAGAACGGGCTGCGTGCCGCGCGCGCCGCCCTGGTGGCGGGCCAGGCGCAGCTGGTGGAGGCCGAGGCGAATTATAGCCGCGCGAGCGAATTGCTGCGCAGCGGCTTCGGCACCCGGCAGCGCTACGACCAGGCCGCGCAGCAGCGGCAGACCGCACGCAGCGCGGTGGATTCAGCGCAGGCGCAGGTGAACATCGCCGAGAACCGGCTGAGCTATTCCGAATTGCTGGCCGATGCGCCCGGCACCGTCACCGCCCGCGGCGCGGAGGCGGGGGAGGTGGTGGCGCCCGGCCGCATGGTCGTGCGCCTCGCCCGGCAGGATGGTCTGGACGCCGTGTTCGACGTGCCCCCCGCTGTGATGGACCGCGCGCCGCCGGGCATCATCGTGGCGGTGGCGCTGACGCTCGATCCTGTCACCCGCGCGAACGGTCGTGTGCGCGAAGTCTCCCCCAGCGCCGACCCGGTGACCGGCACCTTCCGCGTGCGCATCGGGCTTGAGGACCCGCCGCCGGGGCTGCGGCTGGGCTCGACCGTGACCGGGCGTATGGAATTGCAGGGCGGCACGGGCTACGCCCTCCCTGCCAGCGCCCTGACACGCCAGGGCAGCACACCTGCCGTCTGGGTGGTGGACACGAACAGCCAGACCGTCTCCCTGCGCCCGGTGGAGATCCTGCGGCACGACCCGGCGCGCGCCGTCATCGGCTCCGGTGTGGCCGCCGGCGATGTCGTGGTGACGGCCGGCGTTCAGGTCCTGCGCCCGGGTCAGCGGGTCCGGCTGCTGGATGGCGCACGATGATTGGTCCGAACCTTTCCGAATGGTCGATCCGTCGGCCGCAGCTTCTCGCCTACTTCATGCTTGTCGCAGTGATCGCCGGCAGCATCGTGTTCTTCCGCCTTGGACGCAACGAGGACCCGGCCTTCACCTTTCGCACCATGGTGGTGCAGGCCGCCTGGCCCGGTGCCACCATCGAGGAAACGCTGGCGCAGGTGACCGAACGGCTGGAGCGGACCCTACAGGAAACCCCGAACCTCGACCGGCTGCGCAGCTACACCGTCGCCGGACAGACCACGATCTTCGTCGACCTCAAGGGCTCCACCCCACCGCATGTCGTGCCGGACATGTGGTATGAGGTGCGCAAGCGCATCGGCGACATGCGCCACACCTTGCCGCAAGGTGTGGTCGGCCCCGGCTTCAACGATGATTTCGGTGACACCTTCGGCATCATCTTCGGCTTCACCGCGGACGGCTTCAGCCAACGCGAGTTGCGCGACTACGTCGAAGCCATCCGCTCGCGCCTGCTGCGGGTGCCGGACGTCACCAAGGTCGAGATCCTCGGTGCGCAGGATGAGGTTGTGTTCGTCGAATTCTCGCTGGAGCGGCTCGCGGGACTTGGCCTGAACTACCCGTCCTTGATCGCCGCCCTGCAGGCGCAGAACACCGTGCAGCCCGCCGGCCTCGTGCAGACCGGTGATGAGAGGCTGTCTGTGCGCGTCTCGGGCGCCTTCCAGGACGAGGCGGACCTCGCCAAGATCTCCTTCGTCGCCGGCGACCGCCTGGTGCGACTGACCGACATCGCCGAGATCCGCCGCGCCTATTCCGACCCGCCGCAGCCGATGTTTCGGGTGAATGGGCAGCCCGCCATAGGGCTTGCCATCGCGATGGGCGCAGGGGGCGACATCCTGGCCTTGGGCGAGAACCTGCGGCGCGAGATGCAGGCGATCCAGGGCGACCTGCCGGTTGGTGTCGAGCCCTTCCTGGTGGCGGACCAGGCGAAGACAGTGGACACCGCGATCGGCGAATTCACCGAAAGCCTGTGGCAGGCAATCCTGATCATCATGGCCGTCAGCTTCGTCGCACTCGGCATGCGCGCCGGCGCGGTGGTGGCGCTTTCCATTCCATTGACGCTGGCCGTCGTCTTTCCATTGATGCAGCTGTCGGGCATCGATCTGCAACGCATCTCGCTCGGGGCGCTGATCATTGCGCTGACCCTGCTGGTGGATGACGCGATGACCACGATCGACGCCATGATCCGGCGCCTGTCGCTGGGTGACGGCAAGGCGCAGGCGGCGACCTTCGCCTACAAGACTCTGGCGGCGCCGATGCTGACCGGCACGCTGGTGACGATCGCGGGGTTCATCCCGATCGGCTTCGCCGCCAGCTCGGCGGGTGAATACACCTTCTCCATTTTTGCCGTGGTCGGACTTGCGCTGGTGGTCTCATGGCTTGTCGCGGTGCTGTTCGCACCCTTGCTCGGCATGGCCATCCTGAAGGCGCCGAAGGCCGCCGCCGGCGCCGCGCCGGCGCCGCCTGGCGCCTTTCTGCGCGGCTATGCGGCCTTTCTCACCTTGGCGATAAGGCTGCGCTGGGTGACCATCGCCGTCGCCATCGCGGCCTTCCTCGTCTCGCTCTACGCGCTGCGCTTCGTGCCACAGCAGTTCTTTCCGTCCTCGGACAGGCCGGAACTTCTGGTGGACCTGACGCTGCCGCAGAGCGCTTCGATCCATGCCAGCCTGACGGCGGTGGAGCGGCTGGATGCGGCGCTGGCCCAGGACCCGGACGTCGCGCATTGGAGCACCTATGTCGGTCGCGGCGCGATCCGCTTCTACCTTCCCTTGAATGCGCAGCTGCCAAATCCCTTCTTCGCCCAGGCTGTCGTCGTGGCGAAGGACGCGGCCGTGCGCGGAGCGCTGCAAGACCGGCTGGAAGCTCTGCTGGCCGAGCAGTTTCCCACCGCCATCGCCCGCGTTTCACCGCTTGAGCTTGGGCCGCCGGTCGGCTGGCCGGTGCAATACCGCGTGGTCGGCCCGGACATCGAGACCATCCGCGCCGTCGCGCTGGAGGTCGCGCAGGAAGTGGCAGCAAGCGGCGGCACGCGCAATGTGAGCTTCGACTGGATCGAGCCGGCCCGTCAGCTGCGCGTCGTGGTGGATCAGGAACAGGCGCGCCAGCTCGGCCTGTCTTCCGCCGCGATCGCCGGCACGCTGAACGCGGCCATCACCGGCACGGTCATCACCCAGATTCGCGACGACATCTACCTGGTCAGCGTACGGGCGCGCGCCACTGCGGCGGAACGCCTTTCGCTGGATACGCTGGAGACCATGCAGGTGCCGATCCCCGGCGGCCGCACCGTCGCCCTCGGCCAATTCGCCACCTTCGAGCATGGTCAGGAATATCCGCTGATCTGGCGGCGCGACCGTGTCTCGGCCCTGACCGTGCAGGCCGATGTGCGCCCTGGCGTGCTGCCCGAGACGGTAGTGGCGGAGGTGACGCCTCGCATCGCCGCAATCAACGCAAGGCTGCCTGCCGGCACCCATATCGAGATCGGCGGCATTGCGGAGGAAAGCGCCAAGAGCCGCGATTCGGTTATCGCGGTGGTGCCGGTGATGATCGTGGTGATGCTGACCGTGCTGATGTTCCAGTTGCAGAGCTTCGCGCGGCTCGCCCTGGTGGTGGCGATCCTGCCGCTCGGCCTGATCGGCGTGGTGCTGGCGCTGCTGGTGTTCGACCGGCCGCTCGGCTTCGTCGCCATCCTCGGCATCCTCGCCCTGCTCGGCATGATCGCCAAGAACGGCGTGATCCTGATCGTGCAGATCGACCAGGACCGGGCCGAGGGCATGGCGCTGCGTGACGCGGTGCTGGCGGCCGCCACATCGCGCCTGCGGCCGATGATGCTGACGGCGCTGTCCACCGTCCTGGGCCTGATCCCGATCGCGCCGACGGTGTTCTGGGGCCCGATGGCGTTCGCCATCATGGGGGGACTGCTGGTGGCCACCCTGCTGACGCTGATCGTGCTGCCGGCGCTGTATGTGACGGTGCTGGAACGGCGCGGCACGACTTCCGAACCGAAACCTGCCCTGGCCCTCAACGAAAGCTGAGCGCCGCCGCCAGGCCCGGGAAGGCGTGCGCTGTGGGTGCCGGGCGGCTCGCCAGCACCTCACGCGGGGTGCAGCCGAATTCGCGGCGGAAGGCCCGGGTGAAGCTGGATGCGTCGAAGAACCCGACCGCGTCCTTGATCAATCTGATGGAGCATGGCCCATCCGCGCGCGCCAGTTCGACATAGGCGCGCCGCAGCCTGCGAAGCTGGATCGCGCGAGAGATGCCGCCGGTTGGCGCAAAGCAGCGATACAGCTCGGAACGGGAAAGCCCGGATTGCCGAACCAGTTTCGCCGGCGAAAGCTCCGGGTCGCCCAGCGCGGCGTCGACAAGTGCGATCACCCGCGCCCGCCTTGCAGTCTCGAGCTGCAGCCGGCTGGAGGTCGGCTGCATCTCATCATCAAGCAGGCACGCCGCGAGCATCGAGGACAGGGCCGCTTCCAGCCGCGTTGCCTCCATGGTGGCGATCTGGTCGGCGGAGGCGGCGATGCGCGGCAGCATCCCGGCCAGCATGCGTGCCGCCGGACTCAGCACCGGCACCGCGCGCGGTGATGCGAAGATCGAGGCAAGCTGCGGCAGGCATTGCGGCTGGATGAACACGGCGAGCCACCGGCCGCCGAGATCGCGCAAGCCAAAGCCCTGCGACAGAGAGCCGAGCCAGATCGCCACGGCCGGGCGATCCTCCTCGTCGATCCGCAAGGCGACCATCCAGTGATCCAGGCCATCCCGCAGACCCTGGCTGCGCGGCCGGCGATAGCTGGCGGCCGCGGCCTGCATGTCCAGCAGGGTGTGTCGGCCGAGCCGGCGCAGTGTGGCCTGGCCGACGAAACCCTGCTCGCTGTCGCGTCTTGCCGTCACGTGCACGGCCGGTTGCCAGAAGGCGCGCCAGGCGTCCAGGCGGATCGCTGGCGGCAGGTCGCGCGTATCCACCGAGAACCGCTGGGGCCCTTCTGGGGCGGTGGGCTTGTTCGGGGCCGGATCTCGCAGATCGGCCGCGCCAGGGTCGGGCATCTGAGGCTCACTCTCGCCAACGCCTCTCCCCGCTTATCGCGAAGCCGCCGGACGTTCCAGCTTCGTGACGCGCCGAGGAATGCGATGCTCAGCGCGGGGACGCAGCGCCCATCCCTTGCGCCATACGGCTTGGTAGCGTTCGCGGTGCGGGCCACTCGGGGTCCGATCGGGTCCGTGGGAGTGCAGATGATGTCCCTGAACAGAATGCGCGCGGCGCGCCGCCTCGCACTCGGTGCCGCACTCGGCATTGGACTGGCCGCAGCCGCGGTGGCCCAACCGGCGCGCGAATTCGAGCGTGCCGAGTTGGGCTACCTGAATGCGGATGTGCGGGCCGAGGTCGAGCGCCGTGCCACCGGCAGCAATACACCGCGTGGCGTGATGGAGACCATCATGCTGAACAATTTGCAGCTCCGCCTGCCGGCGACCGAGGTGGTCGCGGTGGACTTCCTGAAGTCCACGGTCGTCTACCGGACGCCCGACGGCGCGCTGCGCACAGCGCGGTTCAACCCGGCGAACCTCACGGTCGTCGAGTAGGACCCGTCCGCGGCGCGGCGTGCCCCCCTCTCACCGCGCCGCGGCTCCCTTCGCAAGCATCTTATCGATTGGAGCACTTCACATGGCAGACCTGCTGGTCATCGCCTTTCCGACCGAAGCGCAGGCGGAGGAGGCGCGGTCGCGCATCCTGGCCATGCAGCGTGAATACCTGATTGCGGTCGGCGACGCCGCCGTCGCCCTGCGGCGCCCCGATGGCGGCATCAAGCTCAACCAGATCCTGCAGCCGACGGCGGCGGGCGCGGCGAGCGGCGCGCTCTGGGGATCACTGATCGGCCTGCTGTTCCTCAACCCGCTGGCCGGCGCGGCGCTTGGCGCGGCAACCGGTGCGGTGGCCGGCCGCCTGAGCGACGTCGGCATCAACGACACCTTCATGAAGGAGGTGGCGCAGACGCTGGAGTCGGGTGAAGCCGCGCTGTTCCTGCTTGTGCGGAAGATGACGGCGGACCGCGTCATGGCGGGCCTGCAGGGCATGGGTGGCCGCATCATGAGCAGCTCCTTCGACGAGACGAAGGAAGACATGCTGCGCACCGCACTTGCTGGCGCGGAAGCCGAACGCGGTGCGGCATGAGCGCCGAGGCTAAGGCGCAGCGGACGGACGGCACAGAGGCGGGACGCGCCGCGGTGGGAGCGTGCGTCGCCCATCTCTAACGTGTCCACACTGGCAGGGCCTGGTGCCGCGACATGCGCGCCGACCGCCATAACGGGAGGCAGGATTCCCATGAACGAACTCGACGAAGTGCTGGCGCACATTGAGCGGGACATGGACGGCGCCCTGGAACGACTGTTCGCCGTGCTGCGCATCAAATCGATTTCCACGGACCCTGCCTTCGCGGGCGAGTGCGCCGCGAATGCGGAATGGCACGCGCAGGATCTGCGCTCGATCGGTTTCGAGGCATCTGCGAGGCCGACCCCCGGCCACCCGATCGTCGTCGCGCATGACCGCAATGCCAGCGGGCCCTCGGCGCTGTTCTACGGCCACTACGACGTGCAGCCGGTGGACCCGCTGGAACTATGGGACCGCGACCCCTTCGACCCGGTGATCGAAACCATGCCGGACGGCACGAAGGTGATCCGCGGCCGCGGCAGCGCAGATGACAAGGGGCAGCTGATGGCCTTCGTCGAGGCCTGCCGCGCCTGGAGGGCGGTGACGGGAAAGCTGCCCATCAAGGTGACGATCCTGCTGGAGGGAGAGGAGGAATCCGGTGGCGTCAATCTGCCGGGCTTCCTCGATGCCAACCAGGCCGAACTCAAGGCCGATATCGGGCTGATCTGCGATACCAACATGTGGGACCCGGCAACGCCGGCGATCGTCACCATGCTGCGCGGCCTGTGCGGCGAGGAGGTGATCATCCACGCTGCCGACCGGGACCTGCACTCCGGATTCTACGGCATGGCTGCGGCCAATCCGAATCGCATCCTCGCGAAGATCCTAGCAGACCTCTACGATGATCAGGGCCGTGTCACGCTGCCTGGTTTCTACGACGGCGTGCCGGAACTGCCCGAGCAGCTGCGTGAGCAATGGGGCACGCTCGGCTTCACCGCCGAGAAGTTCCTGGGCGTCATCGGCCTTTCCATCCCGGCTGGCGAAAAGGGCCGCGACGCGCTGGAGATGGTCTGGTCGCGCCCCTCCTGCGAGATCAACGGCATGGGTGGTGGCTACCAGGGCGAAGGCTTCAAGACCGTCATCCCCGCCGAGGCCTCCGCCAAGATCTCCTTCCGACTGGTTTTCGACCAGGACCCGCACAGGATCCGCGAGGCCTTCCGCGCCCATGTCCGCGCCCGCCTGCCGGCTGATTGCCGCGCGGAATTCATCGAGCATGGTTCCGGTCGCGCAATCCGCTTCCCGGACACCGATCCAGCCTTTGCCAAGGCGCGCAAGGCGCTGAGCGACGAATGGGGCAAGCCTGCCGTGTTCATCGGCTCGGGCGGCTCCATTCCGGTGACGCATATGCTGAAGACGTCGCTCGGCATGGATGTCGTGCTGGCAGGCTTCGGGCTGGAGGATGACCGTATCCACAGCCCGAACGAAAAATACAACCTTGTCAGCTTCCAGAAGGGCATCCGCTCCTGGGCGCGCATCCTGGGAGCATTGTCGTCATGAGCGCGATCCATCCGCCGCCGGTGACGCTCGAGGAAAAGACCTTCATGCAGCGCCTGCTCGACACTGTTGAGCGCATCGGCAACCGCGTGCCGCATCCGGTGATGATCTTCGTCTACCTGATCGTCTTCGTTGTGGTCCTGTCCGCGTTGCTGGCGGCGTTCGGCGCGCGCGTCACCTACCAGGCCTATAATCCGGCAACAGGCAACATCGAGACGGCGACGACGGTGGCGCGCAGCCTGCTGACCGTCGACGGGCTGCGCTTCATGTTCACGGGGGTGGTGCCGAACTTCATGGGATTCAACGCGGTCGGCGTCATCATCGTTGCGATGGTCGGCGTCGGCGTCGCGGAGGAAGCCGGCCTGGTGAAGGCGTTGATCCGCAAGCTGGTGGTGGTCGCCCCGCCGAGGGCGCTGACCTACATCCTGGTCTTCGTCGGCATCGTTTCCTCCATCGCTGCCGATGCCGGATACCTGGTGCTGATCCCGCTTGCCGCAGCAGCCTTCCTCAGCGTCGGGCGGCACCCGCTGGCCGGCCTCGCCATGGGCTTCGCCGCCGTCGCATCCGCCTTCATGGTGAATGTGCTGATCGTCCCCGTCGACGGCATCCTGACGGAGATCACCAACGATGCCGCGCGCCTGGTGAACCCGAATGTCTCGATCGACCTGGCCGCAAATGTCTGGTTCTCGATCGCGTCGGTCGTCATGCTGACGGTGCTGATCGCGCTGGTCACGGAGCGGGTGATCGAGCCACGGCTTGGGGCCTATACGGGCGACTACCATGTGCCGGGCGAGAACGTGCTGTCGGACGATGAGTACAAGGGCCTGCGCGCCGCGGGGCTTGGCTTTGTGGGCGTGATGGTCTTCATCGGATTGCTGGTGCTGCCGCCCGGCGCACCGCTGCGCAACCCGGATACCGGCGCGATCATCGGTGCCTCGCCCTTCATGGGCAGCCTGATCGTCTCCATCGCGCTGATCTTCCTGGTCTGCGGCATCGCCTATGGCCGTGCGGCGGGCACGATGCGCAGCGCGGCGGAGGCCATTGCCGCAATTCAGAAATCCATCGGCGCGCTTGCCGGGTTGATCCTGCTGCTGCTCGTGATCAGCCAGTTCATCGCGATCTTCAACTACTCGAACATGGCGACGCTGGCCGCCGTGTCGCTCGCGGAGTTCCTTGGCGGGCTCAATATGCCGACGGTTGTGTTGTTGATCGGCTTCGTCATCGCCGTGTTCGGAATCGACCTCATCATCACGGCGGCGATCGCGAAATGGGCGATCTTCGCGCCGGTCTTCGTGCCACTGCTGATGCAGCTTGGCGTCGCGCCGGAGACGGTGCTGGCGGCCTATCGCGTCGGTGACAGCCCGATGAATTCCATCACGCCGCTCAATGCCTACTTCGCCATGATCGTGACCTTCGCGATCAGATACCAGAAGGATGCCGGGGTCGGCACGGTGATCGCGCTGATGCTGCCCTATGTCATTTCCATCTCGGTTGTCTGGACCATGCTGCTGGCGGCTTGGTACCTCCTCGGCCTGCCCTGGGGCCTGTAGACGATGAGTGACATCACAGTCATGGCGGCCATCATCCTGGCGGCCATCATCCTCTTCGTCTGGAACCGCATTCCGGTCATCGTCGTGGCCATGGGCGTCGGGCTCGCGCTCTATGCGACCGGGCTGGTCACGCTGAACCAGGCCCTGTCCGGCTTCGGCGATCCGGCGGTGATGTTCATCGCCACGCTGTTCGTCATCAGCGCCGCGCTGGACCGCACCGGCGTCACCGCCTGGGCCGGACAGATGCTGATCCGCGGCGCCGGCGAGGAAAGCCGGACCCGGCTGCTGGTGCTGATTGCCCTGCTGGTCGCACTGCTGACAGCGTTGATCAGCGTGAACGGCGCGGTGGCGGCGCTGCTTCCGGTGGTGATGGTGATGGCGCTGCGCCTGCGGCGCAAACCTTCGCAGCTGCTGATGCCGCTGGTCTTCTCGGCCCATGCCGGTTCGATGCTCGCGTTGACCGGCACTCCCGTGAACGTATTGGTGAGCGAGGCGGCGGCCGATGCGGGGATGCGTGCCATCGGCTTCTTCGAATTCACCATCGTCGGCATCCCGCTGCTGCTCGGCACGATGGCGATCACTGTGCTGTTTGGCGAAAAGCTTCTGCCGCACCGCTCCGGTGAGACGATGAGTGTGGATTTCGGCCGCCACGCGACCACACTGGTCGAGCAGTATGGCCTGCAGAAGGGCCTGTTCCGCCTGCGCCTGCGCGCCACCTCGCCCCTTGTCGGGCAGTCGCCTTCGGCCCTGGACGTTGCGTCCTGGGAGGGTCTTCGCCTGGTCGCGATCCATGATGGCGAGAGCGGCGAGCGCCTGCGGCGGGAGACGATGGCGGAGGGCGATTTCCTGCTCGTCTCCGGTGATGGCGAGGAGGCGGCGCGGCTTGCAGCATCCCATCACCTCGCCTTCCGCCTCGAGAACAGTGACGTTGAGCTGCGCGACAGCCTGTTCAACCGGAACTCCGGCCTGGCCGAGGTGATGATCCCGCCCCGATCGGAGATGATCGGCCAGACCGCCTTCCAGGGCATGGTCACGGAAAGTGGCGACCTTGTCGTCATCGCCATCCAGCGTGGCGGCGTGGATGCCGGGGTGGAGCCGGTGACGCTTCAGGCGGGCGATACGATGCTGCTGCAGGGCAGCTGGAAGGCGCTCGACGTCCGACTCGCGGATCCGCAGGTGCTGGTGGTGAATTCGCCGGAACTGGTCCGCCGGCAGGCGGTGCCGCTCGGCGCCGGGGCGTGGGGTGCGATCGGCGTGCTCGCGGTGATGGTATTTTTCCTTGCAACCGGTCTGCTGCCCGCGGCAGTCGCCGGCATGCTGGGCAGCTTCGCGCTGGTTCTGCTGCGCATCCTGAATGTGGAGCAGTGCTATCGCGCGATCGACTGGACCACGGTGATCCTGGTCGCGGCCATGATGCCGCTGTCGACGGCCATGGTGCAGACCGGGGCCGCGGAGATGATGGCGGATGGGCTGGTGAGCATGGCCGCCGGCGGCAGCCCAACCATCCTGCTTGCGGGGCTGTTCATCCTGACCGCGGTCCTGGGCCAGCTGATCAGCAACACGGCCACCGCGCTGATCATCATCCCGGTTGGCGTTGCGGCCGCGAGCGCGATGGATGTCTCCCCCTTGCCGGTGTTGATGACGATTGCCGTGGCCGCCGCGGCCGCCTTCCTGACGCCCATCGCCACGCCGACCAACCTGATGGTCATGCGGCCGGGCGGCTATGCCTTCGGCGAGTACTGGAAGTTCGGCCTGCCGATGATGATCTGGTTCTTCATCGTTGGCGTCTTCATCGTTCCCCTTGTCTGGCGCTTCTGAACGATGCCGCGCATTGCCCTTGCCCCGATCTGCATCGCCGCTGCGCTGGTGGCACTGCCGGCCGCCGCCCAGACGCAGCTGGTGCGCCCGGCCGACCCGGCAGGCACCTATGTTTTCCTGCTCGAGAACGACACCTTCTCGGGTCGGGATCGCTTCTACACGAACGGATTTCTGTTTGCCTGGGGCTCGCCTTCCTACAATCCGCCGGATTGGCTTGCGCAGCTTACGGACCGGCCCTCGCCACTGTTTCCCACTGGCGGCATCGCCCGCTGGGGCCTGGCGTTCGGCCAGAAGAAGTTCACGCCGGAGAACACGCTGGAGCGCAACCCCGATCCGAACGACCGGCCCTATGCCGGGTGGCTCTACGGCGCGGTGACGCTGATCTCCTACACACCGCGCGAATTCGGCAGCCTCGAGCTGCAACTTGGCGTCGTCGGGCCCGCCGCGCTGGGCGAGCAGGTGCAGAACAACACGCACGATCTTTTCAACATCGAGCGGGCCCTCGGCTGGGACGCGCAGATCAAGGATGAGCCTGGCCTGAACCTGGTGCTGAACCGGCAGTGGCGGCTCAACCATCCGCTGGGCGAGGGCGGGCTGCAGTATGGTTTTGTGCCGAGCCTCGCGGCGAGCCTCGGCAACGTGCAGACCTATGCGGCTGCGGGGCTGATGCTGCGCGTCGGCACCGAACTGGAGGCGGATTTCGGGCCGCCGCGCGCCCGGCCTGTCTCGGCCGGATCGGTGTTCTACCAGCCGAATGAGCGCTGGGGCTGGTACGGTTTCGCGGCCGTCGAAGGGCGGGCCGTTGCACGTGACATCACGCTGGATGGCAACACCTGGCGCGACAGCCGCAGCGTGGGGCGCGAGACGCTGGTCGGTGATGCCAGCCTGGGCTTCGCGGTGCTGTTCCCACGCGCGCGCCTCACCTTCACCTACACGATGCGCAGCAAGGAATTCGAGACCCAGCGTGAGGGTTCGCAATTCGGCTCGCTCAGCCTCGCGGTTCGCTTCTGAGCCCGGCGGCAGGGACGCCGCGCAAAGTCACGCGACATGCCGCCGATGCGCGCGGCGCCCTGATGCGGCGAAGTGTGGGCACGCCGCCGACGGCAAGCGTCGGGGCACGGGAGACCTGGCCTTGATGAAAAGCCTGACTGCAGGAATGCTGCTGGCCTCCGCCGTTGTGGGGATGGCCGCAGCGCAGACAGGGTCGGTGGAAACCGGCCCGCTGACCGAACTCTGCGCATCATCGGATGCGGCGGCCGTCGCCTATTGTCGCGGCTTCCTCGTCGGTGCCGGGCAGTACCATGAGGCCAGCACCGCGCGCGGCGGCCTTACGCCCATCTTCTGCCTGGGCGAGGCGACGCCGACGGTGGAGCAGGCGCAGATCGCCTTCGTCACCTGGGCGCGCGCCAATCCGCAGCACGCCGGGGAACGCGCGATCGATGGCGTGATGCGGTGGGCCGCCGCCGCCTTTCCCTGTCCGGCGCCTGCGGTCCCGCAACCCGCCTCCCGAAGGACCGCACGATGATCCGCAAATTCTCCCTGGCGCTGAGCGGCGCCGCCCTCATGGGCCTTACGGCTTGCGCCGACCTTGAACCGGGCACGCAGCGCGTCATGACAGGCGGCCTGGCCGGTGCCGGCGCGGGTGCGCTTGTCGGTTCCTTCTCCGGCAATGCGGGGCTTGGCGCGGCGATCGGCGCCGGGCTCGGCGCCGGCGGTGGCTTCGTCTATGACCGCCACGTGCGTGCGCGTGACCGTGCCTTCGAACAGGGGGTCGAGGCGGGCCGCACGCAGCGCTGAGCCGGACCCGGGGCAACCAACGGGATACTCCTCGGAAATATCCGGGGTGCTCTCCCGGGACGGTGCTCGGCACGCGGCTGCCGCCGTGGCAGGAGCCAGGGCGGCCTGCGGATCTGCGTTACCGGCGCCCGTGGCCTGTTCAGCGCGACTTCACGAGGCCGGAGAAACCGGCAACGGCGAGCAGGCTGAGTGCCCAGCCGATCAGCGACTGAAAATAGAAAAAGACCATCACCGGTCCGCCGCCGATGTGTGACGCGTTGGGCCGCCAATATGCCTTCTGTCCGACCTCGAGAACGGGAAACAGCGTTTCCAGCGAGAACATCCACGGATTGAAGGCGGGATATCCCGAGGCCTCAAACTGGCTCTTGAAGCAGTCGAGCTGTGCCTGCCCCGCAGCCGCCAACCCGTTCATGTCCTGGCGTGCGGTGATGAGAAAGCGAGACTCGTCGCGACCAAGCCCGCACAGGGTCCATTCCAGCGAGCGCAGTACCACGGGGCTGTTTGGCATCATCACCTGGATGCGTTCGGCATGCTGGAACGCAGCAGCACCGGCCAGCCAGAAGAAGAACAGCCAGGCGAAAATGAGCAGGGGCTGGCGCCCGTACAGCAAGGTAACCGCCAGGACCCCGTCGGTAACCCCGAGCAGGAAGCGCCAGACGCGGTTCGGGGCTCGTTTGCGCCGGGCGCTGCGCTGCAATCGCTCCTTGGCGATGAGAACGCGCCGGGCATCCTCGTCATGACCGAGTTCGCGGAAGACCTTGGCCAGCTGCTCGTAGGGCTGCGGCCAGAAATCCTCGCCCCATCGCTCGGGCTCCTGTAGCGCCAGCCAGCCGATCCGCGTCCGAGCGTCCACGGGACCTTCGACGATGGCCTGGTACTGGCAGCGATTGAGCAGGAGATCGCCCGCCTGCGGCCAGGCGGCGATCGTGTCGTGGATCGTGCCGATGGTCGCACCCGTCAGATCGAGCACGCCGGATACCTTGGCCCTGCCATTCAGCATCAGGACGCCGACGATCGCGGCGTTGTTGAGTTCCAGGGCCACCTTTCCAGGATTGCTCAGGCTGGCGTTCTGCAAGATGAGGTCGCTGCCGATCCTGGCACTGACGAGGCGCAGCGTCCCCTCGACGCGCGCGGAATGCAGCACGACATTGCCGCGTGTCTCAACCGCGCCGGCATCGATGGCCGGCTTCTCGTCGCTGGTGACACGAAGGTTGAAGGCATCGACATCGCCCGAGAGGCGGGCTCCGGACAAGCGGATGCTGCCGGTGATGACAGCGCCGCGAAAGAGGATGTTGCTGGCGTCGAGGTCTTCGGCGTGGACGGCATGCTTGCCTGCGGCATCGATGACGATGCCGTTGCAATCAAGATTGCCACCGATGCGGCCGCCCTCCACCATCACGCCTCCGGTGATGATGGCGCCGCGCAATGAGATCGTTCCGCGCGCCTCGATCCGGTCGGCGTGCAGGCCCGGCATGATCGAGCCGTCCAGAAACACGCTGTCGAGTATCGCGGAGCGCAGGATTGGCGCGGCGTCGAACCGGCACTTCTTCAGTCCGATATCACGGGGGATACGGCAGCCTTCCAGATCGAGGGTGCCGGTGACCCATGCGCCCTGGACCCGGATACCCTTCTCATGAGGGCGCGCTTCCGCCTCACCGCCGAGCAGCAGGAAGCGCAGGAGCTCGGCGCGAACCGCCCGCGTCGCATCGTCCACCTCCGGCAGTGATCCCGCAGCCTCGCTGCCGAGCCGGTCGAAGTCTCCGCTGCGAAGGGAGGCGATCATTTCCTGCTCTGCCGGGAGTAGCGGTTCGAACTCCGCGAGACTGGATCCCATCATCGCGCATCTCCTCCCGGCGGTTCAAGAAACTGGTGCGCTGGTCATGCAAGCAACGAGGCTGGGCATGGGATATCGCAAGAAGCATGAGCAGCGCTGCCGCAAGGCTAACATCGTCGCGCGATGAAAACCGCACCGTCGTTGCGATGTGATCCGGCTGCGGGGATCTGGCGCCACAGGAGCGGAGGACGCTGTGCCAGGTCGATGCCGGCGGTTCGGCCATGCCACCGGCCGCCGAGGCGCCGATGGGAAATTGGGTTCACGTGATCGCCAAGGGCTGCCCGTTCCACGATGCGCATTGCCGGTGCCACCTGCCCGAATGCCGAGGCATGGACGCACCGGCCTCTCGATGGCCGTGGCTTGCTGGATCTGCGGTGGCGACGACATCGCCGCGGCCTGTTCGGTCGCGCGGCCATCAGCCTTGGCCGCAAGCATGGCCGTCAATTTCGCGCAGCATCCATAAAAACGCGCAATGGTATCTACCGAAGTTGCAGAAGCGCGTATAAAATTTCTTGTCCGTTGGTATAATTTTCCTGGACGGCGCGCGATTCGAATTTTAATGCAATGAACAGCGATGCTCAACACTGCCGCGCCATCGTGCGGCCGGTCGATGCTGGAGGTTCGCGATGGAGTCGAAGCTGCACGGGGCTGGAACTGATATGCCCGATCTTGCACCGAATGCCGAGGTGGCCGAACTGGTGGCCATCTGGCGGTCGCTGCCGTCATCCAGGCGCCATCTCCTGCTGGAGCAAGTCCGCAAAGTGGCGCGTGCCGAGTACGCCGCGGCCGACGCCCTGGAGCCGGCTGGGCACGCGCGCAACTAGGCTGCCGGATCGCTGCAACTGAAGCCCCGCCACCTCGTTCCCGTTGTAACCAACGCGCGCGAGGGCTCCACCGATGAACCCCATTCCGTTCTGCGGCCCGCCTCCGTTGCCCGGCGGCGCCGTGTGGAACACCCACCCGGTCCTGATCGCGGTTCTGCTGCTCGGCGCGGCCGGCACCCTTGCGCTGGTGCGGCGGGATGGGAAGGATGCCGTCTGGCCGATGGCCGGCTGGGCCATGCTGGCGATGGCCCTGGTCTCCCCGCTGTGTTCGTTGTCCGTCGCGCTGTTCAGTGTGCGTGTGACGCAGCATCTGGTGGTGGTGCTGGGGGCCGCGCCCCTGCTGGCGATGGCCGCGATGCGGCTGCGATCCGTGGCGCGTGGTGGCATGGCGGCGCCGGCTGCGGCCTTCTTCCTGCTGCTGTGGCTGTGGCACGCGCCAGGGCCCTATGCCGCCACCTTCGCGGCGGATGGCATCGCCTATTGGATGATGCATGTCTCGCTGGCCTTCAGCGCCACCTGGTTCTGGGCCGCCCTGCTGCGCCTGGCCCCCACTCGCCCGATGGCGGCGGTTGTCGGCGCGCTGACCACGGCGATCCAGATGGGTGTGCTCGGCGCGCTGCTCACCTTCGCGCCGCGGCCGCTTTATGCCGTGCACGCGCCGGATGTGACGCTGCCCTGGGGCTATACCCCGCTGGAGGATCAGCAGCTGGGCGGGCTGCTGATGTGGGTGCCGGGTGGTTTGCTGTTCGTGCTGGTGCTCGCCCTGGGGCTGGCCCTGGCCCTGCGCCCAGGCACGCGCGCCGCCTCCTGAGGCGGCTGGCCCTCAGCCGCCCGGAAACAGCGCGCGGCGCGCCAGGATCGCGTTGCGTGCCGCTTCATCCCTCGTGCCCCGCAGCGCCGCGTCGCGCGCCAGGTCGGCATGGCGTGCCAGGGTGGCGCGGCGATGCAGGTCCTGTTCCACCCTTGCGGTCGCGGCCAGCACTTCCAGCAGCCGGATCATGACGGCAGGCTGCGTCGCACCGGCCTGCCGCAGCATGTGGAACATGGCATCCGCCAGCCCCTCGTAATTCGTCGCCGGCCGGACCAGCCGAAGCCGGCCGTCGCGCCATATCCGCCCGCTGGGCAGCCTTCGCCCGGCCAGACCCGTCAGCGCGGCGCCGAGCTGGTCCAGCACGCCGATGGCGGTGAAGGGGTCGTTGATGCCGGGTGAAAGGGCACGCAGCGCAATCTCCACCAATTGGCGCACCGCATATTCCAGATCCTGCTCGACGCTGCGCACCTGGCCGAGGACCATCGCCTCGGCGATCTGCGCCCGGGCGTCCTCCCGCAGTGGCGCGGGCGTAACGCTGCCGATGACGCTGCCCGGAAAGACGAAGTCGCCCGGCCGGGTTTCCAGATGCAGCTCCGCGTCATGTGCCGCCGCCCAGTCGGCCAGCGCCGAATCGTCCAGCACGCGCAGATAGCCGCTGCCCGGCGAGGTCAGCGGCGCGTCGAATTGCGGGCCGGGCGGTGCCTGGGCCGGTTCCGCCGACGTGTCCCGGCAGGCGTGATCCAGCGCTGCGCGCAGATCCTGCTGCACCAGCGCCACCACGCGGTCCACGCTGATGGAGGACGCGACATGGTGCAGGAACCAGATCAGCACCCCGATGCAGGCAAACCCCATCAGCAAACCGACCGAGACGGCCAGTTGCGGCACGAAGGCGCCTTCATCCGCATCATGCACCGACCGCAGCGCCACGAGGGAATAGGCGAAGGTCGCGACCAGGGCGCCGAGCGCGTATTGATTGCCGGGATCGCGGGTGAAATTCCGCAGCAGCCGCGGCCCCATCTGGTTCGAGGCCAGCGTCAGCGCCGCGACGGTGATGGAAAAGGTGGTGCCGGCCACGCCGATGGTGGCAGCCGCCAGCACGCCCAGCACATCCCGCGCCCCGGCGGCACCCCCGGCATAGAACCAGTCATCCAGCCCATCCGGCAGCCAGACCCAGCCTTCCGCCAGAACCAACAGCTGCGCCAGCGCGATGGCGGCCGCCACCATCGCCGCCGGGCGCACCCAGAAGGCAGCGAGCAGATCGGCCCACCACTGCCTCAGCCGAACCGTGCCCATCTGCCCCAGCCTCCACTCGTCAAGGGATCGTCACGAGCGGCGGCGCCCGCGGTTCGCCGCAGGCAGCGCGTGCCGTCAGCCCTCGCGCCGCGCCGGCATCACACTCATGGTCCCATCGGTTTCCAGCACGACCGATTCGGCCGCCTCCGGCCCGGATAGCCCGCCGGAGCGGAGCGCGGCCAGCATCTCCGCCTGCGTCACCCTTTGCCCGCGCATCGCCGATTCCAGCAGGCGGCCCTGATGCAGCAGCAGTGTCGGCTCCGACTTCACCAGGTCGCTGAAGCGGGCGGAACGGACAGACAGCCACGCCACCAGGAACTGCAGCCCGATCAGCAGCAGCAGCGCCACCAGCCCCTCCGCCAGCGTCACGTCGCGGTTCAGCAGCACCGTGGCTAGGGTGGAGCCCAGCGCCACCGTCACCACCAGGTCGAAGGCGTTCAGCTTGGCCAAAGTGCGCTTGCCGGAGACGCGCAGGAACAGCACGAGCGCCGGATAGGCGAGGCTGCCCACCAGCACCACCCGGATCAGCGAGGTCCAGTCCTGGAACAGCATGTCGGCAATGTCCATCGGCGCCCCCATTTCACGCAAAGCGGCGGCCAGACAGCCGCCCCGATCGACAGGTCAGGATTTCAACGCATTGCAGTGGATCAGCCGCCCGGTTCCACCTGCGGCACCTGGTCCGGCGCGGCCTCTTGCCCCCTTGTCTGATGAAGGCGCTTCCGGCCCCCGCGCGCCGCCTCCCAACGCTCCCGGCCATCGACCGTTCCTGAATTGAGGCCGGATTTGCGCAAGCGGGCGCCAATCGGGGGCGGCGCACATCAGTCCCAGCTTGCGACAAGATATTGTGACATATCTGCTGAACAAATGTGACTTGTCGAAGACCGGAAGGTTGTGGGCACAGATACCACTGCAAACAAACCTATTGCCGCACCGGCGCGCCGCGAATACGGAGTTCTGAGCATTGACTAAGGATCAATTGTCTAGCCATTGCGAAGGAGAAATTTCTTCACAATCACATTCTTCTAGTGCGATTATATATCACATCAGGCCGTCGTTTTTATTTATCGTTCACTGTCTGGCTATTCTTGTTCTGGTTTTGCTGCATCTGGGTTTGAGCTGGCTGCAGATCGCAACCGGGCGGGACCACGTGCTGGGGCTGAGTTCCCGCCTGCAGTTCCACGGCGAAACCAGCATTCCCGCGTTCTTCTCGGCCGCCATGCTCCTTCTCGCGGCGATCGTCGCCGTGGTGCTGGCCCGGGCGGATGTGGGGCAGGGTGGCCGCGACCGGCGCGCCTGGGGGTTCATCACGTTCCTGCTGCTGTACATGGCGGTGGATGAGGCGACGGCGATCCATGAGGTGTTCAGCAACCTCCGTGATCAAAGGCCGGAAGACGGCCTTCTCTACGGCTTCTGGGTGGTCCCCTTCGGCGGGCTGGCCCTGCTGTGTATCGCGATCCTGCTGCCCTTCTGGCTTCGCCTGCCATCCGCGACGAAATGGTGGCTCGCCGCTGCCGCCGTCCTGTTCATCGCCTGCGCGATCGGGCTGGAACTTCCGGAGCAGGCCATGGTCGCCAGAATCGGCGAAGAAGCCGCTCGCCTCCGGTGGGACTTCGTCGCCATGGTGACGGTGGAGGAGGCGGGTGAAATGCTGGCCGTGGCGATGACCCTTCGCGCCCTGCTGCACCATCTGGCCATGCTGCGCGGTCGCGCCGGGACCGTGCGCGTGGTGCTGCCCTGACGCTGCGTCAGGTGCCGCAGAAGGTGGCCAGTACCCGTTCCTCGGGCCGCGCCGGCATGGCGTAGCGGGCATGGTCCGGCTGGTCCTCGAAGGGACGCGACAGGACCTCCAGCAGCGTCTCGAAGGGGCCGAAATCATCGCGGGTGGTGGCGGCGGCGATGGCTTCCTCGACCAGATGGTTGCGCGGGATGAAGGCCGGGCTTGCCAAACGCATGGCCGAATCGGGCAGGGCACCCAGCGCCCGCCGCGCCCGCCAGGATTCAGCCCAGCCATCGAAGGCGGCGGGGTCCGCGAACAGCGCCCGCGCCGATGCCGGGTCCGTCGCCAGGGCGCGGAAGGTGAGGGTGAAATCCGCCTGGTTCGCCGCCATGCGCGACAGCAGATCCTGGATCAGCGTGGCGTCGTCCTCCTCAACCCGGGCCAGGCCGAGCTTCGCCCGGAACACATCGAGCCAGGCCGCCTGGAAGATCGGCGCGAAGCCGGACAGGGCCTCCTGCGCCACCTGGATCTGCGCGTCCTCCTCGGCCGCGAAAAGCGGCAGCAGCGTCTCCGCCAGCCGCGCCAGATTCCATTGCGCGATGCGCGGCTGGTTGGCGTAGGCGTAGCGGCCTGCATGGTCGATCGAACTGAACACCGCGCCGGGGTCGTAAGCCTCCATGAAGGCGCAGGGGCCGTAGTCGATCGTCTCGCCGGAGACCGTCATGTTGTCGGTGTTCATCACGCCATGGATGAAGCCGAGCCCCAGCCAGCGGGCGATCAGCGATGCCTGCCGAGCCACCACGCCCTGGAAGAAGGCAAGCGCCGGACGATCGGCCTGCGCCGCGGCCGGGTCATGCCGGGCGATGGCGTGGTCGAGCAGCGCATGCACCGCCGCCGCATCGCCGCGGGCCGCGAAATACTGGAAGGTGCCGACGCGGATATGGCTGGCGGCGACCCGCGTCAGCACGGCGCCGGGCAGGAGGGTTTCGCGGAACACTTCCTCCCCGGTCGCGACCGCGGCCAGCGCCCGGGTGGTGGGCACGCCGAAGGCGGCCATCGCCTCGCTGACGATGTATTCGCGCAGCACCGGGCCGAGCGCGGCGCGGCCATCGGCGTGGCGGGAGAAGGGGGTGGGGCCGGAGCCCTTGAACTGGATGTCGCGCCGCCGCCCGTCACGATCCACCACTTCACCGAGCAGGATGGCGCGGCCATCGCCGAGGCGGGGGGTGAAATGGCCGAACTGGTGGCCGGCATAGGCCTGGGCAAGCGGTTCCGCGCCGTCCGGCACGGTGTTGCCCGCCAGCACATCCACGGTCAGCGCGGCGGGGTCGATGCCGAGCTGGTCGGCCAGCGCGGTGTTCAGCCGGATCAGCCGTGGGGCGGCGACGGGCACCGCGGGCTGCCGGGCGAAAAAATGGTCCGGCAGGCGGGCATAGGAATTGTCGAAGGGGATCGTGGGGGCCATGCGGGTGGCTCCTTGCAAAATGGGCGCGGCGCGTGCCCCCCACCCAACCCTCCCCCCATGTAGGGGGGAGGGCTTGCGGGGTCAGGCCTCCAGGAAGCTGCGCAGCGCGCGGCCCTGGCTGGACTGGCGCAGCTTGCCGAGCGCCTTGGCTTCGATCTGGCGGATACGCTCGCGGGTCACGCCGAAGGTGCGGCCGACCTCCTCCAGCGTGTGCTCGCTGTTCATGCCGATGCCGAAGCGCATCCGCAGGATGCGTTCCTCACGCGGCGTCAGGTCGCCCAGCACCTTGCCGGCAGCGTCCCGCAAGCCGGCGCGGGCGGCGGCGTCGAAGGGCAGGATCGCGTCCTTGTCCTCGATCAGGTCGCCGAGGCGGGCATCGCCCTCCTCGCCGATCGGGGCTTCGAGGCTCACCGGCTCCTTGGCCAGGCCTTGGACCGTGCGGACCTTCTCCAGCGGCATGCCGAGGCGGTTCGCCAGTTCTTCCGGCGTCGGCTCGCGCCCGGTCTGCTGCGCCAGGCGGCGGCCGGTGCGGACCACCTTGCCCACCGTCTCCGTCATGTGGACGGGCACGCGGATGGTGCGGGACTGGTCGGCGATGGCGCGCGTGACCGACTGGCGAATCCACCAGGTGGCGTAGGTGGCGAATTTGAAGCCACGGCGCCAATCGAACTTCTCGACCGCGCGCATCAGGCCCAGGCTGCCTTCCTGGATCAGGTCGCCCAGCATCAGGCCGCGGTTGCGGTATTTCCGGGCGATATAGACCACCAGGCGCAGATTGGCGCGCGTCAGCTCCTCCCGCGCCCGGCGCATGTCGCGCTCGGCGCTGGCGGCTTCGACATGCAGGCGGCGGAGCTGCGGGGCGGTCAGGCCGCAGGCTTCCTCGATGCGGGCGAGTTCCGCGCGCACCTCGACCATCCCGGCCTTCAGATCCTTCAGGCCGGCCGGCTTGGCGGCGCCTTCCAGCCGGGCGGCGGCACCGGCGGCACCACCATTCCACAGCTTCAGGAAGTCGCCACGGCTGATCCGCGCGGCCTCGGCCAGGCGCAGGGCGCGGCCATCCAGCATCATCAGCGCGCGGTTGGCATCGCGCAGCCGCTCGATCAGTTCCTCGATCCGGGCCGGGCGCAGGCGCAGGCCGGTGACCAGGGCCACCGCCTCCGTCCGGGCCTTCGCGGCCTTGCTGCCAGCAGCGCGGAGCGCGGTGAGCCCTTCGAGCGCGGCGTCGATGGCGGCCAGCGCCTCGGGCTTCAGCCGGGCATCGATCGTCGCGTGCGGCGTCTCGACCGCGGCGTCCTCGCCTTCCGGCGCGGGCTCCAGCAGCGTTTCCTCGGGCAGGTTGGCGGCGGCGGTCGCCTCCAGCTCGATCACGTCGCGCAGCGGCATGCGGCCGGCCGCGATCGCATCGCGCCACTGGATCAGCGCGGCGGAGGTGGTCGGGCTCTCGCACAGGGCGGCCAGCATCGCGTCGCGCCCGGCCTCGATGCGCTGGGCGATGGCGATCTCGGCTTCGCGCGTCAGCGGCTCGGCCACGCCCATTTCGCGCAGGAACAGCGCGACGGGGTCGTCCGAACGGCTGGCGGCAGCGGCCGCGGCGGCAGAGATGTTGCGCCCGGCCGGCTGGCCGTCGCCGGCCTCCTGCGGCTCATCGGCTGCCAGGGTCGGGCCGGATTCCTCGTCATCGCCATGGGCGACGCGATCATCATTGCCGGTGTTGCCGAGGCCGAATTCCTCGAGCAGCGAATTCGCCGCATCCTCGATCTCGTCCATCGGCAGCGGGTCGGCCACCATCTCGACGTCGAAGGATTCGTGCTCCGCCATGCCGGGCATGTCGGTGGCGCCGGCATGGTCGTAGGGCTGGGGTCCGGTGCCAACCATCTCGTCGCGATCCGTTGCCTTGCGTGCGAACATGCCGTCCATCTGTCGATCCGCTCCTCTTCGTTCCGCCGAGGCGGCCGAAGGCCACTTCTTCACCATTCAACCACCCACTGCCCCTTGGATGCCGATGACACATCTCCGCCCCTGCCGGGATCACCGGCAGGCGGAGAGGCCATCGAAAGGGGGGCGCGCCGCCATGACGGCGAGTGGGCCATATGGGCATCTGGACCCGCGCAGACACCCCTTATCGGAAGAAACCACGACTTTGTCCCGGCTTTTCTGCATGGCTCGTCCCCGCATGATCGAAAGGCCCCATCAATCCTTTGGACGGATGCCGCCGTGACGCGCTTGTGCTGGTGACGTGGCGCGCGTCATCCCAAGCTGGAAGCCATGAACAAAGTCTTTATCAACCGTATCGCGGCGGCCGTGCCGCGGCACCAGGTCCATGGTGCCTTCCGCGCCTTCGCCGCCGCCCAGGCGCTGGGGCGCGATGCGCGCGCCTTCGGCCGCATGGCGGAACGCGCCGCCATCACCACGCGGCATTCGGTGCTGGAGCCATCCCAGCCCGAAGGCTCCGGCACCCTATGCGGCTTCTACCGCCAGGGTGGCGCCTTCCCGACCACCCGGGCCCGCATGGCGCGGTGGGAGGCGGAGGCGCCGCCGCTCGCCGAACGGGCGCTGGTCGATCTGGGGATGGAACGCGACGGCGCCGGGATCACCCACCTCATCGTCGCCACCTGCACCGGCTTCGTCGCGCCGGGGCTGGATCGCCAGATCATCGCCCGTTTCGGCCTGCCGCTGCATGTGGAGCGCACCACGGTGGGCTTCATGGGCTGCCAGGCGGCGATCAACGCGCTGAAACTGGCCTGGCACATGGTGCGGTCCGAGCCCAAGGCGCGGGTGCTGGTGGTGTGCCTGGAGCTTTGCACCCTGCATCTGCAGGACACGACGGCGCTGGAACAGCTTCTCTGCTTCCTGCTGTTCGCCGATGGCTGCGCCGCGGCGGTGGTCTCCGCGGCGCCCGAGGGGTTGGAAATGGAGGGCTTCAACAGCGTCGTCATTCCCGAGGCGGCGGACCAGATCACCTGGCGCATCGGTGATGCCGGCTTCGACATGACGCTGTCCGGCATGGTGCCCTTCACCCTGGCGCATGCCCTGCCGGGCCTAGCGCCGGCCATGCTGGGCGGGCGCGGGGTGGCGGATGTGGCGCATTGGGCGGTGCATCCGGGCGGCCGGTCCATTTTGGATGCGGTGGCGCATGGGCTGGACCTGCCGGAGGATGCGCTGGCCACCAGCCGGGCGGTGCTCGATGCGCATGGCAACATGTCCTCCGCCACCGTGCTGTTCGTGCTGGCGCGGATGCTGGCGGCGGGCCGGCCCGGGCCCGGCTGCGCGCTGGCCTTCGGCCCGGGGCTTTCGGCAGAGGCCATGCGGTTCCGGGTCGCCTGACCATGCCGCGCAGCACCGCCGCCGAGATCATGGACGACCCGGGCCAGTCGGCGGCGGATTTCGACGCGGCGCTGGCCGACCTGGCGCTGATCAACCGCATGACCTTCGCCACCACGCCGCTGCTGCGCTTCCTGGACCGGGTGGCGGCGGCGCATCCCGGGCAGCCGCTCTCCGTGCTGGATGTCGGCGCGGGCGGCGGCGATGCGCTGCGCGCCATGGCCGCCTGGGGCGCGCGAAGCGGCGTGGCGCTGGATCTGTGGGGCCTGGATCGCAGCCCCTGGGCGGAAGCACATGCCATGCGGCAGGCGACGCCGGCGCGCTGGATCACCGCCGATCTGTTCGACCTGCCACCCGGTCGTCGCTTCGATGTCGTGGTCTGCGGGTTGTTCGCTCACCATTTGGACGACGCCACGCTGGTCCGCTTCCTGCGCTGGCTGCCGGCGCATGCCACCCGCCGCTGGCTGATCCTGGATTTGCACCGCCACCCGATCCCCTGGGCCGCCGTCTGGGCCGGCACGCGGCTGCTGCGGATGCACCCGATGGTCTGCCATGACGGCCCGGTCTCCGTCGCGCGGGGCTTCAGCCGGGCCGATTGGGCGCGGCTGATCGATGCTGCCGGGGTGTCGGCCACGCCC
>NZ_JAUYTS010000205.1 GCF_030695085.1 Falsiroseomonas sp. | reverse complement strand
CACCGTCCTGTGGCTAAGGTAAGTGTCCACAGAACCTAGCCCGCCCGCCTTTCCGCCAGGCGCAACGCGACGCAGAGGCGGGAGAATGCGTACCAGAAGGGGCCGTGTCCGAGCGGCCCCTGCCCCGGCGCCAGATCCGGCCCCACCGGATCTCCCCGCCGCAGCAGGCCGAGCCGGTTCTCGAAGCGGCCTCGCATGTTTTCGAGGAAGGCGGCGGTGGCGGCCATGTATTGCTCCAGCATCTCGGCCGCGATCTCGATCTCGGCGATGGGCCGGCCCTCGGTCGTCAGCACCTTGAGCGCGCGGCTATCGGCGGCCAGGGCGATGTGCAGCCGGTGCAGGTCGGCCAGGTGGCGGGCGATGGATTGCCGCATTTCGCGGGCCTTGTCCGTCTCGGTCATGGGGGTGCCTCCGCCGGACAGGCTGCGCGTGCAGGTGTTGCGAAGCGGTTACCGCCAACCCCAGATGGCGAAGACGCGGTGCGGCACCAACAGCGGGTCCTCGGGGAACCGCGTATCCAGCATCGCGGCCAGTTCCGCGTCGAAGCGCGCCACTGCCGGGCCATCCAGGGCGCCGCCGATGCCGGCGGAGGCGCGGATGCGACCGCGCCAATCCTCGCGGCTGTAGCGCGCCGCATGGTCGAAGCCGGCGAAGCCGATATCGCGGAAGCCCGCCAGGGCAAGGTCGGTCGCCCAGGCCGGGTAGAAGCCGGTGCCGCGGCCCATGCGCCAATGCGGGTTGTGCGCCTCGATCAGCCATTCGGTGGCGTGCGGCACATTGCCGGGCAGCGGAATCCAATCGTAGTGGCAGATCAGCAGGGCACCGTCGGGGCGCAGCACGCGCATCGCCTCCGCCGCCGCCAGGCCGCGGTCGAACCAGTGCCAGGCCTGGCCGGCGGCGACCAGGTCGAAGGTCCCCGCGGGCTGGTCGGTGCGTTCGGCGAGGCCCTCGGCGAAGCGGGCGCGGCCAGCCAGGCCCTGGTCCTGCGCCAGGCGCGTGGCGGCGGCGACCTGGCCGGGGGCGGGGTCGAGGCCCAGCACATCCGCGCCGCGCGCCGCCAGGCCACGCGCCAGCGCGCCGGTGCCGGTGCCGAGGTCCAGCGCGGTCATGCCCGGGCGCAGCAGGCGGTGATGGGTGAGCAGATCATACAGCCCATCCGGAAAGCCCTGGCGATGACGGGCGTAGTCGGCGCTGGTCAGGGACCAATCGGGACCACTCATCTGGGGGCGGCTCATGCGGCGCGTTTCCTGATGGCGAGAAGATCCTCGGCGGTGTCGACATCCCGCAGCCGGCGCAGCAGGGCGATGCGGCGGCCGGGGAAATTGGCCAGCGTATCGGCCAGCGCGTGGCGGGTGGACCAGCGCACGGCGGCGAAGGGCTTCGCGGGCCGGCGCGGGCCGAAGCCGACCAGCCAGTAGCCACCATCCTCGGCCGGGCCGAACACCGCCTGGGCGCGGCCGAGCGCCCGAAAAGCCGCGGCAATGTCGGCGGCGCCGATGCCGGGAATGTCGCTGCCCACCAGCACCACGCGGCGATGCGGCGCCATGGCGCGGACCATGCGCTGGCCGAGGTCGCCCTGCCCCTGCGGCCGCACCGCCACCGGCCGCGGCCAGCGGGCCCGGGCGCGGTCCGGCGTGGCGATGATGCGGGTGGTCCAGCGCCGGTCCCGCGCCACCGCGCCGAGCAGCGCGGCAAGCTGGCCGCGATAGAAGCGCAGCGTCGCCATGGCGCCGATGCCGCGGGCCAGCCGGCGCTTCAGCGTGCCGAGCCGCGGCGCACGCGCGAAGACCAGCAGCGTGTCACCCCTCATCCGCGCCACCTTCCCGAATAGATCCGCGCAATGATGCCGGGCGGGAGGCCGAGGTAGAAGAGGGTGAGGCAGGTGATGTTGCGGGCCGACCTCCACAGGTAGCCATCCCGCTGCCAGCGCACGGCGCTGGTGATGGCCGCCACCGGCATCGCGGCCAGCCGGGCGCGGCCGAGGCGGCGGGCGAGGTCCACATCCTCCATCAGCGGCAGCGGCCGCATGCCACCGATGCTGTCCAGCAGGTCGCGGTGGATCAGCAGCCCCTGGTCGCCATAGGGCAGGCCAAGGGCACGGCAGCGCCAGGCGACGGCGCGTTCCAGCCGGCGGGCCGCTGGGCTGCCATCATCCAGCGCGAAGCGGAAGTAATGCGCGCGGCCGGGGTCCCGCATGGCGTCGCGGACCGCCTCCGCCCAGCCGGGTGCCAGGCGCGTATCGGCGTGCAGCAGCAGCAGCCAGGGGCCGCGCGCGGCCGCGATGCCCGCCGCCAACTGGCCGCCCCGGCCGCGCGGGGCGCTGAGGAGGCGTGCGGATCTGGCGGCTTCGGCCGTGCCGTCGGTGCTGCCGCCATCCACCACAACCACCTCCGCCGGCACCTCGCCGAGCGCGGCAAGCGTGGCGGGCAGGCTGGCGGCGGCGTTCAGCGCCGGGATCACCACCGAAAGACCCGGGAGCGAAAGATCCGGGAGCGAAAGACCCTCTATTCGCATTTTGTTCTTGACGATCCAGCGCAAGCCAGCTTCAGATGCATGAGAACAAACCGCGAAAGAGGATCGGACGATGCCCGACGGAGGAGCATGTGGAGGAGCTATCGCGATGCCCTCCCTCGCCCGCAAGGGGCGCGGGGCCGTCACCAACCCGGGCGTCCGGTACGAAAGCGCGCATGCCGAGCTGTATGATGATGGCTGGGGCACGCTGGACACGGATTTCGCCGCCCTGCCGCCGCTGGCGACCACGCTGACGCAGGATCACGCCCGCAGCGCCCTGTCCTGGAATGACAGCCCCGATCTCGGCTTCGACCGCTCGCTCAACCCCTATCGCGGCTGCGAGCATGGCTGCGTCTACTGCTACGCGCGGCCAGCCCATGCCTATGTCGGCATGTCGCCCGGCCTCGATTTCGAAACCAAGCTGATGTTCAAGCCGAACCTGCCGGAGCTGCTGGAGAAGGAGCTTTCGAAGCGGGGCTATGAGGCGAAGCCGGTGGCGCTGGGGGCGAATACCGATCCCTACCAGCCGGTGGAACGCACCCTCGGCATCACGCGCCGGGTGCTGGAGGTGCTGGAGCATTTCGGCCACCCGGTGACCATCGTCACCAAGGGCGCGCTGGTGCTGCGGGACCTGGATATCCTGAAGCGGCTGGCGGCGCGCAACCTGGTGCATGTCTGCGTCTCCGTCACCACGCTCGACATGAAGCTGGCCCGGGTGATGGAACCCCGCGCGGCGAACCCGCTGAAGCGCCTGGCGGCGGTGACGGAGCTGGCAAAGGCCGGCGTGCCGGTGGGCGTGCTGGCGGCGCCCATGATCCCCGGCCTGAACGACATGGAGATGGAGCGCATCCTGGAAGCCAGCGCCAGCGCCGGGGCCAGCCATGCCGGCTATGTGCTGCTGCGCCTGCCGCTGGAGATCAAGGAGATGTTCGAGGCCTGGCTGCGCGAACACCACCCCGACCGCGCCGCCCGCGTGCTGGCCCTGGTGCGGGAAACCCGCGGCGGGCGGCTGTATGATGCCCGCTTCGGCCAGCGCCAGACCGGCAGCGGCCCCTATGCGGAGCTGCTGGCCCAGCGTTTTCGCCTCGCGCTGCGCCGCTACGGGTTGGATGGCCGCAAGACCATGCGCGGATCGCTGGATTGCAGCCAGTTCCAGGCGCCGAAGGCCCCGGCGCGGCAGATGGAGCTGTTGTAGCCGCTACATCCGCCGCATCGGCACCCGCTCGGTGGTCGCCCAATCCGGCCAGCCGATGTAGCGCTCCACCAGCACCAGCGCCGTGGCCGCGACCAGCACGACGATGATGATCTGCACGGTGCGCCAGGAGGGCGGATGGCGCAGCCACCGCACCATCTGGAACAGCACGCGGGTGAGCGGGTCCACCTACCCGTTCGTCGGCACGCCGAGGCGCCGCGCCACCTGCAGGATGCTCTCCCAGGTATCCGGCTGCAGCGGCACGCCATTCGCGAGTCGGTCCGCGCGGGTCTGCGCTTCCTTGTCGCCGGGGGCCAGCACCGGGCTGGCGGGATCGGCGGGCGCCGTTTCCATCACCCAATCGACATAGGCGCGGCCGGTCGCCTCGAACTCGGCCTGGGTGCCGAAATGCGAGGGCGAGACGTAGAAGCTCAGCATGCCATTGGCGATGCGCCCGCGCGCCTCGACCGGGCCGGAGGTGCCGCCGCCGGTCAGCGCGCCGGCCAGCATCTCGCACATGAAGGCCAGGCCACTGCCCTTGTGCTCGCCAAAGGCGCGGATCGCGCCCTTCCCGTTGGAGGGGTTGCGCGGGCCGATCTGCGGATAGTCGCCATACAGCGTGTGCGGATCGGCGGAGAGCCGCCCATCCGGCTCGATCAGCGCATCATGCGGCAATTCCTTGCCGCCGTTCGACGCCACCAGAACCTTGCCCTCGGCGACCAGCGAGGTCGCGAAATCGAGGATCAGCGGCCGGCCCGGCAGCGGCACGCCGACGCTGAAGGGCGCCGTGGAAAAGCGCCGCTCCACCCCGCCGAAGGGCGCCACCAGCACGCTGCCGGCAACATTGACGAAATGCACGGAGATCAGCCCCGCCGCGATCGCCTTCTCGGAGTATTCGCCGACCCGGCCGATATGCCCGGCATTGCGCAGCCCCACCACGGCGATGCCGTGCTGCAAGGCGCGGGCAATGCCAAGCTCCACCGCCTGGGGCGCCACCGTCTGGCCGAAGCCGAACTTGCCATCGAGCAGCGCGAAGCAGCCACCATCGGTGACGATCTCCGCCGTCTGGCCCTTCAGCACGAAGCCGGATTCCAGCCATTCCACATAGCGCGGCACCCGCGCCACGCCGTGGCTGTCATGGCCTGCGAGATTGGCGCCCAGCAGATGGGTGCTGATGCGCGTCGCCTCGGCGCCATCGCAGCCCGCGGCGCCAAAGATCTTCGTCACCACGGCTTCAAGCGCCGGGGCGGGCACATTCACATATTCGGCGGCCATGCTGTCTCTCGGATGTTCTTCCGCCGGCCAGTCTAGGCCCGGGACGCGGCTTCGGGAACCTACAGGACCCGGCCGCTTTCGACATCGATCAGGTGCATGTGATTGAGGTCCGCGGCCAGCTGCATCGGGCGGCCCGGCTCGGCCGGGGTGGTCGGGTCGATGCGGGCGCAGATCTCGGCGCCCTGCATCCAGAAATGCACCAGCGTCTCCATCCCCATCGGCTCGATCACTTCCGGCGTCACCTCGAACACCGCGATATTGTCACGGTCGAGGTTCTTCGGCTCGGTCAGATGCTCCGGCCGGATGCCGAAGATCATCTCCCGCCCCACGGCGCCCTGGTAGCGAGCGGTGCGATCGGCCGGCACCGGCAGTACGATGTTGTTGGGCAGCATCACGCGCAGCGCGCCGGAGCCATTCTCCACCCTCGCCGGGAAGAAATTCATCGCCGGGCTGCCGATGAAGCCGGCGACGAAGCGCGTCCTCGGGTGGTGGTACAGCTCCTGCGGCGGGCCGACCTGTTCGATGACGCCGTGGTTCATCACCACCACACGATCCGCCAGCGTCATCGCCTCCACCTGGTCGTGGGTGACATAGACCGTGGTGGTGCGGACCGTCTGGTGCACCTTCTTGATCTCGGTCCGCATCTGCACGCGCAGCTTGGCGTCGAGGTTGGACAGCGGTTCGTCGAACAGGAACACCTTGGGGTCGCGCACGATGGCGCGGCCCATCGCCACGCGCTGCCGCTGGCCGCCGGACAGCGCCTTCGGCTTGCGCGCCAGCAGCGGCTCGATATCCAGGATGCGGGCCGCGTTGTTCACCCGCTTGGCGATCTCCGCCTTCGGAAACTTCCGCAGCGTCAGCCCGAAGGCCATGTTCTCATACACCGACATATGCGGGTACAGCGCGTAGTTCTGGAACACCATGGCGATGTCGCGGTCGCGTGGCGGAATGTCGTTCACCACCGTGCCGCCGATCGCGATCTCGCCGGAGGTGATTTCCTCCAGCCCCGCGATCATCCGCAGCGTGGTGGATTTGCCGCAGCCGGAGGGGCCGACCAGTACGCAGAATTCGTGATCCGCGATCTCCAGATCAATGCCCTTCACCGCCTGGACATTGCCCTCATAGGCCTTGACCACCTTGCGGACCGAAACCTCAGCCATGTCGGAACCCCTAGCAGGAGAAGAAGGAAGGACAATCAGCCCTTGGTGGCGCCCGCGGTCAGGCCGGCAATGTAGTAGTCCATTAAGAAGGCATAGATCACCACCGGCGGCAGCGCCGCGACCAGGGCGCCAGCCATGATCTGGCCCCAGGCGAAGGTATCCGCCCGCACGAGCTGGGAGACGACGCCGATGGTCAGCGGCATCTGGTCCGGCGTGGTGACGAAGGCGGTGGGATAGACGAAGGCGGCCCAGGACACGGTGAAGGCGAAGATCGTCGCGGCGATGATGCCGGGCAGCGCCACGGGAATGAAGATGCGCAGCAGCATCTGCGACCAGGACGCGCCATCGATCAGCGCCGCCTCGTCCAGTTCCTTCGGGATGGAGGTGAAGTAGCCGATCATGATCCAGGTGCAGAACGGCACCGTCAGCGTCGGATAGACCAGGATCAGGCCCCAGATCGAGTTCAGAAGGCCCAGCCCGCCGACGATCTGGTACAGCGGAATGAACAGCAGCGTGTCCGGCACCAGGTAGGTCAGGAACACGCCGGTCGCCAGCGCCTGGCTGCCGAAGAAGCGCATCCGCGCCAGGGCGAAGGCGGCGAGGATGGAAATCACCATGGTCAGCGCCACCACGAACAGCGTGATGACGATGCTGTTGAACATGAAGCGCTGGAACAGCGGGTTGAAGATGATGGCGCTGTAGTTGTCCAGCGTCGGGTCGCGCACCAGCCAGGGGCTGCCGATCTGGCTGGCGATCTCGCCGCTGCCCTTCAGGCTGGTGATGAACATGTAGAAGGGCGGCGCCATGAAGATGATGGCGGCGAAGACCAGCGAGATATACGCGACCCACAAGGCCCAGCGCCGTTCCTTTCGCAGGCTGCCGGCCAGGTGGTAGATGCCCTTCGGGGCTGCGCCTGCGGTGCTGGCCGACATCACATCTGTTCCTTGTTGCGCCGGGTGACGCTGCGCAGCACGAAGAAGGCGCAGAGGGCGAGGATCGGGAACATGAACAGCGACACCGCCGCACCGCGCGGGATGTTGCCGGACAGGATGCCCACCTGGAAGGCGTAGGAGGCGAACACATGCGTCAGGTCGCGTGGCCCGCCATTGGTCAGCACGCGGACGATGTCGTAATTCGCGAAGGTCACGATCAGGCTGAACAGCACGGTGATGGAGATGATGTTGGCCATCATCGGCAGCGTCACGTAGCGCAGCCTCTGGAACGATGAGGCGCCGTCGATCATCGCCGCTTCATACAGCTGCTCCGGCACCGATTTCAGCGCGGCCAGGTACATGATCATGAAGAAGGGCGCGCCGATCCAGACATTGACCATGATGATGGCGATGCGCGCCCACCAATGGTGGCCCAGCCACGGCACCTCCGGCACCGAGATCACGGCGAGCAGCCAGTTGATCGAGGAGTAGGAGGGGTCGAACATCCACCACCAGCCGAGCGTGGACAGCGCCGGCGGGATCACCCAGGGCACCAGCAGCATGCCGCGCCATTTGCGCTGCCCCTTGTCCGGGATGTGGTGCAGCATGTGCGCCAGCCAGAAGCCGATCGAGGCCTTCAGCACCACGGCGGTAATCGCGAAGAAGCAGGACTGGAACGCCACCATCCAGAAGGTGTCGCTCTCGAACAGCAGCTCGAAATTCAGCGTGCCGGCGAAGGCCGTCATTCGCCGGTTCAGCGTGGACAGGTAGATGGCATAGGCCGCCGGATAGGCGACCAGGCCGATGATGATGGCCAGCAGGGGCACCGTCATCAGGAAGGCGACGGTGGAACGCCTTCGCGCGAAGCGCTGCATGGCGTTGGCACGCCCGCGGCTTCTGCTCGCCATGCCGCCTGGGGCGTGGCTGCCATCGGCTACCATGAGGATCTCCCCTGCATCCTTGCAGGCGGGCGGCTGGTGCCGCCCACCTTTCGCGTAGCTCGCGCCGGCTTCAGCCGCCGCGGACGATGTTGGTCAGCTCGCGATGCAGCCAGTCCAGCGACTGGTCGATGGTCTCGCCACCCTGCGCGATGCGCGCCACCACCTTGGTGTTCAGCGCCTGCTGATAGGCCTGCACGGCGAATTCGGCCGGTGCCGGGGCCATGGCGATGCTGGCGGTGGCGTTGTGGTGCGCCCGCAGCGGGTAGTTGTAGACGGTGCCGACCGGCGGCCCTTCCTTCGCCCAGACCTCGAAGTTGTTCATGCTGACGAAGGGCGGGATGTCGTAGCCGTTGCTGGTGTTGGTCTGCTTCTCGGCGGAGGTCCGCTCGGACAGGAATTCCAGCAATTGCTTGGCCGGGCCCTTGTTGCGGCTGAACGACCAGATGCCCCAGAAATACGGCAGGTAGGGGGTGAAGCGCCCCTCCGGCCCGGCCGGCACCGGCACCGTCCAGCACTTTTCCGCCACCTGCGGCGCATCCCGCTTGGCCACCGCCCAGGCGGAGGGTGGGTTGAAGATCAGCGCGGAGCGGCCGGAGATCAGCGCCCGGTTGTTGGCGCCGTCATCCCAGGCCCAGACGTCGTTCGGCAGGAAGCGCGAGAGCTTCACCAGGTATTCCACCGCGGTCTTCAGCTTGGCGTTGCCCTGCACCGTCACCTTGCCTTCGCGGTCCATCATGGTGGCCCCGAAGGAGGCCATGATGGCGCCGACGGTATCCACCGCGTCGGTGAAGGACCCCATCGGCATGCCGAAGGGCACGCCCGCGGCGTGGCACTTCTCCGCTGCCGTCAGGAAGGTATCCCAGTTCCAGGTGTCGGCGCCCGGGCCGCGCGTGTCGTTCGCCGGCCACATGGCGCGGATGTCGATGCCCGCATGCTGTTCCATCAGGTCGAAGCGCACGCAGGCCGGCTTCATCTGTGTGCCCGACACCGCCGGAATCGCCACCCACTTGCCGCGGATCTTGCCGAGATATTCGGCGGCCGCGTTCACCGGGCCGTATTTCGCGGTCAGCCGGCCCATCACATCATCGAGCGGCTCCAGCATGTCGTACTTCGCCGCCGGCTCCCAGGTCGGGAAGGACAGGATGTCGTGGCCGGAGCGTGATTGCGCCTGGGCGGCGATGGTCAGCAGGTTCTGGTTGCCGACCGAGGTGATGAAGTCCACCTGGACATTCACGCGATTCCTCTCGCCCCATTCGGCGCAGAGTTCACGCATCGCGCCATTGCCGGCCGGAACCCAGTGGTCCCAGAAGCCGCAGCGCAAGGTCGTGGTGGGCTGTGCATGGACAGCGGGCGCCGCAAGCGTGCCTCCCGCGACCGTAGCCAAGGCACTGGCGCGCAGCACATCGCGCCTGGTCATCCTGTCGAATGCCATCCGAACCTCCTCCCTCGCGGCCGGTTATCCGGTCCGCTTTTGTCCCGGGTGCAGGTTAGTCAGGCCATGACGAGGCTTGCAACCGTCCATAACGTTGCTTCGACGATAGTTCTGCCCCAGTTGCCCAGGATTGACCAAATGGCGTGCAAGGCAGGACCATGCCGGCATGGACAGCCAGAATTTCGACGTACTCGTCATCGGGGCCGGCATTGCCGGCGCCACTGCCGCCGCCCATTGCGCGGCAACGCATCGCAGCACGGGCGGCCGTGTCGCGCTGATGGAGGCGGAGGAGACCGCCGGCTATCACAGCACCGGCCGGTCTGCCGCCATCTGGATCCAGAATTACGGCCCGCCCGATGTGCGGCGGCTGACCGCGGCCTCCCGCGCCTTCTTCGCCGATCCGCCCGCGGGCTTCGCCAGCGCGCCGCTGCTGGCGCAGCGCCCGGTGGTCACGCTGGCGCCGGCCGACCAGGAGGCCGCGCTGCAGGCGATGCTGGCGGCTGGCGAGGGGCTGGAGCCGCTGCCGCTTTCCGCCATCACCGCCATGGGACCGCCGCTGCGCGAGGGCTACGCCGTGGCGGCCGCCATCGAGCGTGATGCCTTCGACATCGATGTCGCCGCGCTCCATGCCGGCTTCCTCAAGGCAGCCCGACTGGCAGGCGGCGTGCTGGCCCTGCGGTCCCGCGCCGGGCGGATCTGGCATGAGAAGGGCCTGTGGCATGCCGCGGCCAGTGACGGCACGGTGTTCCGCGCGCCCGTTCTGGTGAACGCCGCCGGTGCCTGGGGGGATGAGGTGGCAATCCTGGCCGGGCTGGCACCGATCGGCTTGCAGCCGAAGCGCCGCACCGCGCTGATCATCGACCCGGGCGCGCAGGATTGCAGCCGCTGGCCGCTGATCGGCGATGCCGCGCATGGCTGGTACGTGCGGCCGGAGGCGCGGCGCAAGCTGATGCTGTCGCCGGCCGATGAGACGGACATGCCGCCGCATGACGTGCAGCCGGATGAGCTCGACATCGCCATCGCCATCGACCGCATGCAGCAGGCGCTGGATATTCCGGTGACGCGGGTGGAGCATCGCTGGGCAGGGCTGCGCAGCTTCACCCCGGATCGCAGCCTCGCCATCGGCTTCGACCGCCAGGCGCCGGGCTTCCTGTGGATGATCGGCCAGGGCGGCTACGGCATCCAGACCGCGCCGGCCGCGGGGCGGCTGGTGGCGGGCCTGGTCGCGGGTGCGGTGGCGGAGGAATTGCTGCCGGTGCTGCCGCTGGTCGATCCGAACCGCTTCGCGCAGGTGGCCGCGTGACCGTGGCGCTGCCGACACATGCCGATGTGCGGGCCGCCGCCGCCCGCATCGCGCCGCACATCATCCACACGCCGATGCTGCGGCACGCGCTGCTGGATGCGCTGACCGGCGGCACCATCCTGGTGAAGCCGGAGCCCTTGCAGCGCACCGGCAGCTTCAAGCTGCGTGGCGCCACCAACGCCGCGCTGCTGATGCCGGAGACGGCGCGCGAAGGTGGCGTGGTGACGCATTCCTCCGGCAATCACGGCCAGGCCACGGCCTGCGCCGCGGCGATGCTCGGCATGCGCGCGCTGGTCGCGATGCCGCAGGATGCGCCTTCCATCAAGGTGGAGAGCACGCGGCGCTGGGGCGCCGAGATCACCTTCTTCGACCGCAGGACGACGGACCGGGAGGCGCTGGCCGAACGTCTGGCGGCGGAACGTGGCGCCACCCTGCTGCCGCCCTTCGACCACCCGGACATCATCGCCGGCCAGGGCAGCCTGGCGCTGGAGTTGTTCGCCGATGCCGCGGCCGCCGGCCTCACGCTGGATGCGCTCGCGGTGTGTACCGGCGGCGGCGGGCTGATCGCCGGCTGCGCGCTGGCCGCCGAGGGTGCCTCCCCAGCCACGCGGATCTGGGCGGTGGAGCCGGAGGGCTGGGACGACACGCGCCTGTCGCTGGAAGCCGGCGAACGCATCGCCAATGACGGCGCGGGGGAGACGCTGTGCGATGCGCTGCTGTCCATGCGCCCCGGCGCGCTGACCTTCGCGGTGAACCAGCCGCGTCTGGCCGGCGCCGTGGTGGTGACGCCGGCGGAGGTTTTCGCGGCGATGCGCTTCGCCTTCGAACACCTCAAGATCGTCGCCGAGCCGGGTGGGGCCGTGGCGCTGGCCGCGGTGCTGGCGGGCAAGATCGAAGCCCGTGGCCGCACCGTCGGCGTCGTGGTCAGCGGCGGCAATGTGGACCCGGCGGTCTTCGCGCGGGCGCTTGCCGCATAGGGCACGTCTCAGGTCTGGCCGAACCGCCTGACCTGAGAAAGGCGCTGGAACAAAAGACGGGAGGCGTTCCGCCGTGCCTTGTCACGCTGGAGCGGTCCTAGCCCGGCGCGCGTGCCATCTGCCCGCGCTCGCTGCAGGCCCAGCCATGGCCGTGCACGAGCCCGTCATCATGGTCGATCTCCTGCCGCGTCGCCGGCGCTGGCGGGCGGTGGACCATGCGGCCACGTTCGCTGCAGGCCCAGCCATGGCTGTGCACCAGGCCGTCATCATACTGGTCATGCATCATGATCGTGTCTCCCTGTCGCGTTCAGTGGGCGGGTTCGGCATCGTGGAACTGGGCCGCCTCGGTGCTGGTGGCCAGCGCGGTGGTGCTGGCGGTGCCGCCGCTGGCGGCGGTGGCGACGGCGTCGAAATAGCCGACGCCGACTTCCCTCTGGTGGCGGATGGCGGTGAAGCCCTCGGCCTCGGCCGCGAATTCCGCCTGCTGCAATTCGGAATAGGCGCCCATGCCGCGTTCCGCATAGCCGCGGGCGAGCTGGAACATGGACAGGTTCAGGCTGTGGAAGCCGGCCAGCGTGACAAACTGGAATTTGTACCCCATCGCGCCCAGCTCGCGCTGGAACCGCGCGGCGGCCTCCACGCCCATCTTGCGCTGCCAGTTGAAGCTGGGTGAGCAGTTATAGGCCAGCATCTTGCCGGGGAATTCCCGGTGAATCGCCTCGGCGAAGTCGCGCGCATCGGCCAGGTCCGGGTCCGAGGTCTCCCACCACAGCAGGTCGGCATAGGGCGCATAGGCCAGGCTGCGGGCGATGGCGTAGGCCTTGCCCATGCCGGGCGTGATGCGGTGGAACCCCTCCGGCGTGCGCTCGCCGCTGATGAAGGGACGGTCCCGCGCATCGACATCGCTGGTCAGCAACTGCGCGGATTCGGCGTCGGTGCGGCACAGCAGCACCGTCGGCACCCCTTCTACATCCGCGGCCAGCCGCGCCGCGTTCAGCGTGCGGATGTGCTGGCTGATCGGAACCAGCACCTTGCCGCCGAGATGGCCGCATTTCTTCTCGCTGGCGAGCTGGTCCTCGAAATGCACGCCCGCCGCGCCGGCCTCGATCATCGCGCGCATCAGCTCATAGGCGTTGAGCGCGCCGCCGAAGCCGGCCTCGGCATCTGCGATGATCGGCGCCATCCATTGCGTGCTGTCTCCCTTGCCCTCCTGCACCGCGATCTGGTCGCAGCGGCGCAGCGCATTGTTGATGCGGCGCACCACACTCGGCACGGCATCGACCGGGTACAGCGACTGGTCGGGGTACATCTGCCCGGCCGTGTTGGCATCCGCCGCCACCTGCCAGCCGGAAAGATAAATCGCCTTCAGCCCGGCCTTCACCTGCTGCACCGCCTGCATGCCGGTCAGCGCGCCGAGCGTGTTCACGAAATCCTCGCTCTGCAACAGCTGCCACAGCCGCCGCGCGCCGCGATCGGCCAGGGTGTGCGCGACGCGGTAGCTGCCGGCGTGGCGCGCGACATCGGCGGGCGTGTAGTCGCGGCGGATGCCGTCGAAGCGGCCGGGCTGGGCGGGGCCGGTGCCATGGCCGCCATCGGGCGCGAGGCACGGCGCGGGAGAAGGACGCATGCGATGAACTCCTGGACTGAGCCGCGTCATCCGCGGGGCCTGTCAATAATTCACATTGCATCGCGAAAAATCCTCTGGAATCCTCGCCAGACCGCGGCAATCCTGTGAGGATCTTCACAGGCTTCCCGGCAAATCTGTAAAGATTGACAAAAATGGCCCGCCCCCTGATCGGCCGCACCATCCGCCGCCTGCGCGCCGAACAGCGCATGACGCAGCAGGCGCTGGCGATCCGCCTTGGCATTTCCGCCAGCTACCTGAACCTGATCGAGCACGATCAGCGCCCGGTCACCGCCAGCCTGCTGATCAAGCTCGGCCAGGTGCTGGCGCTGGACCTCGCCGCGCTCTCCGGCACCGAGGAACGGCAGGCGGAGGCGGGGCTGCGGGAGGTGCTGTCGGACCCGCTGCTGGGGCTGGCGGAGGTGCCGGAGGCGGAGATCGCGACGCTCGCCGGCAGCGCGCCACAGGCCGCCCGCGCCGTGCTGGCGCTGTATCGCGCCTGGCGCGTGGCGCGGGAGGATGCGTCAGGCATCGCGCTGCCCTCCGGCCGCCGGCTGCTGCTGCCGAATGAGGAGGCGCGCGACTTCTTCCACGACCGCGCCAACCATTTCGCCGAACTGGAACGGGTGGCCGAGACCCTCGGCGGCGAACTGCGCGCGGTGCCGGCGGAGATGAACCACGCGGTGGCCGAGAGGCTGCGCCGCACCCATGGCGTCACCGTCTCGGTCGGGCCGCTCGACGGCGCGCTGCGGCGCTACGATCCGGCACTGCGCCGCCTCGATCTGTCGGAGACGCTGCCGCGCGAAAGCCGCGGCTTCCAGATGGCATTCCAGCTGATGCTGCTGGAGGCGCGGGAAGCGGTGGAGGCGGTGATCGCCCCGGCCCAGCTTTCCAGCGCGGAGGCCATCGCGCTGGTCCGCATCGGCCTGCTGAACTACGCCGCCGCCGCGCTGCTGATGCCCTATGCCGCCTATCTCTCGGCCGCCCGCACGCTGCGGCATGAGGTGGAGGCGCTGGCGGCGCGCTTCGGGGTTTCCTTCGAACAGGCGGCGCACCGGCTTTCCACCCTGCAGCGGGCGGATGCGCGCGGCGTGCCGTTCTTCTTCCTGCGGGTGGACCCGGCGGGGAATGTGGACAAGCGCTTCTCCGCCGCCGGCTTCCCCTTCGCCCGCTTCGGCGGGTCCTGCCCGAAATGGATCGTCCATCAGGCCTTCGCCACGCCGGCCATGACACGGGTGCAGGTGGCGATGCTGCCGGATGGCGCGGCCTTCCTGTGCTTCGCGCGGACCATCGTGGCGCCGACCACGCATTGGGGGGAACCGGCGCCGATGCATGTGGTGGCGATGGGCTGCGACCTGTCCCGTGCCGCGGAGGTGGTCTATGCGGATGGGCTGGACCTGGCGCGCGCGGCCGTCGGCATCGGCCTGTCCTGCCGGCTGTGCGACCGCGCCGATTGCCGCAGCCGCGCCTTCCCGCCGCTGGAACACCGGCTGAACCTCGACCCCAATGAGGATGGCGCGAGCCCCTGGCGCTTCGACCCGGCACGCCGGGTCTAGAGCCCGCGGCCGGCGGCGCGGAAGGGATTTCCGGCCCGGCCACACCCCGGGGCGAAAACGCCCGTGACGCCGGCCCGCCGGCGTTCTCAAACGGTCCCTTAACCGCCACGCGCTATCTCCTCGTCCAGGCCCGCCCATGAGGGGCGCGCGGGGGCTGCACGGAGATCCATGGCCAAGGGCGGCAAGAACGGCGCGACGATCGTCATCAAGCGCATCGAGGAAGGCGAGCACGGGCACCATGGCGGCGCCTGGAAGGTGGCCTACGCCGATTTCGTGACGGCGATGATGGCCTTCTTCCTGCTGATGTGGCTGCTGAACGCCACCACGGAGGAACAGCGCCGGGGGCTGGCCGACTATTTCGCGCCGACCAACGTGATGGGCCAGAACCAGACCGGCAGCGGCCAGCCCTTCGGCGGCCGCACGCCGAACGAGACCGCCCAGGTCACCCAGAATGCCGGCGCCATCCGCCTGCAATTCGGCCCGCTGCCGGTGTTGGAGGATGTGGAGGTGGAGGAGGATGTCCCCACCGTCGCCCGCCCCGTGCCGATGCGGGAAGGCCCGGAAGGCGATGACGAGGAGGCCGCGCCGCGCCGCACCCGCCAGGCCCGCGCCGACCAGCCGCCCGGCGATGCCGACCCGCGCGAGGAAGCCCGCCAGGCCCGGATCGAGGCCGAGCGGCAGGAGGCGGAGGCGCGTGCCCTGTCCGATGCCGCGCTGCGCGCCGAGCATGAACGCCGCGAACGCGCCGAATTCGAGCGCGCGGCGGAGGAGATTCGGGCCGCGGTGGCAGAGGACCCGCTGCTGGCGGAACTCGCCAAGCAGATGATGGTGGAACAGGTGCAGGAAGGCCTGCGGATCCAGTTGGTGGATGCCGAGGGGCAGCCGATGTTCGCGCTCGGCGGCAGCGCGCCGAATGACCGGGCCCGGCAATTGCTGGCGCGCGTCGCGCAGGTGATCAACCGCCTGCCGCACCGCATCGCCATCGCCGGCCATACGGATGCAACGCCGTTCCGTGGCGGCGGCGACCGTTCCAACTGGGACCTGTCGGCGGAACGCGCCAATGCGACGCGGCGCCTGCTGACGGAGGCGGGGCTGGTGGAAGCGCGCATCCGCAGCGTCACCGGCAATGCGGAGCGTGACCTGCTGGTGCCGGAGACGCCGAACGCCGCGGCCAACCGCCGCGTCTCCATCACCCTGCTGCGTGATCCAGCGCCCACCACGCCTGCGCCCCAGCAGCAGCCGCCGCCGCGGCCAGCAAGGACCACCGCGCCATGACCACGATCGGCGGCCTGGTCTTCCTGCTGGCCATGGTGTTCGGCGGCTACATGATCTCCGGCGGCAAGTTCGGCATCATCCTGAAGTCGCTGCCCTATGAGATGATGATGATCGGCGGTGCGGCCGTGGGCGCCCTGATCATGGGCAACAGCATGCATGGCGTGAAGCACACGCTCGGCGGCTTCGGCAAGATCATCAAGGGGGAACGCTTCCACAAGCACGAATACGTCGATCTGCTGTCGCTGCTGTACTGGTTCGTGCGCCTGGCGCAGACCAAGGGCGCGATGGCGCTGGAGGCGCATATCGAGAAACCCTCCGAAAGCCCGGCCTTCCAGAAATTCCCGAAGATCATGGCGGACAAGACCGCGCTGGCGATGATCTGCGACTACCTGCGCATGGTCGGCATGAATGCCGACGACCCGCATCAGATCGAAGACATCATGTCCAAGGAGCTGAAGAAGGTGCGGGCGGAGGAGCTGCATGTGGCGCACACCTTCCAGACCACGGCGGATGCGCTGCCCGCGCTCGGCATCATCGCGGCCGTGCTCGGCGTCATCAAGACGATGGCCTCGATCGACAGCCCGCCGGCGGTGCTCGGCGGCATGATCGGCGGCGCGCTGGTCGGCACCTTCCTCGGCATCCTGCTGGCCTATGGCGTGATGGGCCCGATGGCGACGCGGCTGAACGGCGTGATCGAGGAGGATTGCAAATACTACGAGGTGATCCGCGCCGTGCTGGTGGCGCATCTGCACGGCAATGCGCCGCAGGTGGCGGTGGAGGCTGGGCGCAAGACCGCACCCAGCCATTCCATGCCAAGCTTCGCGGAACTGGAGGAGGCGTTGCAGAACCTCCAGATCGGCTGATCGGGCGGCCTCACCCCGGCCCGATCACCCGCCCGGTCCCGGCCTCCACCAGCAGCCGGCGCTGCGTCGCGCGGCGGTGCAGCGTCAGGCGCAGGCGGCCGGCATCGGCCCCCTCGCCCCGCTCCACCACGGAATAGACATGCCCGGCCCGCAGATCGGCCAGGAAGGACTCCAGTTCCACCCCGAGCAGCGCCGCCGCCTGGGGCGCGGTGAGCACCACATCCCCGGCGGCGTCGAACTCCACCTGCCGCGGCAGGTCTGCGGGCCAGGGTTCGGTCATGGCAGCTTCCTCATGCGACAGGTTGACCGGGCGGCGCGGGATGGGCATCCGGGGGGCATGACCCAGACCCCACCTGCCCTCGCCCTTGGTCCCGACCTCGATCCGGATGGCGCAGCCTATCATGCGCTGCTTGGCCTGACCCTGGTACACTGGGAGGAGGGCCTGGCCCGCCTCGCCTGCATCGCCGGCGATGCGCATCGCAACCGGTCGGGCATCATTCATGGCGGGCTGATCCTGTCGATGATCGACCAGGCGGCCGGCTATGCCGGGCTGTGGTGCAGCGTGCCCGGCAATGTCCGCAAGGCGGTGACGCTGGACCTGGATTGCCGATTCACCGGCCAGGTGAAGGGCGGGCGGCTGATTGCCGAAGGCAAGGTGGCGCAGCGTGGCCGCAACATCTTCTTCTGCCGGACGGAGGTATTCGACGAGGCCGGCCAGATGGTCGCCTTCGGCGCCTCCACCCATCGCTGGCGCGCCGGCAGCGAGACGCATGAGGGCCAGCCGGCCTGACCACCCGGCGGCCGGCGCGGGCCGGACCGTTCAGCCGCTGGCCCGTTTCAACCGCTGGCCCGCGCGCCGTGCACCGCCGCCAGGCGGCACCCGCGCTGGGCGGGGCGCTTCACCGCTGGGCGATCGCCGGCTCCAGCTTTGCGGGCTCCGGCTTTGCCGGCTCCAGGGTCGCCAGCGCCGCCTCGGGTCCGGCCAGGATTTCGATGAGGCGCGCGATGTCGATGCGCTCCAGGCCACCGGGTGTCGCCGCCAGGCGCCGGAGTTGCGCGACGGCGTCGCGCAATGTGCTGTCGAAGGTGCTTTCCTGGCCAAGCCGGCGACCCACCGCTTCCAGCCGCCGCAGGTCGCGTGCCGCCGATTCCAGCATCGTCACCACCGCATCCTCGGCCGGTGGCCCGGCGGCGGCGGTGGCGGCCGGCATGAGCAGCCGTTCCACCAGCGCGCCGGCGAAATGCGCGTGGCAGGACTGGCTGGTATCGCGCCGCAGGGTGGCCGCCTGCCGCCGGCGCGCCTCCCGCACCGCCGCATTGTCGGAAACGTCCAGATCCGCGAGGCGGCGCGCGAGCAGCGCCGCGGCCTTCGCCATCTCGCCGGCGGTTGTCGCGGCGGCCACCGCCGCGGCATTTTCTGCCAGCATGCTGGTCAGTTCCCGCTCCGCCAGCGGATGGATCTGTGCCGACAGGCTGGCCGCGAGCGTCGCAACCTGCCCGGGCGTGAGCGACGCGCGCAGCAGCAGGGTCAACCCGGCCGCGAGCGGCCCGGCACCCTCGGCGACCAGCGGGGCAAGCGCCGCCCGTGCCAGCGCCAGCGCATCCGTCGTGCCGGCCAGGGCGGCCGCCCGCGCCTGCCACAGCGGCACGGCGTGGCGCCAGATGGCCGTGCAAAGGCCCAGGACCGGCGCCGCCGCCGAAGCCGGCAGGCCGGCCGCCACCCAGCCACGCGGCATCTGCGTATGGGCCAGCACGCCAGCCGCGGGCCAAAGCCGGGCGCCGAGGGCGGCGACGACGGCATGGTCCTCATGGCTATGGCCCAGGGCGGCGGCCGCGATCTCCTCCGCCAGCCTGGGCAGGGTCGCGCTGACCAGGTCGGCGATCGGGGCGATGGCGCTGCGCGGAATGCGCTGCGACCCGGGCCGCCAACCGGATGGCGGGTCGATCACCGTGTCCAGCGGCAGGAACAGCAGCCGGGACAGGCGCAGCGGCCGTGCCGGCGCCAGGCGCCGCAGCCGCGGCCGCACGCTGTCCAGCACCTGGTCGATCACGCTGCGGTCCTGCAGGCCATCCAGCATGGCGACCACCCGCCCCAGCGAGTGATCCGGCGCCTGCAGCAGCGCCAGGCGCAGCTGGCGGGCCTGGCCGCCGAGCAGGCTCATGGCGCGAGGCACCTCAAGCCCTCGTTCCGCTCTGCCAGATCCACCTGGCTGCCGCTGCCCCAGGCCGGGCTTGGGCGCACCAGGCGCCGGGTGCGGAGCAGCGTGTCCCAGTCGGGGCGCGCGCCGGGCCAGTGCTCGGTCTCCAGCGGCGGCACCGGCAGCAGGGACACCACCTCCGGCAGCACCGCGCCGCGTCCGGCCGGGCCGGCAGCGGCCCACAGCGTCTCGATCATGCTCCAGCCATCCAGCACCCACTCCACCCGGGACGCCAGTTCCGCCAGCAGGGGCAGAACCTCCTCCTGCCGCGCCTCGCCGCGCACCAACCGGTCCAACAGGTCGGCGACAAGGCACCAGAGCGCCTGCAGGGACGCATCCGCAAGCAGCAGCGTCAGTCGCGCGGCGCCCAGCAGGATGGCAGCGCCACGTTGCTCCGTCGGGGTCCGCGCCACCTGGCTCCACGCCGCGATGCTGCCGCAAAAGGCTTCCAGCGCGACGATGGCCTGGGGCATCGCGGCCGAAGGTTCGCAATCCGAAAGCTGGCCCGGCCCGGTGCCGGTCTGCGCCAGGATCGCCACCATCGGCGCCACCAGTTCGGCCGCGCCAGGGCCGATGGGCCGCAAGCGCGCCGCCAAGCTGTTGCGCAGCGCATCGCGCACAGCCTCCTGCTGCCGAATGGCAACCAGGACTGCGGCCTTCGCCGCGCGGCCTGCATAGCCGCCCCGGGCAACCTCCCGCGCCGCGGCGCGCACCAGGGCGGGCGTCGGCCGTTCGTGGGATGCGATCCGGTCCCAAAGCTGCCGGTCATGCAGCGAGGGCGCGCAATGCAGCAGGCAGGCGTCCCAGCCCATGACATAGACGCCGCGGCCACTCAGCGCCGGCAGCACTATTTCGGCCGGCCCACACGAAACCCGCCGCAGCCGGGCGCCGGACAGCATCGGCGCGGTGAAGGACACCGCGCAGCCGCGCTCCGCAAAGCTGGCCTGCCGTTCCGGCAGGTTGGCCGCGAAACCCTCGACGGTCGATCGCATGTTGAGCATCGGAAGCCAGCATGCGGCAGCCCGATGAACGAAGCGTTCCCAAACCGGGCAAAACGGCGGCCCGGCCGGGGGGTTGGGCTTCAGCCCCTGCGCTGGTCCAGCCGCATGCGCGGCTCATCCGACATGTCGAGGCCCCGCTCATCCCAGGCGTAATGGGCCATCAGCACCAGCTTGGCGGCGTAGTAGTCGGTCGCGTCGGGCACCCGTGGCAGCGCCTCGACCCGCCCGGAGCCGGCCTGGGCCGCCATGGTGAGCTGGGCCACCGCCTGGATACCGGCCGTGGCAGCATAAGGCGCTGTCGCGCCCGTGCGCAGATCCACCCAGGCCGGCATCTGGCGCCAGCCAGGATCGCCCCAGAAATCGGCGCAGGCCCGCAGGGCCGGCTCCCGCAGATGGGCGCCCCAGATCAGGTGCAGTGGCACCCGCACCGCATCCCAGGAAAATCGCGACGGCCAGGGGCTGGCCGGGGTTGGGCTGCGGCCATCCCGCGGCAGGCGGAGCCAATCCGGCGGCAGGCCCCAGCGGCCGAAGCGCGCCTGCTGCAGCATGCGCAGACCGCCGCGGCACAGCGCGTCCCAGGCGGGATCGGGGAAGGCGCGGTCCAGCGCCCGCAAGGCGCCGAACAGCCAGTAGGACGGGTTCACCACGATGTGGTCGGCATGGACGAAGCCGAAGGCGCCGGGCAGCAGCAGCCGGTCGGCGCCCGCAGAAGTGGATCCGGTGGAAAGGGTGCACAGGCGCAGCAGGTCCCGGGCGATCTGCCCGGCCAAGGCCTTGTGGTTCGGGTCGCCCCAGCGCTCATGTCCCAGCAGCAGGCCCCAGGCGATCAGCAGGTCACCGTCGCTGGCATTGTTCGGGTCATCGACCGGCACAGCCGCGCCGGGTGTGTAGCGCCAGGCATACAGCGCATCGCTGGGCCGCCGCAGCGCGCCCTGGGTCCAGGCGAGAATGCGATCGAAGCTCGCACGGTCATGGTGCCGCGCCGCGAAGATCAGCCCGGTGCCCTGCCCCTCACTGTGCGAGACGTTGCGATTGCCCGAATCGGTCACCCGGCCGTCGCGCTGGACCCAGCGACCGCGAAAATTGGCCCAATCCGCCTGGTCTCTCTCCGCCTTCTGGCGCGCGCCCGCGGGCGGCGGCAGCGAGATATGTTGGGAAGGCGGCGCGGCTTGCTGCGCAAGTCCCGGCTGCGACACCCCGAGGCCGATCACCAGCCCAGCCCAACCGCGGCGACCATGGGCCACGGCCACTCGGCGCGGATTGACTTGAATGTGAGTCATCCCCCACCCCGTCGATAACCCTGTTTTTGTAAATGTTCTTTAAGCGTAAGGCAACGCCCCTCTCCCACAATGGGATAGTCGAGCCACGATGCTCCCAAGCCACGTTTACTTTCTCGAAACAATTTGCTGAGATGCTCCGAGTTACACTTTTCTAGCGTGAGCTAAAAAATGACGTCAGCCGCTCGTAGACGGCTTCTGTCCGTCGGAACTGCCCACCTCCTTGCGGTTCTTATCCCGTTTGGCGGCGACGCGCAGGCGACGACGCCTGAGCATCCACCACCGCCCCCTGTGCTGGTGCAAGACGCGCTGCCGCCCGTGCTCGTGCAAGACGCGCTGCCGCCCGTGCCGGTACGGGGCGCGCGATCGGCCATGCTGGTGCGGGATGCGCTGGCGGCCATGCCGAACCTGCACTTGGCAGGCCAAATGCCCCTTCCCGGCGGCCTGACTCTCCACCTTGCGGTGCCGGCCGGGGACCTCTGCAGCCCGCAGGCCGTCTGGCTGCTCTGCCCCGGCCTGCGTCTGGCCAGCCGCGGCACCGGCGCGGAGGCCCTGGTCATGGCCGCTTGGCACACCAGCCTGCCGGAAGCCCCGATGTCGCTCGCCGCGCTCCGTCAGGCGGCCAGGGAACGCCACGGTCCGCCGACAGTGGAGGAACGTACCATTGAGACGCGATGGGGCCTCAATCTGGTGCAGCACCGCATGCGCTGGACCATGGCCGGACTAAACGCGCCCCTGCATCTGGAGGCGGTGTTCGTGCTTGATGACGCAGGCGCGGCGGAGGACGCTGAAGCGACAGAGCCAGCGCCGAACGTGCAGCGCATCGGCTGGTCCGCTACTTTGGCGTCGGCGGCGGCAGAATAGCAGCAGCCGGCTTCAGGCGGCGGCGCGGTTCAGCAACGGGCGCATCTGCCGGAACAGCGCCTCCACCTCCGCCCGCTGGGCATGCGCGGTGCCGGATTGCGCCACGGTCGCGCCACCCGCGGCGCTGCCCCAGGCGAAGGCATCCTCCGCCGTCGCGCCGCGCGCCAGTGCCAGGGTCATGGCGGCGACGAAGCTGTCACCCGCCCCGGCGGCGCCCCGCACCGGCACATCCGGCGCGGGCAGCCGCCACACCCGCGCCGCGCTCGCCAGCACCGCGCCGCGATGGCCCAAGGTCACCGCCACCAGCCGCGCCGCGCCGGATTGCGCGAGTTGCAGCGCCGCTGCCTCCTGTTCCGCCGATTCCGGCAATTTGCGGCCGACCAGCGCCTCGAACTCCCCCAGGCTGGGCTTGATGAGGTCGAGCCCACCGGCCGCCACGGCAGCGCGCAGCGGGGCGCCGGAACTGTCCACCACCACGCGCTGGCCGCGGGCGCGGGCCTCCGCCGCGGCGATCGCGAAGAAATCCTCCGGCATGCCGCGCGGCAGGCTGCCGCTGAGCACCAGCCAGTCGCCACCCGCCTCGGCCAGCGCGGCGAGGGCTGCGCGCCACTCGGCTTCCGTCACCTCCGGCCCTTCCGGCACAAAGCGATATTCCAGGCCGCTGGAGGTATCCTGCACGATATGGCTGATGCGGGTGCGGCCGGTGATCTCCACGGTCCGGCGCGGCACGCCTGCCGCATCGATCAATTCCTCGATGAAGCGGCCGGTGACGCCGCCGGCCAGCACCACGGCCAGCGTCGCCCCGCCCAGTTCGCGCACCACGCGGGCGACATTCACGCCGCCGCCGCCGGGATCGAAGCGTTCATTGGTGGTGCGGATCTTCCGCACCGGGCGCACCGCCTCCGCCTCGCAGGCGAGATCGACGGAAGGGTTGGCGGTGAGGGTGGTGATCAGGGGGTCGGTTGCCATGCGGATAGCCTGCCTCAATCGGGCCGTGGGCGCGAGGGTGGGGGCTCAGCCGGGCCAGGCCAGCACCGCCACCAGGGTCAGCACCCCGCCGAGCGCCACCACCAGCGCGGCCGCCGGCAGGGTGCGGCGCAGCACCTCCCCCTCCCGCCCGCCGAGGCCAACCGTGGCGCCGCCGGCCACGATATTGTGCGGGCAGATGATGTTGCCGATGGCCGCGCCAAAGCCCTGCGCGGCCAGCAGCGGCAGCACCGGCAGGGAGAGCGCCGTGGCGGTGGCGATCTGAAAATCCGTCAACAGGATGTTCGATGCGGTGGCGGAGCCGGTGACGAAGGTGCCGAGCGCGCCGGTGGCCGCCGCGAATACCGGCCAGCCCTGGCCAGCCAGCGCCGCCGCGGCCTGCGCCAGGGATGCGATCATGCCGGAATGCACCATCAGCCGCGCCAGACACAGCATCAGCAGCAGCGCCAGCAACACCGCCGGCAGCCGCGCCAGCGCGCGCCCGGCCGCCTGCGCCAGTTCCGCCGGGCGCCGGCGCCGCCAGATCGCGGCCAGGGCCAGGCTGGCCAGCAGCAGCGTGCCCGGGTGGTACAGCGGCGCGACGCTGCCGCTGAAGGCGCCATCGGCCAGCGACCAGTCCAGCGTGACGCCGGCCAGCGCCTGGCGTAGCGGCGGCAGCAGCCGCGTCGCCAGGATCAGCCCGAGCAGCAGCAGGTAGGGCAGCGCCGCACGCAGCAATTCACGGCCGCTGGGCCCAGATTCCTTGGACCCAGACTCCGTGGCCTCGGCCGGTGGGCGGCGCGGCAGCGCGGCGGCGAAGGCGAGGCCGCCGATCAGCGCGCCCCCCAGCGTCGGCAGTTCCGGGCCGACGAAGATGGCGATGGCGGTGAAGGGCAGCAGGAAGGCGAAGGCCGCGCCGAGCGCCAGGCGCAGGCTGGCCGCGCCCGCCATGTGGCGCAGCGACAGCGCCATGGTCCAGCCGCAGGCCGCGTGCAGCAGCGCCGTGGCGCCGGACAGCGCCAGCGGGTCCAGCCCGCTGGCCGCCACCTGCGGCACCACCGGGGTGCCGACCGCGCCGAAGGACACGCCCACCGCATGGCCCACCAGCGCCATGGCCACCGCCTGGGCCGGGGGGAAGCCCAGCCCGACCAGGATCGGTGCCGCCAGCACCACCGGCGTGCCGAAGCCGGCCGCGCCTTCCGCGAACAGGGCGAAGAACCAGGCCACCAGCAGCGCCGTCACGCCGCGATCCGCCGAAAGCCGCAGCAGCGCGCGGCGCAGGGTTTCCGTGCCGCCATTGGCCTGCTGCCATTCGTGCAGCATCAGCGCAGGCGCCACCACCCAGATGATGGTCAGGGTGGAAAACCCGGCCTCCGCCGCCACGCCGCCCAGGGCGCCAACGGTCCCGCCGGCGGCTTCCGGCCCCTGCCAGCCGAACACCAGCAGCGCCACCGGCAGGGCGGCCGCGCCGCCCGCCAGCCCGGCCGTCACGGCGCCCCAGCCCAGCCCGGCCATCAGCAGCACGACCAGCCCGATCGGCAGCAAGGCGGCAGCGGCCTGCCCCATCCCTAGCGGCGCCCCATCGGGGCACCAGAAGCGGCCCGCGTCATGATCATCCGGCGTTCTTCCCGCATATTACCCGCCCGGCCGGGCGAGAGGTTACCGATACCCTGCCCAAAGGCGCCTGGCACCCCGCGACTCCGCGGCCCGGCCTGGCGGCAAGCTGCGCGGCATGACGCGCCAGCGCGTTGATTTTCGTCAATGTGCGGACCCGCCCATCCGGTCAATGCTGCGCCGAAGCCCCCGCGAGGAATCCCCATGCCCACCACCCAACCCCGCACCATCCTGTTGGCGACCGACCTCAGCAGCCGCTGCGACCGTGCGCAGCACCGCGCCATGCTGCTGGCAAAGGGCTGGGGGGCGAAGCTCTGCATCCTGTATGTGATGCCGAACGAGGGCCCGCCCGACCTGCCATCCTGGCGCCGCGACCCAGCCGGCACCGAGGCGCGGGCAGAGCGGCAGATCCGCACCGATCTGGCAGGCCACGGCACCGCGTGCGAGGTGATTCTGGCGCGCGGCGATGCGGCGGAGACCATTCTCGCCCAGGCCACAGCGCAGGAGGCCGGGCTGATCGTCACCGGCGTGGCGCGGAACGAGATGCTGGGCCGCGCCGCGCTGGGCGCGATCGTCGACCAGCTGGTCAGCCAGGCCCCGGTGCCGGTGCTGGTGGTGAAAGGAAGGCCGCGCGGCGCCTATGCGGAGATCCTGGTGGCGACCGATTTCTCCGAATCCGCGCGCCAGGCGCTTCAGGCGGCGCTGCATCTGTTCCCCGAGGCCCGCATCACGGTGTTCCACGCCTACCAGATACCCTTCGAGGGCTTCGTCGGCCACGACGCCAGCCGGGGGGAGATGCACAGCCTGGCAGTGGCGGAGCTGGAGGCGTTTCTGCAGCATGTGCAGGCGCCGCCGGGCTGGCGCGCGCGTGTCACGCCGCTGGTGGAATATGGCGAGGCTGGCGCGCTGATCGCGGATTACGTACAGGCACGCGACATCCCGCTCGTGGTACTCGGCACGCAGGGCCGCAGCGGCCTCGCTCGTTTTCTGGTCGGCAGCACCGCCAAACGCCTGCTGGCCACCCTGCCCTGCGACACCATGACGCTGCGCCAACCGGGCTGAACCAGCCCCAGCCGGAGATATTCATGCAGATCGTTGTTTTCAGCGCCAAGCCTTATGACCGCCAGTTTCTCGACGCCGCCAATGCCGCGTGCGGCTCGCCGCATGTCCTCACCTATCTGGAAGCACGGTTGTCGCCGGAAACCGCGGCGCTGGCGAATGGTGCGCAGGCGGTCTGCGCCTTCGTCAACGACCAGGCCGATGCCGCGGTGCTGGTTGATCTCGCCGGCCGCGGCATCCGCATCCTGGCACTGCGTTCGGCCGGCTTCAACAATGTGGATCTTGTGGCGGCACAACGCCTCGGCATCACCGTGGCGCGGGTGCCAGCCTATTCGCCGGAATCGGTGGCGGAGCATACGGTGGCGATGATGCTGTCGCTGAACCGCCACATCCACCGCGCCTACGCCCGCGTGCGGGAGGGAAACTTCGCACTCGACGGGCTGCTCGGCTTCGACATGCACGGCCGCACCGCCGGCATCGTCGGCACCGGGCGCATCGGCCTGGCGGTGGCGCGCATCCTTCGCGGCTTTGGCTGCCGGCTGCTGGCGCATGACCCCTACCCGGCCGAGGAAGGTGCCGCGCTGGGTCTCGAATATGTCGATGTGCCGACGCTGCTGGCGCGGTCCGACATCGTCACGCTGCATTGCCCGCTGACGCCGGCGACGCATCATATGATCGATGCGGCCGCGATCGCGCAGATGCGGCGCGGCGCCATGCTGATCAACACCAGCCGCGGCGCCATCGTCGATACCCGCGCCGTGATCGCCGGGCTGAAATCCGGCGCCATCGGCCTGCTCGGCCTCGATGTCTATGAGGAGGAGGCCGACCTGTTCTTCGAGGATCTGTCCGGCCAGATGCTGCAGGACGACATCTTCGCCCGGCTGCTGACCTTCCCCAATGTGCTGGTCACCGCACACCAGGCCTTCTTCACGACGGAGGCGCTGACGGCGATCGCCGAGACCACCATCGGCAACATCACCGCCTTCGCCGAGACCGGGCAGGCGCTGCATGCGGTCTCGACCGAGAAGCTGGCCTGAAAGGGGCGGGGGGCGCCCGGCAGGGCCGGGGGCCGCCCCCGGGGCAAGGTCGCGTTCCGCTGCGCCGCGGTTGGTCTCACCGGGCACCCAGGTCCGCCCCGCGGGCCTGTCGCCTGACGCATGATTACGCCCCGCAACGCTTCGTAGCCAAAAGAAGGTGGCCCCGGCGCCCGGGTGGGACCAAAGAACAGGGGCGCTGCCTCCCCGGCGTCACAGCCAAGGTCCATACTCCCCCGCATGTCCTCCCTCCCCGCCGCCCGCCGCAGCCTGATCCGTGCCTCTGCCCTGCTCGGCCTGGGGGGTCTGGCCGGTGCCTGTAGCGCGCGGATCGACCCCGCCAGCTCCGGGCTGCGGCTGCCCACGCTGTTCCGGGCGGCGAATGCGGAGCCGGTGCCGGGCGCGATGCGCTGGCCGGATGCCAGCTGGTGGCAGGCCTTCCGCACACCGCAGCTGGATGCGCTGATGCGCGCCGCCATGGCCGGGAACCTGGATCTGGCCATCGCCGTGGCGCGGCTGCGCCAGGCGGATGCGGAGGTGCGGATTTCCGGCGCCTCGCTGCTGCCCAGGGTGGATGCGGATGCCTCCGCCGGCCGCGCGCGGGGCACCAGCCGCAACCTGAATGCCGCCGGCAGCGCGGGCAATCGCTTCGATACGGGCTTCTCCGCCAGCTACGAGGTGGATTTCTGGGGCCGCAACCGGGCGATCCTGGAAAGCGCCCGGTCTTCCGCCACCGCCGCGCGCTTTGCCATCGGCGTCACCGCACTCAGCACGCAATCGGCGGTGGCGAATGCGCTGTTCAACGTGCTCGGCGCGCAGGAACAGCTTGAGATCCAGCGCGGCAACCTGGAGGTCGCGACCCGCAACCTCTCCATCCTGCGCCAGCGGGTGGCCGTCGGTACCGCCACCGGCCTCGATGTGGCGCAGCAGGAAACCGCGGTGGCGCAGCAGCGCGCCGCCATCCCGCCGCTGCAGCAGATTGCCGAACAGAACAGCTTCGCCCTCGGCACGCTGACCGGCGTGGCGCCGGGCGAGATCGATATCCGCGCCGTGCGGCTGGAGGAGATCGTCGTGCCGGTGATCGAGCCGGGCCTGCCCTCCGAGGTGCTGGCGCGGCGCCCGGATGTGCAACTGGCCGAGGCCAACCTCGCCGCCGCCAACGCCAATGTCGCCGCCGCCCGCGCCGCGCTGTTCCCGACCATCGCGCTGACTGGCAGCGGCGGGTTGCAGAGCCTGGCGCTGGAGACGCTGCTGCGACCGGGCTCCACCGTCTACAGCCTGGCCGCCGGCATCACCGCGCCGATCTTCAATGCCGGATCACTGCGCGCCCAGGTGGAGCAGTTCAGCGCCCGCCAGGCGGAGCTGCTGGCGGAGTATCAGCGCACCATCCTGGTGGCGCTGCAGGATACCGAGACCAGCCTGTCCGCACTGCGCCGCACCAGTGAATCAGTGCAATTGCAACGCGTGCGGGCGGAAGCGGCGCAGCGCGCCTATGCCATCGCGGAGGCACAGTTGCAGGCTGGCACGGTGGATTTGCTGACGGTGCTGAGCGTGCAGTCCAGCCTGTTCAGCGCCCGCAACGCCGTGGCCCAGGCGCTGGGCGACCGGCTGCAGGCTGCCGCCGCGCTATTCACGGCCTTGGGAGGCGGCTGGACCTATGCCGCCCTCGCGGCCGCACCATCTGCCCAACAGGCGGCCCCCGGCGGCGGAGCGAGCGTGGCGCGATGAACGATCTTCCCCGGCCGCCCCAGGCGGAAATCCCCAAGGCCTCCCAGCCCGCAGCACCCCGGCGCAGGCGCCGCACGGTCTGGGTCTGGCTCGGGCTGCTGCTGCTGGCCGGCGCCGGGGGCTGGTATGGCTGGCAGCAGGGCTGGTTCGGTGGCACCACCAGCACCACCGCACCGGCCGGGCCACGCCGTGGCATCGGCGGACCGGCCATCCCGGTCACCGCCGCGACCGCGACGGTGGAGAACCTGCCGATCATGCTCGATGCGCTGGGCACCGTGCAGGCCTCCAGCACCGTGACCATCGTGCCGCAGGTCTCCGGCCGCATCACCGAGATCCTGTTCCGGGAAGGGCAGGACGTGACGGCGGGCGAGGTGCTGGTGCGGATCGATGCGCGCAGCTACCAGGCGGCGCTGGACCAGGCGGTGGCGACGCGGGCGCAGCGCCAGGCGCAATTGGCCAATGCCCAGCGCGACCTGCAGCGCTACATCCAGCTCGCCCGCAGCAGCGGCACATCCCAGCAGGTGCTGGATACGCAGCGCGCCACGGTGGCGCAGCTGGAAGCGCAGTTGCAATTCGACCAGGCGACGATCGACAACGCCCAGGCGCAGCTGGACGACACCACCATCCGGTCCCCGATCGATGGCCGCATCGGGCTGCGGCAGGTGGATGTGGGCAATTTCGTGCAGTCCAGCAGCACCACGGGCATCGTGGTGGTGACGCAGCTTCGCCCCGTCGCGGTGAACTTCACCCTGCCGCAGCAGACCCTGCCGGAGGTGATGGAGGCGTTGCAGGCCGGTGCGGTGCCGGTGGAAGCCCGGCTGGCCGAATCGGCGCCGCCGCGGCTGGATGGCAGCGCGCCGCTGCCCAACCCGATCGGCCGCCTAGTGACAGTGGACAACCAGGTGGATGCCAGCACCGGCACCATCCGGCTGAAGGCGGAATTCGACAATGCCGATCTGCGCCTGTGGCCGGGCGCCTTCGTCAATACGCGCATCCAGGTGGCAACCCTGCGGGATGTGGTGGTGCTGCCGCTGGTGGCCGTGCAGCGCGGGCCGCAGGGGCCCTTCGCCTTCGTGGTGCGCGACGACAACACCGTGGAACAGCGGCCGCTGACGCTCGGTACCATTGCCGGGCAGCAGGCGGTGGTGTTGCGCGGGATGCGGCCGGGTGAGCGGGCCGTCTCCTCCGGCGCGCTGCGCCTGGTCTCCGGCAGCACGGTGCAGGTGGCGGAGCCGGTGGTGCCGGTGGCGGTGCCGCGCCAGGTGCGCCGGC
>NZ_JAUYTS010000181.1 GCF_030695085.1 Falsiroseomonas sp. | reverse complement strand
GGCGTCCGCCCGATCCGCGCCATCCCCGGCGTGCCGCTGGCGCTGCGTGACCCGCGTGCCGAGAAGATCGACCTGGTGATCCTGCGCGAGAGCACGGAGGGCCTGTTCTGGGCCCGTGGCCGCGGCGAAATGATCGAGGATCGTGAGGCGCGGGACACCATGGTCATCACCCGCGCCACCACCGAACGCCTGGCGCGGTTTTCCTTCCGCCTGGCGGAGCGCCGCGCGGAGCGGCTGCGCCGGCCGCAGAAGGTGACGCTGGTGGACAAGGCGAATGTGTTCCTCAGCATGGCCTTCATGCGCCGCATCTTCGAGGAAGTGGCGGCCGAATTCCCCGACGTCCCCTCCGGCCACCACTACATCGATGCGATGGCGCTCGACCTGGTGCGGAGGCCCTGGGATTTCGACGTGCTGCCGATGGAGAACATGTTCGGCGACATCATCTCCGACCTCGGCGCCGGGCTGATCGGCGGCATGGGTTATGCGCCGTCTGCCGATATCGGTGACACGCACGCGGTGTTCCAGCCGAGCCACGGCACCGGGCCGGACATTGCCGGCAAGGGTGTGGCGAACCCCACCGCCATGCTGCTCTCGGCCGCGCTGATGCTGGACTGGCTCGGCACGCGCGGCGCAGGGCAGGCCTGGTCCGATGCGGCGACGGAGCTGGAGGCGGCGGTGGATGCCGCCTTCGCCAACGGCCTGCGCACCGCCGAATTCGGCGGCTCCGGCACCCGCGATGTGGCGGAGGCGGTGGCGGCGCAGATCGCCGCCTAAAGCGCCCCCAGCACCGCGAAGGGCGCCCATTCCGCCGGATGCGCGCCACCGCCCACCTGCTTCTGCGCCAGCTGCGCCTTGCGCAGCGCAACGGCCGGCGCATCGCCGTTCTGCATCGCCTCCAGCGTCAGCACGCCGACACGGGCGGCGGCGATGTCGTCCACGTACCAATGCGTCACCATCAGGGACCGCGCGCCGGCGAAGAAGAAGGCGCGGGCGAGCGTCGACAGGCTCTCCCCCGCCGCGATGCCGCCGCCCGAATTGCAGGCCGACAGCAGCACCAGGTTGGCATCCAGCTCCAGGTCGAGGATGGTGCCGGAGGTGATCAGCGCCTGCGCCGCATCCGGGCCCGCAGCGGCGGTGGAGGCGATGATGGCTGGCTCCGTCAGGCAGGCCAGGTCGCTCGGCAGCACGCCATGCGTTGCGAAATGCACCGTGCGGTAGGACCGCAGATCGGCTTGGCGCACCGCCGCCGCGGTGAAGGCCGCGCCGGTGCGGCGCGCGGTGGCGGGTGACCCGGTGACCAGGGCGGCCGCCTGCAACTCCACCTCCGCCCCGCGCAGCGCCTCCAGCGAGGCGAGCCCCTGGCCGCATTCCGGTGCGGCCGGAAAGCTGCGCGCGGCAAAGCTGGCGGGTACCGGCCGCGGCGCGCCGAAACCGATCCAGGGACGCGGCGCCTGGGAGGGTGCGACGCGGCGCAGCGCCACCAGGCTGGCCGGGGCCGGCAGGTGGGAGATCGGCAGCCGGTCCAGCAGGAACGCCGCGCCGACATGGCTGCGCGGCTGCGGCGGCGGCGCGGTGACCAGGATGCCATAGGGCAGCGACAGCATCGGCCCCTCCGCCACCGCCACCAGCGCCGTCGCGCGGCCCAAAGGCGCGGCAACGCCGGCGAACAGCGCCCGGTACAATTCATGCGCCGCGCTGGCATCGAAGGCCTGGCGGCCGGAGCCATCCTCCACCCCCGCCCGCACCCGCGCCACCAGCGCCGCCACCTCCGCGCCGTCGGCGCCCAAGGGCGCCGCGGTGATGGCGCCATCGAGCAGGACAAAACTCCAGCCCCGGCCCTGCGGCGGGATGGTGCTGAGCGCCAGCGCCTCCCCCGGCCGCAGCGCCGCCAGCACCTCCTCCGCGCTCGCCACGGATTGCACGAGCTGCGCGAAGCCGGGGGCGGCGGCCTGCACGATGGCGTCCGCCTGCGCGGCTTCCTCCGCGCCCTGCCCGATGCGGCGGTCGAAGGCGGCCAGTTCGGCAGCCGGCGCCCCTTCCGCCACCGCGGCATCGCGCGCCCGATACAACTGGACCAGCGCGCGTTCCGCCTCATCCTTGGCGCGCAGCGCGGCGGCGACCGCGGGGTCACGCGCCCCGGCCGTCAGCCGTGCCGCGGCGCTCGCGATCTGCGTGGTGGTGACGCTGCCCTGGGCCAGCTGCGCCGCCTCGAAGGCGGCATCGGTGGCGCCCTGGGCGATGAAGGCATCGAGGCAGGGCGCGATACGCTCCGCCGTGGTGCCCTCGCGCAGCGCGCGCAGCACCAGCACCGCCTCCTCGCACAGCGCCGCCACGGGGGTGCCGCCCTGGCGCTGCGCCGCCCGCAGCAGCAGCGTCTCGGCATAGGGGCGGGAGCGGGGCACGCCGCGGGCGAAGCGGGCGGCGGCGCGGGCGAAGCTGGCATCGGCACTGGCCAGGCGGCCGATGCCCGCCGCCGCCGCGCCATCCGTCCGCGCCAGCCGCGCGGCGATCAGATCCGCACCCTCCGCCCCCTGGGCCGCGCGCGCGAGGGATTGCGCGGCTTCGGCCTCTGCGGCGGATTCCGCGTAGCGGCCCTGCCGGCGCAGCACCGCGGCGCGGTTGCGCCTTGCCTCCACAAGCCCGACCAGGGCGCGCGATGCGATCGGGTCCACCGCCAGGCCGCCCAGGTCGAAGCCCGGCCCGCTGCCGGCCGGCGCGATGCGGCCGCTGCGCAGCTCCGGCGGGACCAGCGCGGTATACAGCACCGCGCCACGCTCCAGCCGTTCCAGTGCCGCCGCGTACTGGCCGCGATTGGCAAGGTGCAGCCCCTGGTAATGCGCCAGCATGGCCGGCGCCATCGGGTCCGCAGCGCGCGGCGCGAGTTCCGCCGCGCGGGCCAGCAGCGCCTCCGCCTCCGGATAGCGCCCCTGGTTGGACAGTTGCAGCGCCAGCAGCACCAGCGGCGTGAAGCGGCCGGAGGGATCGGCGCCCGGCACCCGTTCCTGCAAGGCGAGCGCGGCGCGATAGGCGGTTTCGGCGGCGACGAAGCGTTCCGCCTGGTTGGCGTCCCGGCCCACCGCCATCAGCTGTTCGAAGCGGCCGAGATCGCCAGTGGCGAAAGCCTCCCGCGCCAGGCGCGCCGCCATCTGGTCGATGGCATCGGAGGGCAGTGGCGCCGCCTCCGCGCCCAGCCGGCCGGAGAGCACGCCGATGGCGCGTTCGGCCGCCGGCAGCGCCGGCAGCACGCCATCCGCCTGCCAGACCCGGCCGCCGCTTTCCGCGGCCATGGCGAAGGCCGGCCAGCCGCCGACGCGCCGGCGGCACTCCAGCAACGCCGCCGGCTGCCCGCCCAGCACCCGGGTGGCGCGCGGCGCGCCGCAATCGAGCTGGGAGGCCAGGGCGGCGGACAGGCTGGTGGCGCCGGCCATCGCGTCCGGCGCGGCGATGCTGCGGATGCGGGCGCTCGGCGCGGTCCAGTCGCCGCAGAACACGTCCCCGCCATTGCCGCTGCGGGCCAGGCGGCAGGAATCCCCCGCCGGGGTCTGGCCGAGATCCACCATCGCCGCGCTCTCAGCCGAGGTGGCGACCAGGGCGGAGGGTGGCGGCAGGGTGCAGCCCGCCAGGGCGAGCAGCAGGAATAGCGGGGCCTTGCGCATCAGAAATCGCCTCCGCGGATGTTGGGCGGCGCCAGGTCTTCCGCCTCGCCACGATCGCGCGCGAAGCTGCTGGTGACATTGGGGGCGGAGGGCCGGGTCTGCGCCATCATCGCGGCCAGCGCCGCCGGGTCCAGCCCCTCGATCAGCGGCGCGGGGTTGTTGACGGCGGTCACGGCGCCTTCCGGCAGCGTGACGATCCCGGCGGCCGGCGGTGCCGGCGGCACCGGGGTCACGGACGGAATCCCGGGCGGCAGATCTGGCCCAACCGGAACCTCGGGCAGCACCGGAACTTCCGGCTCGCCGGGGCCCTCGGAGGGCGGCACGGGCGGTACCGCGCCGCACAGCGGCACGCCGATCGGGCAGCCATTGAACAGGAAGGCGGTCGGCTCCGGCGGGTCCGGCAGTAGCGTGCCGGAGGCACTGCTGCGCCGTCCCTCCGCCGCCGCCGGCCCGCCGGCGATGCTGGCAATGGTGCCGGTCAGCAACGCACCGCTGCCGCCGGAGACCTCCAGCGCCAGCGCGTCCAGCGCCCCGGTGGCGGCACCGCCACCACCGAGTTGCAGCAGCACCCGCGTGCCGCTGGCATCCAGCGTGGCGAAGCTGACACTGGGGGCGGCCACGCGCAGCAGGCTGCCGGTGGCGGTGCCGCCGAGGCTTGCCGTATTGGCCGCCTCCACGCCGATCTCCCCCAGCGCGGAGATCAGCCCGGCCACCGCCACATTGTCGCCGCGCAGCAGCAGGTCGCCGCCACGGGCGATGGCGGAGAAGCCGTTCACGGTCAGGAGGCCGGTGGCATCGAGGGTGGTGACGGCGCCGGTCGCGGTACCGTCGATCAGCAGGTCGCCCGCCTGGGTGATTGCGAGGGTACCGCCCGCCTGCAGGATGCGCCCGGGTGGCAGCGCCAGCAGCGGCGCCGTGTTGGCCAGCACGAAATCGCCGGTCCCGGCATCGAAACCCTCGATGCGCGCCAGCTGGTTCGCCCCCCCCAGCGTGGCGCCCGCCGTCGCGCGGCCGGACAGCGCGGCGGCGGTGATGCCGGTGCCGGCGCCGGGCGACTGCGTCAGCGTGCCGGTCACATCCAGCGCCACATCCTGCCCGGCGGCGTCCAGGCTTCCAGCCAGCAACAGGTTGCCCGCATTGCGGAAGCTCAAGCCGCCGCCGAGGCTGGACGCCCCCAGCACCGCGACTTCGTTCGCGCCCTCCAGCGCCACCACCCCTTCTGCGTTCAGCGACAGCAGCGGCGCGGAGATGCGGCCGGTGCCGGTGGCCTGGATGTCGAAGGCGGTGAGTGTCACGGCGTTGTTCGCCTGCAGCACTCCGGCAAGATTGATGTCGCTGGCCTGCAGCGTGATACCCGCGGCCGTGATGGTGCCGTCCACCGCCAGGAGACCGGCCTGGGTCACCACCACCGCGCCGTCCGCGACAACGCCGCTGGCCGCCGGCAGCGTCAGCAATGGCGTGGCGTTGTTCAGCACGAAGTCGAAGGCCCCGGCACTGAAGCCGTTGAGGAACGCCAGCTGGTTCGCGCCCCCCAGCGTGGCGCCGCCGGTGGCACTGCCGCCGAATGACGTAACCAGCAGCCCCGCACCTGGTGACTGCGTCAGTGCGCCAACCACATTCAGCGCCATGCTGAAGCCGGAGGCCTGCACCAGGCCATCCAGCAGCAGGTCGCCGCTATTGCGGAAGTCGATGTTGCCGCCGGTCACGACGCTGCCCAGCGCCGCCACCGTGTTCGCGCCGGACAGGGTGATGGGGCCGCCCGAGTCGAGATCCAGCCGCGCCGCGCGGACCCGCCCGGCTCCCGAAGCCTCGATGCCATCCGACGCGGCCAGCGCGGCCGTGCCATCCGTCTGGACCAGCCCATCCAGCAGCAGGGCGCCGCCGGTGCCAAGGGCAAGGCCGGCGCCGGCCGTGAAGTCACCCACGACGCCGAACTGGTTGCCGTCATTGGTCAGCGTCACCTGCCCGATGACTGTGCCGGTCAGCCGCGCCACATCGAGATCGGCGCCGGCAAGCTGCGTCACGCCGCCGAGGCTGCGCAGGTCCAGCGTGCCGTCCAGCGCCAGCGGGCCGCCGAAGCGCAGGCCCGCTGCCGTGGTTTCCGTCACGCCGCGGAAGGTGGCGGCGCCAAGCCGCAGGGTCGTCGCCTGGATTGCCGCGAACCCGTCCGGGGTCAGGTTCAGGCTGCCGGACTCCGGCGCGGGGAACAGCACGGCCATGTCGCCCGGCACCGCCGGTGCCACTTCCACCAGCCCGCCGCGGATGAAGCCGCCCGGCACCACGGCCAGGTCCCCGGCCCGCAGCGAGATGCGCCCGGCACCGGCATCGAGGCCGGCCGGGGCGCTGGCGCAGGCAGGGAAGCAGCTCGGCTCCGCCAGGCTCAGCGCCGCGTCCGTCCGCAGCCCGATATTGGCCGCGGCGATGATGCTGCCGGCCAGCAGGATCGGCGTGGCGCCATTGTCCAGCACGAAGTCACCAGGGATGGTGAGGCTGCCCAGGCTGCCGGTGATGGCGTTGCGCAGGCCGGCCTGGTCGCCGCCCCGGTCCAGAATGGCATCGCCGCCCGAAACCAGGCTCAGGCCCTGTCCGACCAGCCGGCCGCCGGTCTGCTGGATGCCACCCGTCCCGGCGCCAAGCGCCAGGGTGTTGAGACCGGCCGCATCGCCCAGCGTGCCCGCCAGCCGCAACCCGCCGGGCAGGTCCGTGGCTTCCGTCGCCGGGTTGAGGCCGGCCAATAGCTCCACCGCCGCACCGCCATCGGCGCGCACCAGGCTGCCGGCGGCCAGCGTCGTGTTGCCGCTGGCGCGCAACGCGACACCGCTGCCACCGCTGACGATGCCGCTGACCAGAAGGTCGCCGCCCTCGACATCGATGGTGGCGAAGGCGTCCTCCGCGACCATCGCCCCCGCCACCTCCAGCGAGGTGACGTTGCGAAGCCGCACCACATCGTTGAAGCCGCCGCCGACCAGTTGCTGCACCACGGCGATCTCATTGTCGCCATCCAGGCGAATGCCCGCTGGCGTCGTCGCATCCAGGCTGCCCACCAGCAGGCGCGAACCCTCCGCCTGGCTGATCCCGCCTGCACGGGAGCGCAGGGTGAAGCTGCCGCCGACGCGGATATCACCGGACAGACTGACCCCACCCTCCGCGCCGAGCGCCGTCAGGCTGAAATCGCCCGTCACATTGCTGGGGCCGAGGGCGCCGATGCGGTTGCCGTCCAGGGCCGCCGCCGGCGTCACCGCCAGCGCCGCGTCGCCCGGCGTGGTGACGCGAAGCTGCTGGCCGATGAAGATCCGCCCGCCGGTCTGCGCGATGCCGCCGGCCCCGGCGGTCAGGTCGAGGTTCAGCCCGCGAATCTGCGCACCACTGAGCAGGATGCCGCCGGCGCCGGCCGTCAGTTCCACGTCGTTCAGCCCGCCATCGCTGAAGAAGCCCTGGATGGTGCCGGACAGGCGCAGGGCGGCCGCGGCGGCGGCATCCGGCGCGCCGGAGGCGAAGTCGAAACCCGCGATCAGGCGCAGCCCGTCGCCCTCCACCCGTCCACCTTCCGTCACGCTGATGTCGCCGCTCGCGCGCAGCGTGGCGGCGAAGGGACCGTTGGCGGCGATCACCGCGCCATCCACCGCCAGGTCGCCACCATCGACATCGATGCGGAGCGTCGAGGCCTGCACCGTCGCCCCGGACGGGATGGTCAACGGCGCCGTGTTGCGGAACAGCAGCGTGCTGGCGAATTGATCGCCCAGGCTGCCGATCGCGTTGTCGCCCTGCAGATCCATCAGGTTGAAGCTGCCAGGAATGGAATCGGCGCCGCTGTCCAGCACGCCGCCGACGAAGCGCCCGGCGCCGGCCTGCACGATGTTGTTGCCGACGAAGCTTGGCGTCTGGAGGTTGATGCGCCCGCTCGCCGGCACCTGGGTCAGCGCGTTGATGGCGATCTGCGCGCCCGACAGCAGCAGCACCAGCGCCGGGTCCGGGTCCTGCAGGATCAGCGGTGCGTTGATGGTGAGGTTGCGACCCGCCACCAGCGCCAGCCCGCCCAGCGCCTTGGTCAGCGCGACCTCCACCGTCAGGTCCGCCGTCGCCTCCAGCCGCAGATTGCCGGCGAAGCTTCCGACCACGCCGGTGGCGAGGAAGGAATCATTGCCCTCGCCGCCGCTGAGCACGCCATCATTCAGCAGCGACGGGTCGATGTTCACCCGCGGATCGTCATCGGCGACGATCGACAGGAACACGGGATCGAGCAGGATGCTGCCCGCCGCACCCTGCGGCGCCGAAACATCGATGCCGCCGGTGATGGCGAGACGCCGCTGGCCGGAGACCTCGACGAAGCCGCCATCGCCGCCCTGCGGCCCGCCGCGCGCGGAAATCGCGCCGGCATGGGCGGTGACCTCGGTGGAATTGACCAGCACCTCGCCACCCGCACCGCGCTCCGTCGCGTCGGCGCGGATGGTGGCGCCGGGGGCGATGGTGGTGCGGCGCGCCATGCCGGGCGCGACCCGGCCGCGCCGGTCCGTGCCGAGCGCGACGCGGCCACCACCGGCGCGGCCCGATGCCTCGATGCGCGCGGTGCCGGTGACCGCCACGCGATCCGCCTGCGCGGAGACACTGCCGCCGGTGCCGCCCGGCTCCGGCGCATTGGCGGTGACCTCGCCTTCGATCCGCACGGACCCGCCCGTGCCACGCACCAGCACGCGGCCAGCCGCGGCACCGCCGGTACCATCCGCGGCGATGCGGCCGCCGGCGCGCACCAGGTCCTGCACGATGCCGTCGGCCGCCTGCGCCGTCAGCAGCACGGTGCCGCCGGGGGCGTCGATCAGGCCGGTATTGCTGACCAACGCATCGCCATTCGCGGGCGCCTGGCGCACCGGGCTGGTGAGTTCCAGCGAGAGCAGCCCGTCGCCATGCAGGTCGATCGTATGCGTATCCGCGCCGCCCAGCATCACGCGGCCCATGCGCGCGCTGATGGTGCCGCGATTGGCCACCTGCGGCGCCACCAGCGCGGCGAGGCCCGCTTCGCGCACCGAAATACTGCCCTGGTTCTCGATCCGCGCGCCGGGCTGGCCGGGGCGGTCGAAGGTCAGGCGGGGGCCACCGGCCATGAAGGCCTGGTTGCTGATATCGGCGGTGGAGATGATGACGGATTGCGCCTGGATCTGCGCGCCCTGCGTCACCAGCACGCCGGACTGGTTGACCAACGCGATCTGGCCATTCGCCGTCATCCGCCCGGCGATCACCGAAGGATCCGGCGCTGTCACGCGGTTCAGCGTGATGGAAGCGGCGGAGGGCTGCTGGAACTGCACCGTGTGGTCGCGGCCGATATTGAAGCTGCGCCAATCCACCACCGCGCGTTCGGAGGATTGCTGCACGCTGGTCAGCGCCGGGTTCTGCGCGATGCTGGCGCTGCCGGCGACCACCTGGCCGCCCTGCGGCCGCGCATCGGGCGCGATCTGCGCCACTGCGCCAGGGGCGCTCTGCGCCAGGGCCACGCCGCCGAGGATGGGCACCAAAGCCGTCCCGCAAAGCAGGGCGCTGCGCCAGTTCCGTGTGCGGGGTGCGGCCATGGCTTGGATCCCTTCAGAAACGGGCCAGGACGCGCCAGAACAGCGCATCCGCCTTGACCTCGGCGGCGCCGGGGTTGGGCCGGCGGGTCAGCCGGCGCACCCCCTCCAACTGCAGTTCAACCACCTCATTCACCGGCATCCGCACGCCCAGGCCGGTGGAGCGCAGCCGGCGGTCCGGGTCCTGGTCCTGGTTCTCCCAGGTCTTTCCATGGTCGTAGAAGGCATAGAAGGTGGGCAGCAGCCGCAGCGGCGTGCCCCAGGCCTCCGTCTCGAAGCTGGTGGTGAGCTGCAATTCGGCGGAAGCGGCCAGCGCGCGGTCGCCCGTCACCTCCCCGGCGTAGAAGCCGCGGCCGAGCCGGGCGCCGCCGAGGTAGAATTTCTCCGACAGCGGCAGGATGTCATCCGACCATTGCCCGGCCAGCGTGCCGACCAGCGCCACATCGGCGCCCGCCCAGGGCTGGAACAGCGCCTGGCGGCGGCTGACCTCGAAGGCCAGCTTGGTGAAATCCACCTGCGCGCCGAGCCGCGCCGCATCCGCATTGCCATTGCGTTCCGCACCCAGCGCCTCCAGCCCACGGGACGCCCGCAGCGTGGCGCTGTTGGCGGCGGGGAAGGCCTCGCCGAGCCACAGGTCGAAGCGCGCCCATTCGGCGCCGATCCGCAGCACCCGCAGCGAATCCCGGCTGAGCCGCGTGGTGCGGCCATTGGCGCCGTCGATCTCGATCTCGCTCTCGATCAGGTCGAACTGGCCGGTCAGCAGCAGGGATTCCGAGCGGCGGCGGATCAGCGGGTAGGACAGCGCCAGGCCCGCCGTCGTCGTCTCCCCCTCATAGCCGATGCCGCGCAGCGCGCCGGACGGCGTGGCGCGGCCCTGCCCGGCATAGGCCCGCGCGCGCAGGCCGGAGCCGCCGAGGAAGAATTCAGTCGAGGCCTGGCCGAAGATCTGCGTTTCGCCGGCGGCGCCGAACAGGATCAGCTCCGTCCGCTCGCCGAATTCGGTGAAGCTGTTGAACTGCACCGCGGCCAGCCCCTGTTCCGGCCCGGTCAGCCGGTAGGCGCGGTTGTCGGCGGTGACGTAGCCGGTGACGGGCCGGCGACTGACCTGCGCCACCAGCGTCAGCGCGCCGGGCGCGGTGCCGGCCGGGCGCAGCACGCTGCGGATCGCGACGCCGGGGATGTCCTGCGCCAGCAGCAGCGCGCGTTCCAGGCTGGCCACATCCAGCGCCGGGCGCAGGATCAGCCGGTTCAGGAAGCGCAGCACCTGGGTGCCGGCGGGGCCGATATCGCCCTCCAGCAGCACCTCCGTCACATGGCCCTCCGCCACCACCAGGCGGAGATTGCCCTGGGCGTCCAGTACCGCATCGACCGCGGTGAAGACGTAGCCCTCCTCCCGGTACAGGGAGACAATGGCCGCCCGTGCCGCCTCCACCGCCGCCAGCGGCACGGCGGGACCGGTCAGTCCCTCAGTCAGCGGCGCCAGCCGCGCCGGCGGCAGGGCGGTGGCGCCCTGGAGGGTGACGGTGCTGATCGCCAGCGTGCCGGCGGGCGCGGCGGCGGGGGCCGCGGGGGCGGTGCCGAGGCCGGGCCCGACCGGTGGGGTGGCGGGCGGCGCCAGGCGGGGGATCGGGGAGCCCTGCGGCGGCGCGGGCGGGGCCTGCGCCAGGGCGGCGCCCGCGGCCAGGGTGAGCCCGGTCAGCAGGGCGCAGCAGGGAAGGACAAGGAAGCGGGCGCGTCGTGCTGTACCGGTCATTCCCGTCCCGTCTCATGCCGAGTGTCAGGCGCCCCAATGGTTAACAGCTAGGCGACTCGAACGTGATTGCGAAGTGCCAAACTCGTGATTTGGTTTCGTTCTGTTGCGTCCCGCGTGCCGGCAAGCCGTTGTTTTGCAACCGCTGCGGTTTGCCGATCCGCCGACCCTTTCCCGATTGGCCACCTGTCAGCCCCTGCTGGCGTTGAACGCGGGCACCACCGCCGCGTTGGCTTCCGACCCCAGCATGGAGGCCGGGCGCAACAGGGAATGACATGCTGAACGATGTGCCGGTGGAGCGGGAGCTGGTGTTGCTGGGGGGCGGCCACGCGCATCTGGGCGTGCTGCGCCGCCTGGCCCGCCGCCCGGCACCCGCCGGCACCCGCGTGACGCTGGTGGCGCGGGAGGCGGAGGCCCTCTACTCCGGCATGCTGCCCGGCCTGATCGCCGGTCGCTTCGCCCCGCGCGACTGCACCATCGACCTGCCGCGGCTGGCGCGGGCCGCCGGGGCGCGCTTCCTGCGGGCCGAGGCGATGGGGCTGAACCTGCAGGCCGGGCAGGTGGATTTCGCCGAGGGCCGGCCGCCGCAGCGCTTCGACCTGCTGTCCTTGAACACCGGCGCCGCGCCGGCCCTGGCGCCCGGCGCCGCCGCCCATGCACTGCTGCTGCGGCCGTTCGACCGTTTCCTGGCAGGCTGGACGCAGTTGCTGGACCGCGCCGCGCGGCGCCCGCTTCGGCTGCTGGTGGTGGGTGGCGGCGCGGCGGGGCTGGAGGTGGCGCTGGCGCTGCGCCACCGCCTGGGCAACGGGGCGCGCATCGGGCTGGTCGGGCGTGGCGCGACACCCCTGCCCAGGCTGGCACCGCAGGCACGCCGCGCCGCCACGACGGCGCTGGCTGCCCGGCAGGTCGCCTGGCATGCGCATGCGGAGGTGGTTCGTGTGGCGCCGGATGCGCTGTGGCTGGCGGATGGCCACGCGCTTCCCTGCGATGCGGCGATCTGGGCCACTGGCGCGGCGCCGCCCGGCTGGCTGGAAGCGAGCGGGCTGGCGCGCTGCCCGCAGGGCTTCGTCGCGGTGGATGCGGCGCTGCGCAGCCTGTCGCATCCCAGCGTCTTCGCTGCCGGCGACCTGGCCAGCGTGCTGCCCCATCCGCGCCCGCGGGCCGGCGTTTTCGCGGTGCGGCAGGGCGCACCGCTGGCGCAGAACCTGCACCGCGTGCTGGCCGGCCAGGCGCCGCGCCCGTTCCGGCCGCAGCGGCGGCATCTGGCGCTGGTCTCCACCGGCGATACGGCGATCGCCGACTGGGGCGGCGCGGTGGCGAATGGCCGCTGGGCGCTGCGGCTGAAGGATGCGATCGACCGCCGCTGGATCGGCATGCAGGACCGGATGCCGGCCATGCCGAAGCCGCCGGCACCCGCCGCGCCTGGCCCGATGCGCTGTGGCGGCTGTGGCGCCAAGCTGGCCGCGCCAGTCCTGGCGCGCGTGCTGGCGGCGTTGCCGCGGGCCGCGGCCTCGCCCGCTATCGTCACGGGGCTGGACGCGCCGGACGATGCCGCGCTGCTGCGCCTGCCCACGGCGCCGGGCCGCCTGCTGGTGCAGACGGTGGACATGTTCCGCGCCCCGGTGGACGACCCCTTCCTGTTCGGCCGCATCGCCGCCACCCATGCGCTGGGCGATATCGCCGCCATGGGCGCCGAACCCCGCGTGGCGCTCGCCATCGCCGCCCTGCCCCCGGCAGCGGAGGCGGTGCAGGAAGCGGATCTGCTGGCCATGCTGCGCGGCGGGCAGATGGTGCTGGAGGCAGAAGGCGCGCGCCTGGTCGGCGGCCACACGGCGGAGGCGGCGGAGGCCATGCTCGGCTTCGCCATCACAGGTGAGGTGGCTGCCGATGCGCCGCTACGCCGCGGGGGGCTGCGGCCAGGCGACGTGCTGATCCTGACCAAGCCGCTCGGCACCGGCACGCTGCTCGCCGCCGCCATGGCCGGCGCGGCGCGGGCGGATTGGGTGGATGCGGCCCTGCGGCAGATGCAGCTGAGCCCCTTGCCCGCCGCGCGCCTGCTGGCGGCCCATGGCGCCACGGCCTGCGCCGATGTCACCGGCTTCGGACTGCTCGGCCATCTGCTGGAACTGCTGCGCGCCTCCGGCGCCGCGGCACGGCTGGACCCGGAGGCGGTGCCGGCGCTGGAGGGGGCGGAGGCGATGCTGGCGGCCGGGCACCTCAGCACGCTTGACCCGGGCAACCGTGCCGCCGCGGTGCCGGACCTGATGGGCAGCACGCCCCGGCTGGGGCTGCTGCTGGACCCGCAGACGGCGGGCGGCCTGCTGGCGGGCATACCGGCGGCCCGGGCCGGCGCCTGCCTGGCCGCCTTGCGCGCGGCTGGCAGCATGGCGGCGGCCATCGCCGTGGTTGAAAAAGGACCCCCGAACATTCGCCTGGAACCCGGATGCGTGAACGGAGTTTCATCTGCATGAGGCATTCCGCAACCGGGACCGTGCTGTACGCCCAGGAAGGCCGCTTCCGCCTGCTGACGGCGGAGGGGCGCGGGTTGCTGTTCATCCTCGCCCATGATTCCGCCGTGCAGTCGCAGGATCTGCCCGGCTTCGTGAATTGCCAGGTTCGCGTCAGCCACAGCGCCGCGCCCGGCCTGCGCGCGCAGATCGCCCATGACATGCAGGAGACCGCGTCATGACGAAGCCACCCGCACGCCGCATCGCGCGCATCGTCAAGGACTGGTCCGTGCCGCGGCAGATCGCCGGCGCGCCGCATCGTGGCAAGGCGGCGGAGAGCGAAGCCTCCCGCACCCTGCGACCGCGGCTGGAACAGGCGGACAAGGTCGGCACCTCGATCTGCCCCTACTGCGCCGTCGGCTGCGCGCAGCTGGTCTATGCCAAGGACAACCGCCCGATCCACATCGAGGGTGATCCGCGCAGCCCGATCAACCAGGGTACGCTCTGCCCCAAGGGCGCGGCCACCATGTCGCTGCTGACCAGCCCGGCGCGGCTGGACCATTGCCTGCATCGCGAACCCGGCGGCACCACCTGGCGCCGCGTGAAGCTCGACTGGGCAATGCAGCGCATCGCGGAGCTGACGAAGCAGACGCGGGATGAGGGTTTCGTCAGCCACCTGCCGGATGGCACGCGGCTGAACCAGACGCTGAACCTTGGCTCCCTCGGCGGCGCCACGCTCGACAACGAAGAAAACTACCTGATGAAGAAATTGTTCTCGGGGGGCCTCGGCATGGCCTTCATCGAGAACCAGGCGAGGGTCTGACACTCCTCCTCGGTGCCCAGTCTGGGTGCCACCTTCGGCCGGGGCGCGGCGACGCTGCCCCAATGGGACCTGGCGCGCGCGGATTGCGTGCTGATCATGGGCTCCAATATGGCCGAGAACCATCCGATCGCCTTCCGCTTCGCCATGCAGGCCAGGCAGAACGGCGCCACCATCATCCACGCCGATCCGCGCTTCACGCGAACCAGCGCGATGGCGGATATCTACGCGCCGCTGCGCGCGGGCAGCGACATTGCCTTCCTCGGCGGCATCATCCGGCATGTGCTGGAGAACGATTTGTGGTTCCGCGACTTCGCGCTGCCCTACACGAACCTGTCCACCATCATCGACGAGGACTACCAGGGGCCGGAGGAACTCGCCGGGATGTTCTCCGGCTGGTCGGAGGAAACCAAGCGCTACAGCCCGACGAGCTGGCAGTATGAGGGGCTGATGGTGCCCTCATCCCTCGCCGAGAGCTTCCTGGAGGCCGAGGGTTTCGCCGAGGCAACGAAGCGGCTGCATGACGGGCCCACACCGAAGGACCCGACCCTGCAGCATCCGCGCTGCGTCTACCAGATCCTGAAGCGCCACTTCGCCCGCTACACGCCGGAGATGGTGGAGCAGGTGACGGGATGCCCGCGGGAGACCTTCCTGCAGGTGGCCGATGCCATGGCCCGCAACAGCGGCCGCGAACGCACCGGCACCATCTGCTACGCCGTGGGCTGGACGCATCACAGCACCGGCGTGCAGATCATCCGCGCTTCCGCGATCCTGCAAGGGCTGCTCGGCAATGTCGGTCGCCCGGGTGGCGGCATCCTGGCGCTGCGCGGCCATACCAGCATCCAGGGCAGCACGGATATCCCGACGCTGTACGACATGCTGCCGGGCTACATGCCGCAGCCGCATGCGATGAAGCCGCATGGCAATTTCGCCGACTACCTGGAAGCCGAGACCAGCCCGACCGGCTGGTGGAACAACTTCCCGAAATACGCCACCAGCCTGATGCGCGCCTGGTATGGCGATGCGGGCACGAAGGAGAACGGCTTCGGCTTCGACTTCCTGCAGCGAATGACGGGTGACCATTCACAGCTGCCGATGACGGTCGCGATGCGCGACGGCATCATCAAGGGGCTGTTCGTCATGGGGCAGAACCCCGTCGTCGGTGGCAGCAACAGCCGCCTCGTGCAGCGCGGCCTGGCCAAGCTGGACTGGCTGGTGGTGCGCGACTTCGCAGAGACGGAAACCGCGAATTTCTGGCGCGACGGCCACATCATCCGCGATGGCGAGATGAAGCCCGAGGAGATCGGCACCGAGGTCTTCCTGATGCCCGCATCGCTCTCCGGCGAAAAGGCCGGCAGCTTCACCAATACGCACCGGCTGATCCAGTGGCACGACAAGGTGGTGGATGCGCCGGGCGAGAGCCGTTCCGAATTGTGGTTCACCTACCACCTCGGCCGTTTGCTGAAAGAGGCCTATGCCACCAGCACGCGGGATGAAGATCGCCCGATCCAGGCGCTGACTTGGGACTACCCGGTGGATGGCGAGGGTGAGCCGGATGCGGAGGCCGTGCTGCGTGAGATCAACGGCTATACCTGGCCGGAGAAGACGCAGATCAGCGGCTTCGCGGACCTCAAGGATGATGGTTCCACCGCCTGCGGCTGCTGGATCTATAGCGGCGTGTTTCCGGAGGCCGGCAAGAACCTCTCCCGCGCACGCAAGCCGGACGGTCCGGATGGACCGGGCACGCATCTCGGCTGGGGCTTCGCCTGGCCGGACAACCGCCGCACGCTGAACAACCGCGCCTCCGCCGATCCCGTAGGCGAGCCCTGGTCGGCGCGCAAGAAGCTGGTCTGGTGGGACGCGGCGGCGGAGAAGTGGGACAGCCCGGACAAGGTCGATTTCCCGCCCGACAAGCGCCCGGATTTCGAGCCGGATTGGGACAGCAAGCCGGCCGGCATCAAGGCGCATCGCGGCGACCAGCCCTTCATCATGCTGCCCGACGGCGTCATCGGCCTGTTCGTGCCGAGCGGCCTGAAGGATGGCCCGCTGCCGGCGCATTACGAGCCGATCGAAAGCCCGGTGCACAACGCGCTTTATGCCCAGGATGCGAGCCCGGCGGCGAAGCGCTGGGAACACGGCGACAACCCGCTGCATGAAACGGATGACCCGCGCTACCCGCATGTGCTGACCACCTACCGCCTGACGGAGCACCATGCCGGCGGCACACCGACGCGCAGCGTGGCGACGACGGCGGAATTGATGCCGGAGGGGTTCTGCGAGATTCCGACCGAGCTCGCCCTCGCACTCGGCATCCGCAACACCGAATGGGTGGTGCTGTCCACGGCGCGGGGGGAGGTGGAGACGCGGGCGCTGGTGACGGATCGGCTGCGTCCCTTCCGCCTCGGCAACCGCCTAGTCTGGCAGCTCGGCATGCCCTGGCATTTCGGTTGGGAAGGTTTTGCGACGGGCGACATCGCGAATGTGCTGACGGCGGTCGTCGGCGACGCCAATACCGCGATGCATGAAAACAAGGCGCTGACCTGCGCGTTGCGACCGGGCCGCATCGCCCGCGGCGGAGGGTCCTGAGCATGGATGGCGGCCTGGCGCATAAACGTGTGCACCAATACACGGATCTGGACCCGCAGGAGCCGATCCCGCAGGAATCGGAGATCACCGCCGGCTGCGTCATCGAGCCCGGCCGCAGCTACGGCTTCTTCACCGACACCACGCTCTGCATCGGCTGCAAGGCCTGCGAGGTGGCCTGCAAGGAATGGAACGGGCTGCCTGCCGAGATCGGCCCGATGACCGGGCACAGCTATGACAATACCGGGGAGCTGAACGCCAGCACCTGGCGCCACGTGACCTTCAAGGAGAAGGTGGCGGACGCGACCGCCATGCCGCCCTATCAGTCCAACTGGCTGATGATGTCCGATGTCTGCAAGCATTGCAGCCCGGCGCCCTGCCTGGAGGCCTGCCCCACGGGGGCGCTGTTCCGCACGGAATTCGACACCGTGGTGGTGCAGCAGGATATCTGCAATGGATGCGGCTATTGCGTGCCGGCCTGCCCCTTCGGCGTGGTGGAATTGGCCAAGGAAGACGGCAAGGCCCATAAATGCACGCTGTGCTACGACCGCCTGAAGGGCGGGCTGGAGCCCGCCTGTGCGAAATCCTGCCCGACCGACAGCATCCAGTTCGGCGAACTCGGCGACCTGATCGCGCGGGCCGAGATGCGGGTCGAGCAACTGCACGAACAGGGTCAGCCGAAGGCCTATCTGTACGGCACGCCGGATGCGCCGGGCACCGGGCCGGGGCTCGATCGCCTGAACGCCTTCTTCCTGCTGACGGAACAGCCGGAGGTCTACAACCTGCCACCGCGCCCGAAGCGCCCGGGCCGCAATTCGGCGCCGTCCTTCCTGACCGGCCTCGCCACCATTGCCGGGCTGGCGGTGGCCGCGGTGATGATCGGAGTGGGACGGCGATGAACGAGTGGAATGGCGAGACTTATCACGGCCGTCCGGTCACCAAGGCCAGCAGCTTCGATTGGAAAGTCTCCACCTATATCTTCATCCTCGGCATCGCCGGCTCCGCGCAGATCATTGCCGGCGTGGCCAACCGGGACAGCGGCCTGGCGCGGCAGGCGCGGTGGCTTGCGCTAAGCGGTTCGATCCTCGGGCCGCTGATCCTGATCCGGCACCTGAAGACGCCGTCTCGCTGGTACAACATGTTGCGCATCGCACGGCCGACCTCGCCGATGTCGATGGGGTCCTGGCTGCTGGCGGCCTTTGGCGGCCTCTCCGCGCTCAGCGTGGTGGGGGATCTGTTCGGTCGCCGCTGGCCCTTCGCGCGCCGCGTCGCGGATACGGCCCAGGGGCCCGCCGCGATGGCCGGGGCGGGGATGAGCGTCTACACCGCATCGCTGCTGTCCTCCACCAGCACACCGCTCTGGGCCGCCGCGCCGACGCCGCTCGCCGCGCAATTCGGCAGCGCCGCAATGGCCGGTGCGGCCTCCGCCCTCGCGCTGCTGCAACGCCGCGACGGGCAGGATGACGTGGCACGGCGCCTCGAACGTTTGGCGATGCTGGCGGGCGGGGTTGAGGCGGTTTCCGCGCAGGCCGCCAAGGCGCAATGGGCGCGGGCCGGGATCGAGCCGGCGAAGAAGCCGGCCGCGATGATCGAGGGCGGCGGCACCATCGCCGGCTTCCTGCTACCCTTCGCCGCTCAGGCGCTCGGCCGCGCCATCGGTGGCCGCGCCGCGACGCTGATGCCGGAGGCCGCCTCCATCGCCATGCTGCTCGGCAGTGCCACCATGCGTCACGGCGTGCTGCTGGCCGGCAATGAAAGCGCCAAGCGGCCGCAGGATGTCTTTCGGACGACGCAGCGATGAGCATGGAAGCCGAAGCCCGCCACGCGGCACTCGCATCACTGGACCGGCTGATTGCCGTCTCGCCACCCGCCACGGTGGAGGAAGCGATGCAGGCGCTGCGCTGCGTCGTCGCATTGCGCGATATCCTCGTGGCGGAACGGCGCGCGAAGGGCGCGACACCGGCGCTTGATGCGCGGCTGTCCTGCATCAATGCGGTGCTGAGCCTGACCTGGTCGGGCGCGGTGCCGATCATGGGCTTCCGGCGCGAAAGGCTGGAACAGGCGCGCACGGCGCTTCAAGGCAGTGAGGCCATGGCATGAGCGACGCACAACCGGGCGACATCCGCCCCCCGAAGAAGATCGCCATCGCGACGCGGCAGAAGGGCAAGACCAAGGCCGGGCTGGATGCGCCCGTGCTGCTGATGCTGGCGCTTCTCGCCGGCGCCTATGTCGCCTTCGGGGGCCTGTTCGCGATGACGGCGCTGGCCGGCACGAGCGATGTGGTACCGCATGGCCCGGCGCAGGTGCTGGCCGGGGTCGTCTTCGCGCTCGGCCTGATCCTGGTGCTGCTGGGCGGGGCGGAGCTGTTCACCGGCAACACGCTGCTGGTGGTGGCCTGGGCCGAAGGCCGCGCCGGCTTCGCGCCCATCCTCTGGGCGCTGCTGCTGGCCTATATCGCCAATCTCGTCGGCTCCGTCGCCATCGTCTGGCTGGCCTATGAGGGTGGGCTGCATGAGGCGGGAAATGGCGCGGTCGGCGCCGCGGCGCTGGCGACGGCCACGCGCAAGGTGCAGCTCGATTTCTGGCCGGCACTGGCGAGTGGCATCCTGGCGAACATGCTGGTCTGCCTGGCGGTGTGGCTCGCCTTCGGGGCCCGCAGTGCGGCGGACAAGGTGCTGGTCATCATCCCGCCGATCGCCGCCTTCGTCGCCATGGGCTTCGAACATTCGGTCGCCAACATGTCGCTGATCCCCTTCGGCTGGCTGGTGCAGGGTTCGGCGGGGCCGATCGACCTGGGCAGCTTCGTGGGCAATCTCGTGCCGGTCACCATCGGCAACATCATCGGCGGGGCCAGCATCGGCCTGGCCTATTGGTTCGCCTATCTGCGGCCGCAGGAGGATACGGAGTGATGGCGGAGGCGGATGGGAATCGAACCCACCATCCGGGTTGAGCGGACCAACGGTTTTGAAGACCGCGGGGGCCACCAGGCCACCAGTCGCCTCCGTCGCTTCAAGCGCCCAATGGGCGTACTGGTTCCGTGACGATGTAACGCCGGTCGCCATCGCGCCGTGTCAGCCCCTCCGCATCCAGCCGCTCCAGCAGCGGCACCGCGAAGCGGCGCGAAATGCCGAGCAGGCGTCCACATTCGCCGACCAGGAAACCGCTTGGGCTGTCTGCGAAGTTGTCGCGCAATCTCTGCCGCGCCACAGCCAGCGCGTTGCGATGGAAAAGAACCTCGCGCTTCTGCACCGCATCCGGCGCGCGGATCAGATGCTCCCGGCGCAGCAGCAGGGCCACGGCCTGTGCGCGCGGGCGCTGGCCGCCGATCACCGTCGACGCATCGGGCGGTGCCAGGCCGCCGTTGCGGAAGGCGTCCTCCACCGCATCCAGCAGCGCGCGCGCCGCCGGCGGCAGCAGCGCCAGCGGGTCCAGCCCGCGCCGGGTGAAGCGCCCGGCGGCCAGGTCCAGCGTGCCCGACGCAACCAGCCGTGCCAGCAGCGCCTCCACCGGCGCTGCCCGCGGCAGCGCGGCGCGCAGCGCGGACAGGGCAGGCCCGGGCGCCGTCGGGTCCTGGTGCTGCGCCTGTTCCACCGCCGCCACCGCCGCGGCTTCCAGCGCGACATGAACCTCCCGGTGCAGCAGCAGGTCGCCGGTCAGCCGTACCGCATCGGGCAGGTCCAGCGCCTCCGGCAGCAGACCCGCGACGCGCGCCAGGGCGGCCGTGGCCGCGCCCTGCGGTCCCGCGGCCTGCAATCGTAGCGCCGCCGCGGCAATCGGCGTGGCGGCCTGCATCGCATGCAGCAGCGGCGCGTCGCGCGTGGAACGGCGCGGCGCCGCCGGGTCCAGCACCACGCCGCCGCCGATGGTGCGCGGCGGGGATGCGGTGCGCAGCACGAAACGCTCCCGCGCCGGGACCGCCAGCGGCGCATCCAGCCGAAGCTGCGCGACGGCGCTGGTGCCGGGGGCCAGCAGCGCGTCCTCCAGCAAATGCAGCCTGGCACCCACCTCCGTCGTGCCGACCAGCAGGCGCAGCACCTCGCCCCGCCGTACGGAGGCAGGGGCGGATGCCAGCAGCATGACCTGCGCATCCAGCCGGCGCGATTCCGCCAGAAGCCCCGGCGTGGCGAGCGCGCTGCCCAGCGGCACCTCCGCCGGCGTCACGCCGCGCAGCGCCAGCGCGGTGCGCCGGCCCGGCTGCGCCTGCGCCACGGCCTGGCCGTGCAGTTGCACGCCGCGCAGCCGGGTCCGCTGGCCGCCGGGCCAGATCTCCACCTCATCCTCCACCGCCAGCGACGCACGGCGCAGCGCGCCGGTGACCACGGTGCCCACGCCGGGGCGGGAGAAGGCGCGGTCCACCGGCAGCCAGGCGCCCATCCCGGTGGCCTCGCGCGGCCGCGCCAGCAGGGCAAGCTGCGCCTTCAATTCGTCGATGCCTGCGCCGTCAACGGCGGAGGTCATGACCACCGGCCAGCCGCCCAGCCCGAGCCGTACCAGCAGCGCCCGCGCCTCGGCCGCGGCGTCATCGCCGGGCGCCAGATCGCAGCGGGTGATGGCAACCACGCCCCGCGTCAGGCCCAACAGCGCCGCCACCTCGGCATGTTCGACCGTCTGCGCCCGCACGCCCTCCCGCGCATCGATGCAGAGCAGCGCCGCCTGCATGGCCGTGGCGCCCGCGATCATGGTGCGCAGGAAACGCTCATGCCCCGGCACATCCACCAGGTCGATCTCGGCATCTTCCTGCACCAGCCGGGCGAAACCGAGCGCGATGGAAATGCCGCGCGCCTTCTCCTCCGGCAGCCGGTCCGTCTCGATGCCGGTCAAAGCGCGCACCAGTGCGGTCTTGCCGTGATCCACATGGCCGAGCACGCCAGCCAGCACGCTTCTCATGCCGCCGCCCGCAGCGCGGCGGCGAGGGCCGGCAGTTCCGTTTCCGCCACGGTGCGCAGGTCCAGCAGCAGCCGGTCCGCGGCAATGCGCCCCATCACCGCCGGCCGGCCGAGCCGCAGCCGCCGCGCCAGCGCCTCGGCCGGGCCGTGCAGCGCCAGCAATTGAGTGGGCAGTTCCGTCGCGGGCAGCGATCCGCCGCCGACCAGGGAGGTGCCCGGCATGATCTCCGCGAACCCCTGCGGCAGCAACGCCAGCAGGCGGGCGGCGCGGGCGCCGATCTCCTCCGCCGTGGCGGCCAGCATATCCAGCGTGGGCACCGCCTGGCGCAGCGCGGCGGCGTCGCGATACAGGCGCAGCGTCGCCTCCAGCGCGGCGAGCGTCAGCTTGTCGCAGCGCAGCGCCCGCATCAGCGGGTGGCTCGCCAGCCGCGCCACCACCGCCGCGCGCCCGAGCAGCAGCCCCGCCTGTGGGCCGCCCAGCAGCTTGTCGCCGCTCGCCACCACCAGGTCGAAGCCGTGCGCCACAGCCTGCCCCAGGGTGGGTTCCGCCGGCAGGCCGTGGGCGGACAGATCCACCAGCGCGCCGCTGCCGAGATCCACCACCGACAGCAGCCCGCGTGTCCTCGCAAGCGCGACCAGCGCTCGTGGTTCCACCATGGCGGTGAAGCCGATCTGCGAGAAATTGCTCTGATGCACGCGCAGCAGCAGGCGGGTCTCCGAACCGATGGCGGCTTCGTAGTCGGCCAGGCGCGTGCGGTTGGTGGCACCCACCTCCACCAGCCGCGCGCCACCCTGGCGGATCACGTCCGGGATGCGGAAACCGCCGCCGATCTCCACCAGCTCGCCGCGCGAGACCACCGCTTCCCCGCCCGCGGCCAGGGCAGACAGTGCCAGCAGCATGGCGGCGGCGCCGTTGTTCACCACCAGCGCGGCCTCCGCCCCGGTGAGTTCTGACAGCAGGGTGCTGCAGGCGGCATGGCGATGGCCGCGGCGGCCGGTCTCGAGATCCAGTTCCAGGTTGCAATAGCCCGCGGCCTCCGCCGCCACCGCATCGCGTGCCGCCTGCGGCAGCGGTGCCCGGCCGAGATTGGTGTGCAGCACCACGCCGGTGGCGTTGATGACGCGCCGCAGCCCGGGCCGCGCCGCCGCCGCCAGCGTGGCCCCAGCCGCCGCGAAGGCATTTTCGGCGACGAAGGGCGCACCCTGCCCGCGCAAGGCCGCCAGATGCGCGCGCAACGCCCCGGCCACCGCGGCGCGCGGATGCTGTGCGCAAAGCGCCAGTGCCTCGGGCTGGTCGAGCAGCCGGTGCAGGGCGGGCAGGGCGCGCGGGTTGCTGGCATCCATTCCGGCTATGACGAAAAACCCGCGCAACGGTTCCCGCAACCATTCCCCGCCTGGCCGCTTTATCTGGCCATGGCGGATGATGACCCCGGGGCCTGGGTAGGCATGATGGCGAATTGGGTGGCGGCGGGGCTGGAGCTGGCCGGCATCCTGGCGCTGCTCGCCGGTGTCGTGGTCACCAGCTTCCTGTTCCTGCGCGCCGGGCTGCGGGGCGGCGCGCCGGGTTGGGGGGAGGCCTTCATCCCCTATCGGGCCAATCTCGGCCGGGCGATCCTGCTCGGGCTCGAATTGCTGGTGGCGGCGGATATCGTCCACACCGTCGCCGCGCCGATGACGCTGGAGAAGGTGGCCACCCTCGGCCTGATCGTGCTGATCCGGACCGTGCTCAGCCTGTCGCTGGAGGTGGAGATCGAAGGCCGCTGGCCCTGGCGGCGGCATGGGCCGGAGCCGGAGCCCCGTGAGCCCCGGGCGGTTGAGCCCCGTTCGAAATCCGTGCCGCCGCGGCAGTAGACAGGCCGGCGCGTTCCGCCCGCCACCACAGCCCGAAGGCCAGGCTGAGACCGGCCAGTACCACCGCATCCAGCCAGATTGCAGGCTGCGCCAGCGGCGCATCCGGCCGCACCACCCACCACAGATGCGCGGCGAACTGCACCAGCAGCAGCCAGCACACCACGACCATGCGCCAGCGCCCATGGTCCGGCGGCGCGGCCAGCGCGATGGCCAGCAGCACGGCCGGCAGCGCCACGCCCAGTTGCAGCCAGCGCCATTCATCCAGCCGCCGCAGGTACCAGGCGGCCTCCTCCGGCAGGTCTGCCATCCACACCACGATGAACTGGGTGAACCACAGCCACAGCACGGCCAGCGCCAGCGTCAGCAGCGCCCGTTCCAGCCCAGGCAGGCCTTCCGAATCCGGATGGGTGCGCGCGGCCAGGATCGCCGCCGCCAGCGCCGCGGCCAGCCCGGCCACCCACATCGAGAAGCCCTGCAGGCTGGCATACCAGGTGGGGTCGCGGGACAGCACCCAGTCGAAGCCGGCCAGGGTGGTGGTCGGCAGCAGCAGCACCAGTGCCAGCACGGAAAGCCGCGGATGCGGCCCCGGCCGCGCCAGGCGCCAGCCGAGCAGCGCCCAGACCAGCAGGCAGGCCACGCCGCGCAGCCGAAAGAACCAGGGCTGCAAAAGGGCCGCGCGCGGGCTGTCCGAGGGCAGCGTGGGGTCGGTGGCCCAGGGGTAGAGATGTTCCGGCACCAGCAGCACGGGCAGCGCCATCAGCGCCAGCAGCGGCAGGCTGCGCGCGGCGGCTTCCAGCGGCAGGCGCACCGGCGCCAGCCAATCCTCCCGCAGCAGGTGACCGAGCGCCAGCACGCCGACGGCGCCGACGGCGATATGGGCCCAGAGCACGAAACCGGTGAGCCACGCCTCCGCCAGCGCCGGGCCGCCGAACACCACCACCGCCAGCGCGGCAACGCCCAGGCCAAGGCCTGCCGCGATCCTCATGGCACCAAACGCTCCACGAAACGGGCAATGGCCCAGCGATCCGAAGGTGAGAGGCGGTCCGCGAAGGGGTGCGCGCGGGCGTGGTTGGCTTCGATCACGGCCATGCTGCGCGCAGCCTCCGCCGGCAGGGGTGGCGGTGCGGGGAAGCCCTGCGCCACCGCGCGGCCATCGCCCGCACCGGCAGGTCCGTGGCAGATTGCGCAATAGATGAGGTAGCGGTCGGCACCGCGCGCCAGCAGCGCCTCCGTCACCGGCGGGCCGGGCGGTGCCAGTGCCTGCCGCCAGGCCGCATCGCCCTGCGCCACCGCACCGGGCGGCGGCGGGGCGGGGGGCGCGGCGGGCGTG
>NZ_JAUYTS010000174.1 GCF_030695085.1 Falsiroseomonas sp. | reverse complement strand
GCCGGGCCCTCGATGACGTAGCGGCGGAACATGCGGCGGGGCTGGCTCAGCAGGCGGTGGAGCCATTCCAGAGACAGCGTCTGGAAGATGCGCGGGGCGCGCTGCTGGCGGCCGGTGAGGAAGTCGACCGAGGCGCCGACGCACAGGGTCACGCCGGTGTGGCGGCCGGCGGCGCGCAGGGCGTGGGCGAACAGCTCCTGTTTGGGGAAGGAGACGCAGGCCAGCAGCACATCCCATTCGGCGTCGGCGGCGGCCTGAACGGCGGCGGTCCAGCCGGGCGTCCCAGGCGTCAGCATGGGGGCCCCGATCCAGCTCAGGGTCTGGCGCGGATAGCGGGCGGCCAGATCGTCAAAGGCGGCGCGGTCGGGGCCGAAGACGGCGATGGTCAGGCCCTCGGCGGCGGGCGAGGCCAGCAGGTCGGCGGTCAGATCCGAGCCCGGATAGACCGGCAGGGCCACGCCGCGCAGCCGGGCCAGATGGCTGAGGATGCGGCTGTCGCAGACCTTCAGCGTGGCGCCCTCATAGACCTCGCGGGCGACGCGGCCGTCCATCAGCTTGACCACATGATCGACATTGGGGGTCACGACATAGCCATAGGCCCCGCGCGCCATGTCCTGCACGCGGGCCAGCGTCTGCGGCCGGTCGCCGTCGGCGAAATCGAGCGTCATGAAGCGCGCCATGGCGACAGCCTAGTCGCCACGCGGTCAACGCCCCGTTACGATGGGGCATGAAAAGCGCCCTCCTGACCGCCGTTCTCGCCGCTGTCCTGATGGCCGCGCCGGCCTGCGCCCAGCCGGCCGGGCCGTCCGACGGACCGCGGCTGGTCCTGACCGGCGTCGGCCGGTTCGCCATCCTCGCGGATCTGTCGACCCTCTCGCGCGACGGCGATCAGGTGCGGATGCGGTCGCTGCAGGTGACCGGGGCCGATTTCGAGGCCGGTGGACAGCGCTACTGGGGCGGCTGGTCGTGGTGGGCCTTCGACTGCGCCGCGCGCACCGCCGATCGGCTGGATTTCGCCTCGGTGCGCGAGGGCGGGGCCGAGGGCCCGGCCACGCCCGACAACGCCCCGCCCGCCGCTGTCGCCCCCGGCAGCGACGCCGCGGGACTGCTGGCCGTGGCCTGCGACCCGGCCTCGGCGGGCGAGGCGGACGCCGACAATCTGGCGGATGCCGTCAGGATCGGCCGGGCGGCGCTAGGTCGGGCGGACTGACCCGGTCGGCGGCGAACCGTTCCCGTGGCAGGGCCTCGGGGCAGTGGTCACGCATGAAGGCCAGCATCTTCTCGCGGATCTCACAGCGCAGGTCGAAGGCGGTCCCGGCGTTGCGGGCGCTGGC
>NZ_JAUYTS010000145.1 GCF_030695085.1 Falsiroseomonas sp. | reverse complement strand
GGTCCGCCGCCCTTCCGGCCCCAGCGCCGGCCCGCCGGCATAGACATGCAGGATGGCCGCGCCACCGGGCATCGGCACGCCCAGCCAGGCACCGGGATAGCCGAAATCCGGACGGGGCACGGCACGCAGACCGATGATGCGCGTGTAGAAGGCGAGGTGGCCGCGAGGTCGTTGGTCTTGACCGCAACATGAAACAGCCCGGCGGTGATCGCCGCATCATCCGCACTCTGCGTCATCGCTCACCCCGCGCCCCACGAGCCGGGACTTGCAACCCCTGTGCCAGCCTCTGCGGCACCAGGACGCGGATTGTGCACAGTAATCTGGCCTTGCCTGACCCAGGGTTAGGCAAAGGTGCGGGTGGCGCCGGCCGGGCGCATCATTGACAGGGCGGCAGGCTGCCGCTTCCCATCAGGCCGCGCCTGCCGCGCAAGAGAGACTGCATGAGCGAGATCCACGCCCTGCTCGACCGCATCGCGCAGGAGGACGGCGCGATCGGCGCCTTCTGGCAGGTGGATGCCGCCGGCGCCCTGGCCACGAGGCCACGCGGCGATGGCCCGCTAAGCGGCCTCGCCATCGGCATCAAGGACAACATCGATGTCGCGGGGCTGCAGACCACCGCCGGCCTCGCCGCCTTCCGCCATGTGGTGGCGACGCAGGATGCACCCTGCGTGCGGGGGCTGCGGGAGGCCGGGCTGGTGATCCTCGGCAAGCTCGCGATGCATGAGGGGGCGCTGGGCGCGACGACCGATACGCCGGGCTTCGGCCGCTGCATGAACCCGCTGCGCATGGGCTTCACCCCCGGCGGATCCTCCGGCGGTGCGGCCGCCGCGGTGGCGGCGGGCTTCGTGAAGCTGGCGGTGGGCACGGACACCATGGGCTCCGTCCGCATCCCGGCCGCCTATTGCGGCGTGGTCGGCTTGAAGCCGACGCGCGGCCTGGTCGGACGCAGCCTGGTGGTGCCGCTGTCGCCCACGCTCGATGCCGTCGGCATGCTGGCCGCCACGCCACGCCTCGCCGGGCTGGGGCTTCAGGCCATGGTGGTGGAGGATCTGGACGATCCCGCCTGGCGCCCCGCCCCGTCTGGCTGGCGCGCGGTGCCAGATGCGCCGCGGCGCCTGGCCGGGCTGCGGATCGGCCTGCCGGAGCCGGTCCTGGCTGCGGCGATGGAGCCCGCCCTCCGCGCCGCCTGGACCGCGGCGGCCGCCCGGCTGCGCGCGGCCGGCGCGATCGTGGAGCCGGTGGCGCTGCCGGCATGGGACCCCGGCGCCGCCCGCCGCGCCGGCCTGCTGCTGCTGGAGGCCGAGGCTGCGGCACTGCACCCGGCGCTGATCGATGACCCGGCCGCCGCCAGCGCCGGCTTCCGCGCCGCCCTCGCCTATGGCCGCGATGCCGGCACCACCCGGCTGGTGCGCGCCCAGTTCCTGCTGCGGCAGGTGGAGGCCGCCGCGCTGCGGTTGCTGGACCGCTACGACCTGCTGCTGATGCCGACGGCGCCGCAGCGGGCCTTCGCCCATGGCACCCCGGCCCCGGTGGATCAGGCGGATTTCACTGCCCTGGCGAATTTCGCCGGCCTGCCGAGCCTCGCTATGCCCTGGCCCGCCGAGGATGGCGGCCTGCCGGCGTCGATTCAGCTTGTCGGCCGCCCGCATGCGGAGGCGCTGCTGGTCGGCGTGGCGGAGGCACTCGGCTGACGCCGGCGCGGTCGTTGCGCGATACTCAACAACGTCGCGCAATGATTCTAGGGTTTCGCTGCAACGCAGCAGGTCGAGTCATCCCGCATGGATCGCTTCTTTGAACTCACGGCGCGCGGTACCACGCCCCGCACGGAAATCCTCGCCGGCCTCGCGACCTACCTCACCATGGTCTACATCGTGGTGGTCAACCCCTCCATCATGGCGGCCGCGGGCATCGACCACGGTGCGGCTTTCGTTGCCACCTGCCTGGCCGCGGCCATCGGCAGCCTGCTGATGGGGCTGCTGGCGAATTACCCCATCGCGCTGGCGCCAGGCATGGGGCTGAACGCCTATTTCGCCTTCGTCGTGGTCGGTGCCATGGGTATTCCCTGGCAGGTGGCGCTGGGCGCGGTCTTCGTCTCCGGCCTGATGTTCTTCGTGGTCTCCGTGCTGCGCATCCGGGAATGGCTGATCAACGGCATCCCGATGTCGCTCAAGCTCGGCATCGGCGCCGGCATCGGCTTCCTGCTTGCGCTGATCGGCCTGCAAGGCATGGGAGTGGTGGTGCCGAGTCCGGCGACCATGGTGGGGCTCGGCCGGCTGACCGCGCCGGCGACGCTGCTGGCCTGCGCCGGTTTCCTGCTGATCGCGGGCCTCGCGGCGCGGCGGATACCCGGTGCGATCGTGCTTGGCATCCTGGCCACGGCCGCGATCGGGCTGCCCTTCGGGCTGACGGAGTTCAAGGGCATCCTGGCCATGCCGCCCTCCCTGGCGCCGACCTTCCTGCAGATGGACATCGCCGGCGCGCTCAGCCTGGGGCTGGTGGTGATCGTCTTCACCTTTTTCCTGCTCGATCTGCTCGATAATACCGGCACGCTGATCGCCACCGCCCATCGCGCCGGGCTGATGAATGCGGATGGCACGGTGCCGCGCCTCGGGCGGGTGCTGGTGGCCGATAGTGGCGGGGCCATGATCGGCGCCGCGCTCGGCACCTCGACCACGGTCAGCTATATCGAGAGCGTGGCGGGCATCCAGGCCGGCGGGCGCACCGGGCTGACGGCGGTGACGGTGGCGGCGCTGTTCCTGCTGACGCTGTTCCTGGCGCCGCTCGCGACATCCATCCCGGCCTTCGCCACGGCGCCGGCGCTGGTTTTCGTCGCCTGCCTGATGGCCAAGGGATTGCAGGATCTGGCGTGGGAGGACACCACCGAATACCTGCCCGCGATCCTGACGGCGCTGGCCATGCCCTTCACCTTCTCCATCGCCACCGGCATCGGCCTGGGCTTCCTCAGCTACGCGCTGGTGAAGACCATGGCCGGCCGCGCCGGGGAGGTGCATGGCGCGGTCTGGCTGCTGGCCGCGCTGTCGGCGGTGAAATTCGCGGTCAGCTAGAACCAGTGGCAACGCCGGCCTTTTCCAGCTCCGCCCGCAGGCCGCCCGTCAGCAGCAGCCAGGCCATCCGGAAATCGCTGCCGAGCGACCAGAGGGGATGGCCGAAGGTGGCCGGGCGGTTGCCCTCGATGAAGAAGTGGGAGGTCCAGGCCGCGCCATAGCCGACCAGGACCGCCACGAGCACCAGCCAGACCGGCCCGGCCACCAGCCCCCAGGCCAGCAGCGCCAGCGCCGCAAAAGTCCCGGCGGCATGGATCGCCCTGGTGCGCGGGTCGGCATGCTGGCGCAGATAGTGTGGCCAGAACTCGGCGTAGCTTTGGAAGCGCGGCGCGGTCATGGCGGCAACCTGTACCAGATCGCAACGCCGGGGGCGCTTCACGTCTCGGTTTGGGCTTCCCCTGCCGCGCTCGCCCGGCCACCCTGCGCGCAATGAAACTCCCCGCCGCCCTGACGCCGCTGCGTCATCCCGCCTTCCGGCTGCTCTGGCTTGCGAATCTGTGCAGCAACACCGGCATGTGGATGCAGAACACCGGGGCGGGGTGGCTGATGACCTCGCTCGCCCCCTCCCCGCTCATGGTCAGCCTGGTGCAGGTGGCGAGCCTGTTGCCGGTGTTCCTGCTGGCGCTGCCGGCCGGCGCGCTGGCGGATATCGTCGATCGGCGGCGCTACCTGATTCTCGCCCAGGCCTGGATCGCCGCCTCCGGCGCGCTGCTGGCCGTGCTCGCCTGGACCGACAGTCTCGGCGCCTGGGGGCTGGTGGGGCTGACCTTCTGCATCGGCATCGGCACCGCCATGAACTCCCCCGCCTGGGCGGCGACAACGCCGGAGACGGTGCCGCGGCAGGATCTGACCGGTGCCATCGTGCTGAACGGCATCGGCTTCAACCTGTCCCGCACCGTCGGGCCGGCGATCGGCGGCTTCACCGTGGCGGCGGCCGGCGCGGAGGCGACCTTCGCGCTGAATGCCCTGTCCTTCCTGGCCGTCATCGTCGCCCTGCTGTTCTGGAAGCGGGAGGCGCCGCGCGCGACGCTGCCGAAGGAGCATTTCCTGTCCGCCATCCGCGCCGGGCTGGGCTACACCCGCGCCAGCCCGGTGCTGCGCGGGGTGATGCTGCGCGGCTTCGTGTTCTTCCTGTTCGCCGCGGCGCTGTGGGGCCTGTTGCCGCTGCTTGTGCGCCAGCAATTGGGCCTCGGCCCCCAATGGTTCGGCATCATGCTGGCGGCGATGGGCGTGGGCGCGGTGGGCGCCGGCCTGCTGCTGCCTTCGCTGCGCGGGCGGCTGGACCGCAGCGGCACGGTAACGCTGGCGGCCGTCATCACCGGCACGGCGCTGGTGCTGCTGGGCCAGGCGCAGCATTGGGCGGTGGCGCTGCTGGCCATGCTGCTCTACGGCATCGGCTGGCTGGCCGGCGCTTCCACCTTGCAGGCCTGCGCGCAGCTTTCCGTGCCGGGCTGGGTGCGCGCCCGGGCGATCGGCATCTACCAGCTCGTCACCTTCGGCGGCCTCACTCTCGGCGCGGGATTCGGCGGCTATGGCGGGGAGGCGCTGGGCATCGGCACGGCGCTCGGCCTTTCCGGCGTGCTCTGCGCGGTCGGCGGGCTGCTGGTGCGGCGCTACGCCATCGAGCCACCGGCGGCGGAGACCGCTGCCGAGACGGGCGTGGAGGCCGGCACCCAGATGCCGGACGCGCCGAGGCCTGCCGTCCCGAAGCCGGAACCCGCCGCCCCGTCGCTGGCGCGTTTGCTGAACGATGAAAGCGGCCGGGTGCTGGAGGTGGTGCGCTACGAGATCGCGCCCCAGGATCGCGCCGCCTTCCTCACCGCCATGGCCGCCTGCCGCCAGGTGCGGTTGCGCAGCGGCGCGCAGGGCTGGCGGCTGTACGAGGATGTCGCCCACCCCGAACGCTGGGTCGAATTGTGGTTGATGGATAGCTGGACCGAACATCTGCGGGAGGAAGGCCGGATGACGGAATGGGACCGCAGCGTGCTGGCCCGCGCGGCCGCCCTGCATGCGGGCCCCGCAGGGCCGGAAGCTTCGCGCTACCTGAATGTCATGCCAGGATTGCTGTCCTGAGGGATGCAACGCAGCCGTGCCTCGCTACGTTATGGGGCGACGCAACAGCAATGGAGACACCTGATGGCCAAGTCTGCCGCCAAAAGCCGCAATGACCTGCAGGACAACGCGAAGACCACCTCGATCGCAGTGCTTCAGGCTTGCCTGACCGACAGCATCGACCTCTACAACACGACCCGCCAGGCGCATTGGAACGTGAAGGGCCCGAACTTCCACGGCCTGCACACGATGTTCGAGACTTTCTACGACACGCTGGCCGTCGATATCGATGAGCTGGCGGAGCGCCTGGTGCAGCTCGGCGGCACCGCGGTCGGCGCCAGCCAGGATGTCGCCGCCAAGACCCGCCTCACGCCCTACCCGGTCGAGATCAAGCAGGGGTCCGAGCATGTGGCGGCGCTGGCCGACCGTTACGCGGCCCTGGCCAAATCCGTGCGCGAGGGCATTGATGAGACCGACGAGGCCGGCGATGCCGACACCGCCGATATTTTGACCGGCGTTTCCAAGAACCTCGACAAGGCGCTGTGGATGCTGGAGGCCTCCGCCACCGGCGACCGCTGAGCACCAACGCACTGCACAACCTGGCGCCCTTCGCGCTTCGGTTGGGCAGTTCGGTTGTGTGGGGCGCTTCCGGCCGCTATCTTCCGGCCGGAATTTGAGAACACAGCATGAACGACCTGTTCAAGGCCAGCCGCGCCCCCAAGCCGTCGGCAAAGGCTGCTCCCGCCGTGGCGCCCATGCCGGCCGCCTCCGACTATTCGGCCAAGGATATCGAGGTCCTGGAGGGGCTGGAGCCGGTGCGCCGGCGGCCCGGCATGTATATCGGCGGCACCGACGAGAACGCGCTGCACCATCTGGCCGCCGAAATCCTGGACAATGCGATGGATGAGGCGGTGGCCGGCCACGCCGACCGCATCGAGATGACGCTGGAGGCCGATAACTGGCTGACGGTGCGCGACAACGGGCGGGGCATCCCGGTGGATCCGCATCCGCGCTTCCCCAAGCTCTCGGCGCTGGAGGTGATCTTCACCACGCTGCATTCAGGCGGCAAATTCTCCGGCAAGGCCTATGAGACCTCCGGCGGCCTGCACGGCGTGGGCTCATCTGTCGTCAATGCGCTGGCGGAGCGGCTCGAGGTGGAGGTGGCGCGCGACCGCACCCTGTTCGCCCACGCCTTCGAGCGTGGCAACCCGGTGCAGAAGCTGAAGACCGTGGGCCCGGTGCAGAACCGCCGCGGCACGCAAATCCGCTTCAAGCCGGACCCGCAGATCTTCGCGAAACAGGCCTTCCTCCCGGCCCGGCTGCACCGTCTCTGCCGGTCCAAGGCCTATCTGTTCCGCGGCGTCGAGATCCGCTGGGCCTGCGATCCGTCCCTGGTCGCGGGCACGGAAACCCCGGCGCAGGCGGTGCTGCACTTCCCGGGCGGCCTGTCCGACTTCCTCGCCACCTCGATCGAGGGGCGGAGCCCGGTCGTCTCCAGCCCCTGGGCGGGCGAGGCGAGCTTTCCCGAAGGTGCGGGCCGGGTGGAATGGGCGGTAACCTGGCTGGAACACGGCGATGGCTTCCTCTCCACCTATGCCAACACCATCCCGACGCCGCAGGGCGGCACGCATGAGGCCGGGTTGCGCGCGGCGCTGGTGAAGGGGCTGCGGGCCTATGGCGAGCTGAAGAAGGAACGCCGCGCCGCCAGTGTGACGGCGGAGGATCTGCTCGGCGGCCTGGCCGGCATGCTCTCCGTCTTCGTGCGGGAGCCGCAATTCCAGGGCCAGACCAAGGACCGGCTGACCAGCCCGGACGCCGCGCGGCTGGTGGAAGCGGCGCTGCGCGACAATTTCGACCATTGGCTGGCGGGCGACCCCGGCCGCGCGGACAACCTCCTGGCCTGGTGCATCGAGCGCGCCGAGGACCGCATCCGCCGTCGCGAACAGAAGGAAACGCCGCGCAAATCCGCCACCCGCAAGCTTCGCCTGCCCGGCAAGCTGGCCGATTGCTCGCGCGAAGGCGTGGATGGCACCGAGCTGTTCCTGGTGGAGGGCGATTCGGCCGGCGGCTCCGCCAAGCAGGCGCGGGACCGCGAAACCCAGGCGGTGCTGCCGTTGCGCGGCAAGATCCTGAACGTCGCCAGCGCCAGCGCCGACAAGCTGCGGCAGAACCAGGAATTGCGCGACCTGATCGAGGCGCTGGGCTGCGGCGCCGGGGACCGGTTCGACCTTGGCCGGCTGCGCTACGGCCGCATCGTCATCATGACGGACGCCGATGTGGATGGCGCGCATATCGCCGCCCTGCTGATGACTTTCTTCTACCGCGAATTGCCGGAACTGGTGCGCCAGGGCCGCCTGTTCCTGGCCCAGCCGCCGCTGTTCCGGCTGCAGGCGCAGGGCAAGACCATCTATGCCCGCGACGATGCGGACCGGGAGCGGCTGCTGAAAAAAGAATTCAAGGCCAATCAGAAAGTCGATGTCAGCCGCTTCAAGGGGCTTGGGGAGATGCCGCCGGCCTCGCTGAAGGAGACGACGATGGACCCGAAGCGGCGCACGCTGCTCCGAGTCGTGCTGGCCGCTGATGACCGAAAATTCACGGAAGACCGGATCGAGGAGCTGATGGGGCGGCGACCGGAACTGCGCTTCCGCTTCATCCAGGAAAATGCGGCGAAGGTGGACCAGGATGCGGTGGACGCCTGAAGCCCAGCCTTGTGGGTCTCAGTGACCGTTTCAAGACGCCGGCGGGTCGGTCCCGCGCGGCGAGAAATGGGCTGACCCGGCCGCCAGCTAGCCTCGCGCAGACTGCGCGATGCCGACAACAAAGGGGCGCAGATCGACCGGGCGCACCTGGCGCACCGGCGTCGTGACCTGCACCTTCAGGAAGCGCCCCGCCGCCTCGCCGACGCAGAGCAGGGTTCGCACCTCGGCGCGGCCATAGGTGCCGCGCATGTCGATACATTGCAGCGGCGCCTGATTCGGCACGGCGAGCACGGAACGCTCGCCCTCCGTGATCGCCTGGCTCGTGCGCCGATCTGCCATCGCCAGCACGTCCTGCAGCGCCAGGGCGAATTCCCGCTGGATGGCAGCGGAGGTGATGTCCGATGGCACCCGGGGCTCCCCCCGATCGTACAGGCTGACAGTCGAGACGGCGCTGCGGGCGGGGCCGGCATAATCCACCGCGACGCCGTAGCCCGGCCGCTCACGCTCATGCCACAGGGTATCGCCGCGGGTGAAATCGGCGATGCTTTGCGGCAGCCGGCTGGCCGCCTGCTCCAGGCTCGGCCGGTCGCCCGGCCGGCCCCCGGTCGAAGGCCCCGCGCCATCCGGCCCTTCGGCACAGCCCGCGACCAGACCGGCCAGCAGGGCGCCCAGAACCGGAAATGCGCGGCGCCTCATCCGCGGCTCCGGCGCGCCACGTGGCGGGTAAGGTCCACCATCAGGGTAGCGACCACGGCGATAACGGCCACATGCAGCATCGTTGCCAAGACCCAAAGGCCGACCGGGAAGACACCGGGAAGTGCCATCCAGCCCAGCGGCAGGAAAAGGTAGCCATAGGCCTGCGGCACATTCTCGGCAACCTGGGACGTTCCCTCGACGATCATGTTGAGGGCAACATACAGGATGACCAGCAGGCCGACCCAGGCGATCCAGCGATGCTTGTCGAGCACGCGGGCGATCAGCGTCGCGGCCACGCCCATCAGCACGACGGAGAAGGCGAGGCCGATCACCATGATGTAGGGATGATCCTTGGCCGCGCCGGCCACCGCCAGCACGTTATCCAGGCTCATGGAGACGTCGGCGACCAGGATCTGGATGATCGCCTGCTTCATCGTCTTGCGTGGCGGGCCGGACGTGCCGTCGGCCTGCAGCGCCTCGGCGCCATCGGCATCATGCGCGCCACCGTGGCGCAGCTCCCGGTACATCTTCCAGCAAACCCACAGCAGCAGGACGCCGCCGGCCAGTACGATGCCGACGATGGAAAGCAACTGGACGGTGATGGAAGCAAAGGCGATGCGCATGACAGTCGCCGCGATGATGCCCCAGAAAATCGCCTTGCGACGCTGATCCGCAGGAAGTCCCGCCGCCGCCATGCCGACGACAATAGCGTTGTCGCCCGCAAGGACGATGTCGATGAATAGAACCTGCCCGAGAGCGACGAGCTCTGGACCATATGAAGAAAAATCCATGTTTAGTGCGTCCATCCCGCGTGCGGCGGCGCTAATGCCATGCCGATTGGGAGACTTGTCAACTGCCTACTTGGCAAGCCATGAAACAAGCCAACAAACACGCACGGAACTTGGCCGATGGTCCCCCGCTACAGCCGGCCCGAGATGGTTGCCATCTGGTCGCCAGAGACCCGTTTCCGCATCTGGTTCGAGATCGAGGCCCTGGCAGCGGAGGCCATGGCCGAGCTCGGCACCATCCCCGCCGAAGCCGCGCTGGCCATCCGCCGCGGCGGCGCGGCGAAGGTCGCCGACATTACCGCCGCCGATCTGGAGCGGATCGACGCCATCGAGCGGGAGACGCGACACGACGTAATCGCCTTCCTCACCTGGCTCGGTGAGGGAATCGGGCCGGAGGCGCGTTTCGTCCACCAGGGCATGACCAGCAGCGATGTGCTCGACACCTGCCTCGCCGTGCAGATGACCCGCGCGGCGGATCTGCTGATCGCGGATGTGGATGCGCTGCTGGAGGCGCTGCGCGCGCGGGCGGAGGAATTCCGCCACACGCCCACCATCGGCCGGTCACACGGCATTCATGCCGAGCCCACCACCTTCGGCCTGAAGCTGCTTGGCCATCTGGCCGAGTTCCAGCGGCACCGGGCCCGGCTGGTCGCGGCCCGGGCAGAGGTCGCCACCTGCGCCATCAGCGGCCCGGTCGGCACCTTCGCCAGCGTCGATCCGCGCGTCGAGGCGCATGTGGCGGCGAAGCTGGGCCTGGCGGTGGAGCCGGTATCCACACAGGTGATCCCGCGCGACCGCCACGCCGCCTTCTTCTGCGCCCTGGCCGTGGTGGCGAGCGGCGTGGAACGGCTGGCGACCGAGGTACGCCATCTGCAACGCAGCGAAGTGCGGGAGGCGGAGGAGTTCTTCCACGCCGGCCAGAAGGGCAGCAGCGCCATGCCGCACAAGCGCAACCCGGTGCTGAGCGAGAACCTGACCGGCCTGGCGCGCCTGGTGCGCGGCTATGCCATGCCGGCGCTGGAGAATGTGACGCTCTGGCATGAGCGCGACATCAGCCACTCCAGCGTGGAACGGGTGATCGGCCCGGATGCGACCATCACGCTGGATTTCGCGCTGATGCGCCTGACCGGGATGATGGCGAAGCTCACCGTGTATCCGGAGCGGATGGCGGAAAACCTCGCCAGCCTCGGCGGTGTCGTGCACAGCCAGAAGGTGCTGCTGGCGCTGACCCAGGCCGGGCTGAGCCGCGAGGCCGCCTATGCCGCCGTGCAGCGCGCGGCCATGGCCACCTGGCGGGCACTTGGCCAGCCGGGCGCGAAGGATTTCCGCAGCAACCTGCTGGCGGATCCGGAGGTCGCCGGCTGCATGGACGCCGCGGCGCTGGAGGCCGCGATGGACCCCCGCCGCGACTTCGTTCATGTCGACACGACCTTCGCCCGGGTGCTGGGCGAGGCAGCGCGGTAACGCCCCTGTCATCGTGTTGGCGGCACTTTGCCCAGGTGCCGCCACAAGCCGTGCCTAGATAGGAGGGACGAAAGGGAGGTCGCATCATGTTTTTCCGCGCCTTGCTCGTTCCACTGGCTCTCGGCGCAGCCTTCCTGCTGACCGCCGGGACTTCACCCGCCGCGGCGGAGACTGTCGTGCTGGCCAGGTCGGACGCGCTGGTTCTTGTCGACGGCCGCCACCGTGGCCGAGGCTACGACCGTCGTCACTGGCGCGGCCCACCGCCGCGCCACTATGCGCCGCGACCGCGCCACTACGGGCCGCCGCCTGTCTACTACGCGCCGCCGCCGGTCTATTACGCTCCGCCACCGCGCTACTACCGGCCGCCACCGCCGCGCTACTACAGCGCACCGCCACCGGGCGTGGGGCTGTATTTCCGCTTCTGAGGATCACACCGACCATTGTGCACGGTGATCATCCTGCGGCGGCCGGGCCACGCCTGGCCGCTGCTTCTGGCAGCGAACCGCGACGAGAAGGTGGATCGCCCCTGGCTGCCTCCGGCGGCGCACTGGGCTGACCAGCCCCTGGTCATCGGAGGGCTGGATACGTTGGCCGGCGGCACCTGGCTCGCGCTGGGCCGGGGTGTCGTGGCCGCCATTCTCAACCGGCCCGGAAGCCTTGGGCCCGCCGCGGGCAAAGCCTCGCGTGGCGCCCTGCCGATCCGCGCCGCGGCGGCGCGCAGCGCATCTGAGGCTGCGCTGGCGCTGGCGGCGCTGGATGCCGAGGCGTGGCGGCCCTTCAACCTGGTGATCGCCGATGCCCGCGCGGCCTTCTTCCTGCGCGGAACCGGGGCCGGAAGGCCGGATCTGATCGAGATCGGCACCGGCCTGACCATGGTCACGGCGCATGACCCCAATGACATGGCTAGCCCGCGCATCCGCCGCCACCTGCCGCGCTTCAGCGCCGCGCCGCCGCCTGACCCGGCCCGGGGGGACTGGGCGGCATGGGAGACCCTGCTGGCGGATGCGGAGCATGGCGAGGCCGGCATTGCGGAGGCGCTGCGAATCCCTCCACTGCAGGGTTTTGGCACCGTTAGTGCGAGCCTGATGGCGCTGGGCCCTGCCGGCGAACGATGCTGGCGCTTCTGCCCGGCGGCCCCTGGCACCGCGCCCTTTCGCGACCTCGCCCTGCCCGGCATCTGACCCAGGCGCAATACGGACCTTCCGCCCCGGCGTGGCGGTTCCCGCCCTGCCCTGCTATAGCACGCCCAGATACCGGGCCGCCGCGGCCTGTCGTCCCGCGCGCCCGCTTCCTGGGTGCGCGGCAGTCGGGGAGTTCAGCACCATGGCGCGCCGCCGTCAGCTCTACGAGGGCAAGGCCAAGATCCTGTTCGAGGGCCCGGAACCGGGCACCCTGGTGCAGTATTTCAAGGACGACGCCACCGCCTTCAACGCGCAGAAGAAGGGCACGATCACCGGCAAGGGCGTGCTCAACAACCGCATCAGCGAATACCTGATGATGAAGCTGGCCGAGATCGGAATCCCGACCCACTTCATCCGCCGGCTGAACATGCGTGAGCAGTTGATCCGCGAAGTCGAGATCATCCCGCTGGAAGTCGTCATCCGCAACGTTGCCGCCGGCAGCCTGGCTACGCGCCTCGGAATTCAGGAAGGCACGCGGCTGCCGCGCTCGATCCTGGAATATTATTACAAGAACGATGGGCTCGGCGACCCGATGGTGTCGGAGGAGCACATTACCTGCTTCGGCTGGGCCGCGACCCAGGATCTGGACGACATGGTCGCCCTGGCGCTGCGGGTGAATGACTTCCTGACCGGGCTGTTCCTCGGCGTCGGCATTACCCTGGTCGATTTCAAGCTGGAATTCGGCCGGCTGTATGAGAATGACGAGATGCGGATCGTCCTGGCCGATGAGATCAGCCCGGATAATTGCCGCCTCTGGGATGTCCATACCGGCGAGAAGATGGACAAGGACCGCTTCCGCCGCGACCTCGGCAAGGTCGAGGAAGGCTACCAGGAAGTGGCCAAGCGCCTCGGCATCCTGCCCGAAGCCGGCGTGCGGGACATGAAGGGCCCGGAGACGGTGCAATGAAGGCGCGCGTGACCATCATGCCGAAGGCCGGCGTGCTCGACCCGCAGGGCAAGGCGATCGGCCATGCCCTCGGCTCGCTCGGCTTTGCCGGCGTGGGCGAAGTGCGCGCCGGCAAGGTGATCGAGCTGGAATTGAATGAGGCCGATCCGGCCAAGGCGCAGGCCGTCGCCGAAGACATGGCGCGCCGCCTGCTGGCCAATACCGTGATTGAATCCTTCAAGGTCGAGTTGACCTAGCCAGTCATGGTGAAGGTCTCGCTCCTCGTCATGGTGGCGCTCACGGTCCTCATTGCGATGGGCCTGCGCTGGCGTGAGCAGCGAATGCCGGCGGTGGCGCAGCAGAAGCGGCTGGGCCTCATGGCGCGCGGCAAGAAGGGTCTGGACCGCTGGGTGACGGCGGCGGCACTGGCCACGGTGGTGACGCTCGGCATCGCGGGCGGTCTGCACTGGCTGCGGGTCTGGCTGGATTAGCCCTGCGGCATCTGGACCTGGCCATTCCGGCCGGGCGGCTCCTACCTTGGTGACAGCATGAAATCCGCGATCATCGTTTTCCCGGGCACCAACCGCGAGCGTGACATGGCGATCGCCCTGGAACGCGCCAGCGGCCGGAAGCCCGCCATGGTATTCCACCTGCAGGATACGCTGCCGGCCGGGACCGACCTGGTGGTGCTGCCGGGCGGCTTCAGCCATGGCGACTACCTGCGCTGCGGTGCCATGGCCGCGCAATCGCCCATCATGCGCGCAATACGGGAATTCGCTGCCTCCGGCGGGCTGCTGCTTGGCGTCTGCAACGGCTTCCAGATCCTGACCGAGGCCGGGCTACTGCCGGGGGCCCTGCTGCGCAATGCGACGCTGCGCTTCCTGTCCATGGATTGCCACATGCGGGTGGAACGCGCCGATACGCCCTTCACGCGTCACTGGCAGAAGGGCGCCGTGTTCCGCGCGCCCATGGCGCATGGCGACGGCAACTACTTCTGCGATGACGAAACGCTGGCCCGGCTGAATGGCGAAGGGCTGGTCGCTTTCCGCTACGCGACGCCGGAGGGCGCCATAACCGCCGAGGCCAACCGCAACGGCGCCCGCGACAACATCGCCGGCATCCTCTCCCCCACCCTTCGCATCTGCGGCCTGATGCCGCACCCCGAGGATCTGGTGGACCCGTTGATGGGCGGCGAGGACGGGCTGCCCCTGTTCACCAGCCTGTTCGACCAGTTCACCGCCGCCTGATCTGGGCCTCGCCCAACCCGGAGCCATCGCCGAAATGCAGCTTCTGCCCGCCGAACGCGCCGCCCAGCTTTCCGCCGAATTCGGCCTGAAGGCGGATGAATATGCGCGCGTCCTGACCATCCTGGGCCGCAGCCCCTCGCTGACCGAGCTGGGCATCTTCTCGGTCATGTGGTCGGAGCATTGCTCCTACAAATCCTCCCGCCACTGGCTGAAGATGCTGCCGACCAAGGCGCCCTGGGTGATCCATGGGCCGGGCGAGAATGCGGGCGTCATCGATATCGGCGACGGGCTGGCCGCCATCTTCAAGATGGAAAGCCACAACCACCCGAGCTTCATCGAACCCTACCAGGGCGCTGCCACCGGCGTCGGCGGCATCCTGCGGGACGTCTTCACCATGGGGGCGCGGCCGATCGCGAACCTGAACGCGCTGCGCTTCGGAATGCCGGATGCGCCGAAGATGAAGCGCGTGATCGATGGCGTGGTGCGCGGCATCGGTGGCTACGGCAATTGCGTCGGCGTGCCGACGGTGGGCGGGGAGGTGAATTTCCACCCGGCCTATAATGGCAACCCGCTGGTCAATGCGATGACCGTTGGTATCGCGCCACGGGACCGCATTTTTCTCAGTGCCGCGGCGGGGCTTGGCAATCCCGTTGTCTATGTCGGCTCGAAGACCGGCCGCGACGGCATCCATGGCGCCACCATGGCCTCCACCGAATTTTCGGCCGACTCCGAGGAAAAGCGCCCCACCGTCCAGATCGGCGACCCCTTCACCGAGAAGTTGCTGATCGAGGCCTGCCTCGAACTGATGGCGACCGACATGATCGTCGCCATCCAGGATATGGGCGCCGCCGGCCTGACCAGCTCCTCGGTCGAGATGGCGGGCAAGGGCGATGTCGGCATCGAGCTGGTGATGGACAACGTGCCCCAGCGCGAGGAGGGCATGACCGCCTATGAGATGATGCTCTCCGAATCCCAGGAGCGCATGCTGATGATCCTGAAGCCGGGCCGGGAGGCCGAGGCGCAGGCCATCTTCCACAAATGGGAACTGGATTTCGCGGTGATCGGCCATCTGACCGACACCGGCCGCATCGTCATCCGCCACAAGGGAGAGATCGAGGCCGATATCCCCCTCGCGCCCCTCGAATCCGAGGCGCCGCTATACCAGCGCCCGACCGTCGAGACGCCGAAGCAGAAGGTGCTGGCGGCCGCCGACATCGCCGACCCGATGGGGCCACTGCCGGCGCTGGAGAAGCTGGTCGGCAGCCTGGACCTGTGCTCCCGCCGCTGGATCTGGGACCAGTATGACAGCACCGTGGGCGGCCAGACGGTGAAGCGCCCGGGCGGCGCGGATGCGGCAGTGGTCAAGCTGGAGGGGCTGAACCGCGCACTGGCCATGACCACGGATTGCACGCCCCGCTACTGTCAGGCGGACCCCGAGGCGGGTGGCGCGCAGGCGGTGGCGGAGGCTTGGCGCAACCTGACCGCGGTCGGCGCCCTTCCCCTGGCCATTACCGACAACATGAATTTCGGCAACCCGGAAAAGCCCGAGATCATGGGCCAGTTCGCCGCCGCCGTGCGCGGCATGGCCGCGGCCTGCCGGGCGCTGGATTTCCCGGTCGTGAGCGGCAATGTCTCGCTCTACAACGAAACCCAGGGCCGCGGCATCCTGCCCACCCCCGCCATCGGCGGCGTCGGTGTGCTGGAGGATGCTCGCCAAGCGATCGGCCTGGCGCTGGCGCCCGACCTTGACCTTGTGCTGGTGGGCGCGACGGAGGGCTGGCTGGGCCAGTCCCTCTGGCTGCGTGAGATTGCAGGGCGGGAGGAGGGCGCACCGCCGCCGGTCGATCTCGCCGCCGAACGCCGCAATGGCGATTTCGTCCGCACCCAGATCCTGGCCGGCACCGTGGCGGCCTGCCACGACCTGGCCGATGGCGGGCTGCTGGTGGCGCTGGCCGAGATGGCGATGGGTGGCAACACGGGCGTGACCCTGTCGGCCGCGCCCGCTGGCACCGCCGCGCATGGCTGGTGGTTCGGCGAGGACCAGGCCCGCTACCTTCTGGCGGTGCAGGACGGCGCGGTGCTGCTGGCAGCCGCGCAGGCGGCCGGCGTGCCGGCGATGAAGATCGGCCGAAGCGGTGGCGGGGACTTGGTGTTGGCCGATGGCTCCTCCATATCGGTCGCGAGGCTGGTGGCCGCGCATGAGGCAACCTTGCCGGCGCTGATGAACAGGGAAGCTGCCTGATGGCGATGGATTCGGCGGAAATCGAGGCCCTGATCAAGGCCGCCCTGCCCGATGCCGTGGTGACGATCGAGGATCTGGCGGGCGATGGCGATCACTACGCCGCCACCGTCGTCTCCTCCGCCTTCAAGGGTATCAGCCGTGTGAAGCAGCATCAGATCGTCTATGCCGCGCTGCAGGGCCGGATGGGCGGTGCGCTGCACGCGCTCGCGCTGCAGACCTCCGCCCCGGACTGACGAACCCGAGTGACGAACCTTCTCGACCAGGGACCGACCGCCATGAGCAACCCCGTCTTCGACCAGATCCAGTCCGAGATCGCCGCCAACCCGGTGGTGCTCTACATGAAGGGCACGCCCGTCTTCCCGCAATGCGGCTTCTCCGCCCGGGTGGTGCAGATTCTTTCGCATGTCGGCGTACCCTTCAAGGGCGTGAATATCCTGGAAGACCAGGAACTGCGCGAGGGCATCAAGGCCTTCGCCAATTGGCCGACCATTCCGCAGCTTTATGTGAAGGGCGAATTCGTCGGCGGTTGCGACATCGTGACGGAAATGTTCCAGTCCGGCGAATTGCAGACGCTGCTCGAGGCCAATGGCGTGATGCCCAAGGCAACGGCCTGACCATACCCGCCTGAGCGGCCATGGTGGCAGCTCAGGCCCCCGGGGCGGCAATGCAAGACGAGGCTCGGATCGGCGAGGCCCTGACCCATGGGCCGCCGTGCTTTGCCTTCCTGACCAAGCCCTGTTTGATGGCCTCATCCGTCCCGCTACCGCTGGCGCAAATGGTGGCTGATCTGCAACGAGCCAAGGCCGCCCTCCGCTTTTGCGACATGGCACCGATCGGCGTGGGCTTGCGCGAGGCTGTGCGCAGAGCCTCGGTCTGGCCGACACATGACGCCGGTGCTTCGCGCGGGTCTTTCGGCCACATCCGCGCCGGATCCCGCCCAGAAACCGGACAGGCCCAAGCCGGCCGCAGACGCGCCACAAGGCGGCGGAGCTGCCGCAATCAAAGCTTGGGCTCGTAAATCGTCAGGGTCATGGCCTGTGGCGTGCGGCGGACCACTTGGCGGTCCGTCGAATATCAGCCCCCCAACTGGCGACATCACGACCGTGATATACTGAATTCGTTCGATACTCCAAAGATTTTTTCTTAGAAGAAGTACACCGCCAAGATCAGACTGATGGATTTTCAGGGAATTTAAATATTAATTCGTCAAATAACAGTATAGATTTTTGTAATACTTCCCGCATTTCCCTGGACGCAATATTTTTCTGTTTTATTCAAATCGACCTGACGTGAGGGATTTTCCCCTTTCGGAGACGATATGTCTTGCAGCCGGGTCCCGCACCGTGCGAAATCTAATATCGAAACGATGATCTGAGTTCCGGGCCGCTAAAACGAATGGCCCGGAAGAAGGGTTGAGCCATGCACGATGGCAGCATTGTTGACGTGTCTCCCAATGATGCCCGCGGTTATGCATCTTGCCCGCAGGAAACCCCGTCCCGATCGGATTTGGGCGGCGGCGCATGACGGCGTCCGTCCGTAAGGTCGCGCCCTCACACGACCCGCCCCCCTCGCCGGCTGAGGCGCTGTCTCCAAACCCGATCACGCATCCCTTTTCCCTGAAAGCCGCGTCGGTGTTCAGGCCTCGGCTTAAGTGGTTGCTGACCGCCCTGATCCTCGCCGTTCTACTGCCGCTGCTTGGCTTTGGCACCTTCGCAACCATCCGCGCCGTCGAAGGCCAACGGGCGATCGCCGAGGATCGCCTGAGCGATACCGCACGTGCCCTGGCGCTCGCCGCGCAGCGTGAATTCGAGACGACGGCGGTCGCGCTGCAGTCTTTCGCCACCTCCCCGATCTTCCGCTCCGCTCCAACGCTCGGCGACCCGGCAGACGTCCTCAGCCAGGCCGCGGTCATAGCCGGGCTGATCGGCGTGACCGTCAATATCCTCCGGCCGGATGGCGTGATCGAGATCACGACCGCGAGGCAGCCGCTTTCGCTACAACGACAATACAACTGTCACGATCCCGTCGCCCAGTTCACCACAACCGGGGAGGCGAGTATCGGCAGCCTCCTTCACAGCGCTTCGACCAATCGCTGGGTCATACCCGTTGACGTACCGATCCGGGACACGGATGGCGGCGTTGTCCTGATCCTCGGCGGACTGGTCGACACCGAAAGGCTGCGCAGTCTGCTCGCGGCGTGGGATCTGAACTTATCGACCTTTGCCGCGCTCACCGATGCATGCCATGTCGTCGTTGCGCGTTCGGACGCGGCACACAACGATCTGATCGGTCGCCCGGTCCCGCCCGACAACAGGCGCCAGTCCGAGGGCAGGATTGCCGGGCTCTATCGTGCAGTGACGCTGGATGGCACTGAGCGCGTGGTCGGCTTCCACGCCATTCCAGCGCTGCCGGGGTGGCAAGTCGTCGTCGCACAGGATGCCGCCATTTTCGACGCGGCATGGCGCGAACCACTCACGACGCTGCTTCTGGGCGCTGCTCTTGCCCTGGCCCTGAGTACGGCGCTTGCCTCCGTCGCGGCAGGTGCGATCCTCCAACCGGCGCGACGCCTCGCCATGCAGGCCCATAGCCTGGCCTCCGGGCCTGCGCGGCAGCCTCTCCAAATGTCCGAGCCTTCATGGATTGCCGAGTTCGCGGATCTTGAGACCGGATTGCGCGAAGCGGTCGTGACGGCGGATGCACGCCGGCGCGCCGAGGCAGAGGCGGCACAACTGGCCCTCAGCCTGACCGAGCGCACGCGCGCTCTCGCCGATGCGGGCGCCACCTTGCAGGCTGAAACAGCGCGGCGCCGCGCCGCACAGGCTCAACTCACCCAGTTGCAGAAGCTTGAGGCTCTCGGCCAGATGACGGGGAGCGTGGTGCACGACTTCACCAATGTGCTCGCTGCGATCACCGCCTGCTTCAGGTTGATCGAGCGACGCGCTGGCCCGAACGCCCCCGTGCAGGAGATCGTGCGCCAAGGCGACCGGGCCGCGCTGCGGGCGGCGGCGCTGGTCCGGCAACTCCTGGCCTTCGCCCGGCATGAGGGCATTCGCCCGGAGGTGGTCGACCTTGGCGCCCTGTTGCCAGAAGCGGCCGAGATGATCCGCCACACGGTCGGCCGGCGCCTGACCGTTTCGGTGGATGCGCCGCCCGAGATCTGGCCGGTGCTGACGGACCCACAACAACTCGAGGTCGCGCTATTGAACCTGGCGGTCAACGCAAGGGACGCGATGCCCCATGGTGGTGTGCTGCGCGTCTCCGCGCGCAACCTCCAGCTCGCGGAGCGAACCGCGGAGCTTCGCCCTGGTGACTACGTCGTGGTCACGGTCCGCGACGACGGGGCCGGCATGTCGCCCGAGGTGCTCGCGCGCGCGCAGGAGCCATTTTTCACCACCAAGGCGCGCGGCGAAGGAACCGGGCTGGGATTGCCGATGGTGCAGCGCTTCGCCGAGCAATCGCACGGCGCGCTGAGGATTGAGAGCAACCCGGGCCAGGGCACGGAAGTGCAGATCACGCTGCCAAGGGCAGCCTACATCGACCTGTCCGTTCCGCGACCTTCACGTGCAGCCAAGGACGAACGCAGCCTGAATCCGCTTGCACACGGCGGCGCCAGTATCCTCCTGGTGGAGGAGGACGAAATGGTACGCCTGCTGACGGCAGCCTTTCTTCGAGACCTGGGCTACACGGTCCTTGAGGCTCCGAGCGCCGAGGCCGCCGAGGCGCTGGCGCTGACCATGCCGAGCCTCGATCTGCTGATCGCCAGTATTGATCTGCCCGGCGCCGACGGCGCAACACTGGCTGCACGCATGCTGACCGATCGGCCGGAGCTGCGGATCATTTTCGTAGGTGGTTCCACCCCGGGCCCCGCGCTCAGAGGTGAGATCGTGCTGCGCAGGCCTGTTGCCGGCACGGATCTGGCGGCGGCCGTGCTTGCGGCGCTGGACGGCAACAAGGCGCATCGCCCCACTCCCGGCGCTCGCCTGCTGAAGCGGCTGCGCACGCCTGTCCTGCGTGCGGCGTATCTCGCCTGGAACGCGGCCCGCCTGCCAGGCGAACGATTGCCGCGCCTCGAAAGGTTCAACCTGGCGCCGCTCGATCTGCAGGATCATGGCTTCCTCATCGCGGTGCGGGCGGGAGCCGCGGATGAACTGACGTTCCACCCTCTCACCTTCGGGGCAGCGCTCAGGGCGCGCCTGGGACAGGACCTGGTTGAAACGGGATCATCGGGGGAGGACGCTGTGGGCACCATGGTCGGCGCCTACCGCCGCTGCGCGCGCACCGGGGCGCCGGTGTACGAGTCGGCACGTTTCGACCTCGGCGACGCAGCGCCGGAACGTTTCGAGCGTCTCGTTTTGCCATTGTCCGAGGATGGCGCCACTGTCAGCCAGGCGGTCGGCGTCGTGCTCTTCGGGGACAATTCCGCCTGGCGAGCCGCGGGGGCTGCAACTGCAACCGACCGAGAGGAGAAGCGGAGCGATGGGACCCGCGCAGATGGACCTTGACGCTCCCGATCTGGTCGCGGCCATCGAGGCGCTGGGTCGTGTCCCGGGTGGTGGTGTAGGAGGACCGAAGCCCGGGGCGCGTAGCGAAGCCCCTGGCTGAGCGAAGCGGAGCGCCCTGGGCGGCCACCGCGG
>NZ_JAUYTS010000132.1 GCF_030695085.1 Falsiroseomonas sp. | reverse complement strand
ACCGGTTTCTTCCTTGTAATTGTCGGGACGCTGTCGTTGCCTGCGGGATTGAACGTCTCATTCCACACAGGGTCAACTTGGACGAGGCTGCAAATCTCACCTTAGAACAATGGCGCTCCGCACTCGAAGAAGCTCCTGGAGACGGGTGGCGATTTCTCACGTCAACATCGCGATCTGCCGCTTTGACGGAAGGAATCCATCGAGCCCAAAATGCGGATGTGGCTCGACGATAATCAGATTAACAAGTGGTGGGTATCCCGTTCATCTGTGATCATCGAAAATGGGAGCATGCCATAGCTTCACAAAAGCACAAACTCATTTTCCGGTACGAGGGAGCCGGAATTCCGCTTCGCAGTTCATCTCAATGCCCAAGCCTGCGCACCAAAACCGCAAGATGCTTGCAAAGCAATCGAGATCGATCGGATTCTTCTCACATCTAGGCAATGCGGTTCTGGTCCGCTTGCCGGACAAGGGGGAGCCGTTACACGATGATGCCCAAACCCGTATTTACCTTAATCCTTGCAGCAGTGGCCTTCGTTGCCGGGTGCGCTTCACCGCCTCCGCCGCCGCTTCAGCGACCCCCCACTTCAGTTGGCCGAGCATCAATTCAGATGAACATAGGAATGACCGTTGACCAGGTAACAAGTCTTGTAGGAGCGCCTCCGTGGCGCGCAGAAATTCGTGAATGCGGCACTTCTACTCCCCGCCCATACACCTGCAGGATCATGCTTTTTGGAGGTCATAGCGACTCCACATTGGAAGCGCGTTTCGCGCAGACGTCGCGCGGATGGTTACTAAATTCATGGGTCGTTCGCTGAACTGTTGAACCGACATGGTTGAGGAGGCGGGGCGAGCCGCCTTCACGATCCATCTTCGCTTCCCTTCGCACGCTTCCTTACTTTTGGGTGTCCTCTGAAAACTTCAAACCTGGGTCTCACCTGTTCTCAACACCACTCGCACCAAATATCTTGCGACACGCGCTCGGACAATATCAGAATCGCTCTGATCTAAACGGGACAGTGCAGCAGGATCGCGCAGATTTTGAACGATCGCCGCCTAACATATTCAGAACTGATCTAAAATACCGAATTTATTTGCTTGCCAGGGCATTCTGGTGGTGCGCCATCAGGTCCCATTAGCGAAAATTTCTAGAACTACTTTCCCGCCAGAACGAACCTAGACAGACGGCCGATCGCATATGCGATCGGCCCAAGTGCTAAATCAATCAAGTTTTCATATACAGCATCACCCAAGCCGATGGGAAGCTGACCCCATTCCATTCGGAATCTTATCGAACCGTATGCAATGTCGAATGCGTCGAAAATAGCGTAGAGTAAGAACAGGATCGCAAAGCCGCAGCCGACTAAATGTATGGCAACCCCAAGACGTGCGGCAGTTCATTGCGACGGGTCAACAGCATCCAACCCCACCAATTTTGTTGCGAGCATCAGCCACGTTGGTTTTTGACTCACTGGAACGCCTCCCCTGGTCTTTATCCTAATCTTGTCGATAGGATCGAAGCCTTAGGTTCCAGCATCCGCATAGTTGGCCGCAGAGTCCACAATCCTACTCGTATGGGAAATAGCCGCCATGGGCTACTTGCTGCACGGCAATGTGTTAGCTGACGGCTCCCAGGGATATAGGCGTACGGGAATAGCTGGAATCAAGAAAGCCGTGCCAAGAATGCTCGTAATAAGCTATTCCAAATGGCAGATTTCCTCACTAGACGCACTGGGAAGATTCCTGCTGAACTCGAAATCTGGCCGACCGAGGACCTTCGGCCACCATCCCAAGGCTCTCCGCCAGTCGGCCGCTAGACCCAATTTCCACATCTTTTTTAGGACGATAGGATCTGGTTCGGCCACCGCGGAGCTCAAGGCAGTGGGCGTCCTTTCGCTCCGCCTCCTCCAAATCTAGGGACAGGCTATGCTCCAGAAAGTATCGCTAGGGACACGCTATGCTCCACTGCAGGGACAAGCGATGCTCCAGCGGTCTACGAGGAATCAATGGTTTAGCGAGATTCTGGGGACAAGCTATGGTAAAGCCTACATCCGCTCAGGCCGCCCGACCATACTCCAGCTTCGCCTCACCGGCGGCGTAATGCACCACTTCCGGCGCCAGCGCGGCATCCGCCCCCGGCTGCTCGGACAGCCAGCCGGCATAGAGGCCTTCCAGCACCGCCCCGATCCAGCCGCCATCCGCATCGGCCCCGGCGCCGATGGCCGGCGCGGCGGCGTGGGTGACCACCATGCGGCGCCGCTCGACATCGATGGCGATCTGGCAATAGCCCCATTCGGCCGCGCCCAGCGCATCATTGATGTGCGATTCCAGGCCCTTCAGCGTGTCGCAATGCGGCAGCGGCATCGCATCCGCCATCCGCCTTCCGATGGCGCGCATCAGCGCCGCGCGGCCTTCCTGGTCCAGATGCTCGTCCAGCGTTTCCACCAGCCCGCGCACGAAGACGCGCCACTGCGCGGCGACGCCGCGCCGGGCGAGGTAGGCGGCCGTGGCCGGTTCTGCCGCGTGAGGTTCCGTCATGCCCATTCCCTCAGCGATCGAAGCGGTAGCGGGCATAGACCAGGCCGCGCGTCTCGCTCCAATCCGCCGCCTGGTCGAAGCGCAGCGCGCCGCCGATGCGAAGCTGCGGCGTGATCATGTATTCGATGTCGCCGCGCAGTCCACCGGTCAGGCCGGTCTTGGTCTGTCCTGGGTAGAAGGCATCCACATCCGCCTCGCTATTCGCCCGGCCCTGAAGCGCCGCCTGCAATCCGGCATCGTTCGGGAACATGGCGGTGCGATCCTCCGTGAAGGTGGATACGCCGATGGTGGCGCCGACGCGATAGAACAGGTTGTTGGACCGGCCACGCCAATCGATCGGCACATTCGCCGCGATGAAGCTTTGCGGGCTGAAATAGCCGCCATGCCCCAGCGTGAAGAAGCGCAGGTTCTTGTCGTAGGCGAAGTAGACAAGGTCGAGGCCGGTGACGAGTTCCTCGGTCGCGGAACGCCAGATCGGCGTCTGGAAGCCGGCGCCGGCCTCCATGCGGCTATTCTCCGCCACCCCCTCGCCGGACATGGTGAAGTAGCCGCCGGCGATATAGAAATTGGTATCGCCGCTGCTGAACTCGAGCTGCGCACGACCGCCGGTGCGAACAACGCCACCCCACACCGTGCCCTGGCCCGGATCCCGCAAGCCGCCCCAGGAGAGCAGGCTGTCCGTCATCGCGCGGCGCTCCGCGGTCAGCCGCAGCCTTACGCCATCGCCGATCTCGGGCGCGATCTCGATGCCGCCGATCACATTTTCCCGCAGGAAGCCCAGCGGCGTGGTGCCGATATCCACCGTGAAGCCGTTGCGGGCATAGGCGGCGCCGAGTGCCACGCCGCTCTGGCTGGATTCGGTGCTGCGCGCCTGGTTCAGCTGCTGCTGGCTCAGCGTGCCCTGCAGCCCCGGCAGGGTCAGCGGGAAGCTGCCGAAGCGCCGCATCGCGGGCAGCGTGCCGGACAGGTCGCCATTGTCGAGCGTGATCGCGCTGGCACGCGCCGTCAGCCGCCCACCGATGCCCGGCACGGCGATGCTGCCTTCCGCGCCGACATGGGTCTCGGTCAGCGCATCGATGCCGTCATCGCCCGACCGCACGCGCACGCCGAGTGCGGGCGTGATGCGCGGCGCCGATTCCTGGCGGACCTCGCCGAGCTGGCGGTTGATCTCGCTCAGCAGCGGGTCCGCCGGCGCCGGGGCGGCGCCAAAACCCTGCACCTGGGCGAATTGTTGCCCCTGCATCTGGCCCTGCATCTGGCCCTGGACCGGCATCTGGCCGAAATCCTGGCCGGAGAGCGGCACCCGGCGGAACGGGTTCTCATAGCCCGGCTGCGCCGCCTGGCCCTGCGGCAGCGTCGCCTGCGGCACCATGGACCCACCCAGCAGCCCCGGCGTCTGGCTCACGCCGATCTGCTGGCGGCGCATCTGGGCCGCCGCCTCCAGCGCGTTGCGCGCGCGGCGCTGGTCGCCCCAGGCACGGGCGAGGCGCGCTTCCAGCAGCGGGATGCGCGGATCATTCGGCATCAGCCCGCGGCCTTCGGCCAGCAGCGCCTCCGCCCGGCTCCAGTCCCGGTTGGCGATTGCCGCATCCATCGCCGCCTGCCGCGCATCCGTGTCGCGCGGGTTGCGCGACAGCACGGCCTCGGCAATGCGCCCGGCCTGGCCGGGTTCCTGCGCGCCCTGGTACAGCCGGGCCAGCGCCAGGTTGGCGGCGGGGTTTTCCGGGTTCTGCTGCAAGGTCGGCAGCAGCACGTCGAAGGCCGCCGCCTGGTTGCCGCGCTGGTTGAGCTGGTCCGCCGCGCGGATCGACAGGCCGGCCGAGATGTCGTTGGCCTGCCGGCGCTGATCCGCGGTCAGCCGCCGCGCATCGATCATCTGCGCCGCCTGCGCGGCTTCCTGGTTCAGCCCCGCCTCCAGCAGCGTGGTGGCCGCCGCAAGCTGCGCCGAGGGCGCCTGCCCGCGCGCCGCGATGGCGTACATCCGCGCCGCTTCCTGCGCGCCGCGCGGGTCGTTGATGGCGTTCAGCGCCCGCACCGCCGCCGGCCCCGCCTCCCCGGTCGGGTCACGGCGGGAGGCGATGGCGATCAGCTGCGTGCGCGCCTGCTGGCGCTGCCCGGTGCGGGCCAGCGCCGCGGCGGCCTGCACTTCCCCCTGCACGCGGGCGGAGACCAGCAGCCGGTTCTGGTCGGCGTTGCGGGCGCGGGCCGGAATCCGCTCCAGAAGCTGCACGGCCTGTGCCGGGCGGCCCTGTTCCTGCGCGAAGATCGCCGCGGCGTGGATGGTATCCGGCGTCGCCCGGCTGGCCACCGTGGCGCCGATCAGCTGGTTCGCCTCGGCGCCCTGGCCGGAGCGGGCCAGCAGCCGGGCGAGATCGAGCCGCGGCCAGGGATTGTTCGGGTCGTTCTGGATCGCGGCGCGCAGCAATGCGCTGGCCGCCTGCGGGTCATCCGTGCGTTGCGCCTCCGCGCGCAGCGCATCGGCGCGCACCTGCGGCGCATTGGTGCCGCCGATGCGGCGGAACACCTCCTCCGCTTCGGCGAACTTGCCCTGTTCCTGCAGCGAATTGGCGAGGCCGGACAGGGCCGCGCCGAAATTGCCGCGCCGTGCCAGGGCGGCGCGATAGCGCTGCTCGGCCAGCCCGGCATTGCCCTGGCGCAGCGCGATGTCGCCCAGCAGCGCCTCCGCATCCGGCCGGTCGCCGCCATTGCGGGCGACGATGCGCGCCAGCAGCGGCTCGGCGGAGGATATGTTGCCCGCCTCCACGAGGTTGCGCGCCGCCTGGATATCCGGCCCCGGCGCACCGCCACCGGCAGCCGGCGCCGCCGGGCGCTGGCTGGCGCCGCGCAGCGCCTGGTCCCAGGCGGAACGGCGCGACGGATCGGCCTCGATCGCCGACTGGAGCAGCCGGCGCGCCTCAGCCTGGCGGCCCTGGCGCAGGCGGATCAGGCCCATGCCACCCAGCCCGTCCGGGTCATTCGGCTCGATCGCCAGCAGGGCGGTGAAGCGGTCCTCGGCCTCCCGCAGCCTTCCGGCGTTGAAGCTGTTCCATGCCTCGACACGGGCGCCGCCTGCCTCATCCACCGATCCCGGCGGCGGGTTGCGGGACTGTTCCAGCCGCTGCTGGATCTCCGCGTCATTGGGGAATTGCCGCAGATAACCCTCCAGCGGCCGCACCGCATCCGGCCCCGGACCGATCCAGGTCAGCGCCTGGCGCCAGGCGGCGGTCGCGCTCTGCTGGCTTTCCGGCTGGCCGGACAGGCGGCGCAGCGCCTCGATCCCCTGCGCGCGGGTCTCTTCGCGGTAGGTCAGCACCTGGGCGTTGGCGAGCTGCGCGGCGACGTTGGAGGGGTTGCGCCGGGTAAGCTGGCCCAGGCCGTCCCGCGCCTCACGCCAGCCGCTCTCGGTTCCGGCCAGCGCCTGGTAGTATTCCAGCGCGAAGCTGTCTGGCACCGGGCCGCCGCCGAACAGGGCGCGGTAGCGTTCCACCGCCTCCGCATTGCGGCCGGCCTGGGCGAGCTGGCGCGCCTGCGCCAGGGCGCCGGCATCGACGGTGGAGGTCCGCACCGCGACCCCCGCCTGCATCGTGCGCGGGTCCGACGGCGCCGATTGCCGCAGCGTGCCGAGTGCCTGTTGCGCCTGCGCCACATTGCCAAGCTGCGCCTGCGCCTCCGCCATGCCGGCCAGCGCATCGGTGTTGCGCGGGTCCACCTCCAGAACGCGTTCCAGCGTGCGGACCACCTGGTCGGGCCGGTTCTGCAGTTTCCAGTAATTCGCCTGGTCCAGCAGCGCGGCCACGCCGCGGTCCTGCGCCCATGCCGGCGCCCAGCCCGGCACCAGGACCGGCGCCGCGATCAGCGCCGTGCACAGAAGACCGGCACGGAGCGTGCCCGCCCGCGACATCCACATATTCAGTTTCGTCATGTGGTCCTCGTCCGGAGACGGATGGCCGCGCGACGGCGCAGCGCCCAGTAGGCGGGAATGGCAATGATGGCACAGGCCAGCGCCAGCAGCAGAAGCAGCAGGTCCGGCCGGGTCTGCAGGAAGTATTGCGGCCAGATATGGGGCGGCAACGACCCCACCGTGTAGTTGCGGCCGAGGGTGAAGCCGGTGATCCGGCCGGCCGAGAGGATGGCGAGGTCACCCTGCACGCGCGGTGACTGTTCCGGGTCGCGCAGCGCGGCAAGCATCTGCTCCAGCCCCTGCGGCGTCGTCCCGGTCAGCGCGACGACGGATTTGCCGGAGCGCAGCGGGCTTTCGAAGCCCATCAGGATACCGAGGCCGTCGCCGGTGGAGGTCAGCATCGCCTGCGCCTGTTCGCGCGCCAGGCGCGGCTCATTGCCCAGGAACAGGTTGCGGAAGCCCTCCAGCGCATCGGGCAGCGCGACGGACAGGCGGTTGCCCTGCAGCGTGACCGGCCCATCCGCGCCCAGCAAGCGCTCCAGCGCCGCCTGGCGGCCAAGCGTGCCGATCACCAGCAGGTCACGCCCGGCCACGCTGTCCAGCGCCGCGGCGCGCACCACCTGGATGCCGGTGGTGGCGTGGCCGACATGGCTGGCCAGGCGGCCCATCAGCGTCAGGAAGCTCGACAGCTCCACCTCATTCGGCTGGTCCGGCAGCACCGCGGCCGTCTGGGCGAAATCCGCCATCCGGGTGAAGGGGAAGCCGGAGCCCGCGAAGAAGGCCAGGTTCGGCAGCGTGGTGAAGCGATGGGCATTGGACAGGTCGATGGTGCTGTCCGGGTCGATCCCGGCCCGCACATCCGCCGGCACCGCGATGCAGTCGCCACGGTGCAGCGGGCGCATGTCGAAGCGCATCTGCAACTCGTTCATGCCGAAGATCAGGTAGGGCGGCAGGCCGAAGCGGCTGGTCATGCGCTCCGACTGGCCGAGCTGCCGGCTGAGGATGGACAGCGGCCAGGGGGCATCCGCCTCGCGCAGCGGCAGGCTGCGCAGATAGATGTCGTTCAGCGCGATATCGAGGCGCGAGACCGCGACATCCATGATCGGCCCGGGCGGGGACCGGTAGTGCAGTTCCACCGGCAGCGGCCGGCCGCGCCAGGTGTAGAGGTCCGGCGCCGTGCGGAACGGCACCGCGATCGGGCCCGGCGCATAGCCGAAGGCCTGCAGCTCGGAGGGGTCCACCAATTCGCCCAGCCGCACGGGCCGGTCGCTGCGGACCCAGCGCGGCGCGTCATAGGGCTGCCGCGGCGGAATGCTGATGGGCTGCACCACGGCGATCTCGCCGGCGAGGGCTTCCTTGCTGCCGGCCAGCACGGTCGCCGCCTGCGCGGCTTCCGCGCCGGTGCGGCCACCCACAACCAGGATCAGCCCAAGCCGGTCGGTCGGATTAGGCACCAGCGCCAGGGTCGGGCCATCGAAGCGCGGCAGTATCAGGCCGGAGACGGTCTCATTCCCACCGACCACCACCACCGCGTTGCCACGCTGCGGCACGGTGAAGGAGACGGGGAAGCTGGCGCCGCGGTAATCCGCCTGCACCGCGAACCACGAGGCAACGGTCGCCGCCGCCTGAAGGCTTTCATTGCTTGCGGACTGCGGCAACACCACCGGCAGGGACAGCGGCTCCCGCAGCAGGCGCGGGTCGAAGAACGGCTCCGGCAGGCGCGCCAGGTCGCGCTGCAGCGGCAGGCGCTCCAGCGTCAGTTGCAGGGTCGAGAGGTCCGAGACATTGGCCCAGAGCAGGCCCGAGAGCGGGTCGTTGCACTCCAGCGTGTAGCGGCCGGTGAAGCGGAAGTTCAGCCGGTTCAGATCGGCGAAGAACACCGGGTTGATCGGGAATTCCAGCGGGCCGAAGGCCGGCCGGTTGCGGTCGGGGTTGATCACGCCGACGAACTGCTCGTTCAGCGTCATCGAGATCTGGCTGTATTCCGGAATCAGCGCCGGGCTGGTCGCGCCCTGCAGCACCAGCCGGGCGCCGGTCACCACCTCGTCGCCGCGCACGCCGAACAGCACGCCCTGCAGGTCCGAGGTGCCGCGCATCTGCATCGGCGCGCGCAGGCCGAGCTGGCGCAGCGTGCGGGATTCGGTGCGGGTGGAGCCGAAATCACCGGTCGGCGCGCCGAACGTGCCGACCTCCGGCCCGCCGCCGAAGGCAGGCTGGGCGACCGGCAGCGGCGGCAGGCCGGTGGAGGGCGGGTTCGCCGCGCCGATCGTACCGGGCTGGCCGAACTGGATCGGCTGGCCGAACTGGGTTGGCTGGCCGAACTGCGCTGGCTGCCCGATGGGCGCGGGCTGGCCGAAGGGCGAACCCTGCACCTGCAATGCGCCCCCGGCCGGCGGCGGGGCGGCGCCGAGCGGCACCGCGCCGGATTGGGTGGCCGGTGCGCCGAAGGTGCCAATGCCGGGCGATTGCGGCGTCAGCGTCAGCGGCAGGCCCTGCGGGCCGGGCTGCAACGGCGCCGGCGGCGGCGGCGCGCCGCGCAGGTTCACCTGCGCCAAAGCGAGGCCCGGCGCGGACAGCGCCAGGGCGAGCGCCACGGCCGCGGCACGACGGACGACGCTGCTCTCGCCGCGGGCGCGGCGTGCCGGCACCGCCGGGGTCTCCGCCGCCTCGGCCGCGTCTGCCTCGAGGGCGGGCGTCGCGGCGGTGCGGACCACAACCTTCTGGCGCCGCTGGCGGCGCGTGAAGAAGGAGAACTGGCTGTCTCCACGGAACAGGCCGCCGATCGAGCGTGCCACCTCGCCCAGGCTACGCAGTGGCTTATCCTCTCGCACGTCGTCCCAATCCACCCATGCATCGGCGCGGCCGAGCACGGCGCGCACGATATTGCCCTCATCATGCAGGGTCTGCGCCGCGAAGCGCACCTGCATCCGGTCATCCTGCCAGCGCAGCACCTCGGCCGGAATCGCCACCCATTCGGGCCCGACATCCAGCTCCAGGGTGATGGCGGCGTCATCCGGCACATCGGCCGGCCGCTGGATCGCGACGGCCGCGCCGCCGAGCGAAAGGTCCATGGTCTCGCCCTCGATCACGCGGCCATCGGCCAGCACGACATTCGCCGCGACCACCGCACCGACGCGGGCGCGTTCGCGCACCTGGCGGCGTTCGCGGCCCACGGCGAGGCCTGCCAGCACCACGACGAAGGACAGCGCCGCCCACAGGAAGTTGAGCGCGAAGGCCTGGAAATCCAAACTGTCCACCGCGTTCGTTGTCAGCCCATAAATGCCGGAAAGCAGCCCGGCGATAAGAGCGAGCGCCAGCACCATGTTCGGGCCCACGGCGCGCAGGTCGAAGAAGCCTTCCTGCAGCGTGCCGCCCTTGTCGGTGACGTTGAACTTGCCCTTCTTCGGGTCCAGCAGCGTCGCGAGCATCACCGGGATCAGGTAAAGCGCCAGCACCGTCTCATAGATTTCCGACCAGAAGCTGTGCCGCACATGGCCGGACAGCCGGCTGGTGGCGCCCACCGAATGCAGGATATGCGGGCCGGCATAGGCGATGATCGCCAGCGGCGACGCCGCGATGATGCTCTCGCCGAACAGCAGGAAGGCCAGCGGCGCCGTCAGGAAGACGAAGCGCGGCAGCGGGAAAAGGAAGTGGAACTGCGACATGAAGTAGCAGCAGCGCTGATAGAATTTCAGCCCGGCGCCCATCATCGGATTGTCGATGCGCAGGATCTGGATCATGCCGCGGCCCCAGCGCATGCGCTGGCCGATATGCAGCATCAGCCGTTCCGTCGCGAGACCGGCGGCCAGCGGCACGCGGAGATAGGCGGTGCGCCAGCCGCGCCGCTGCATCTTCAGCGAGCAGTGGCAGTCTTCCGTCACCGTCTCCGTCGGCACGCCGCCCACTTCCAGCAGCGCCTCGCGCCGGATCACGGCGCAGCTGCCGCAGAAGAAGGCCGCGTTCCACAGGTCGTTGCCCTGCTGCACCATGCCGTAGAACAACAGGCCCTCATTCGGCACGCGCTGGCCGGAGGCCAGGTTCCGCTCGAACGGGTCGGGCGAGTAGAAATGGTGCGGCGTCTGCACCATCGCGAGGTCACGGTCGCGCAGCAGCCAGCCCACGGTGAGCTGGAGGAAGGCGCGTGTTGCGACATGGTCGCAATCGAAGATACAGATGTACTCGCCGTTGGTGACCTTCAGCGCGGCGTTGATATTGCCGGCCTTGGCCCCTTTGTTGTCGCCGCGGATCAGGTAGTTGCAGCCGACCTGTTCGCAGAAGCGCCGGAATTCGTCGCGGCGGCCATCGTCCAGCAGATAGACATTCATCTTGTCGCGCGGCCAGTCGATCGCCAGCGCGCCATAGATGGAGGGTTTCACGATCTCCAGCGGCTCGTTGTAGCTCGGGATGAAGACGTCGATGGTGGGCCACTCATCCGGGTCTTCCGGCAGCGGTACCGGCTTGCGGTCCAGCGGCCAGATCGCCTGGAAATAGGCCAGCAGCATGGTGGTGACGGCATAGACCTCGGCCAGCAGCAGGCCGGTGCCGAGGAAGGTCTGCATGAAGCTGGTGAATTCCAGCGTATCGACCAGACGCCAGTAGATGTAGCGCATGGATACCAGGCAGGACATGAAGACGATGAAGATCGTCATCGCCCGGCCAGGAATGCGGTTGGCCACCAGGAACAGCAGGAAGCCGGCCACCGCCAGCCAGGCCTGCTGTTCCGCCTGCAGCGGTGCCACAGTGAAAATCAGGCCGATGATCAGGCTCAGCGCCATCAACGGCCAGGAAACCCAGCGCCGTGCCCAGGGCCCGCCCCGGAACGCTCGGCCCTGGCGCAGGGACTGGGCAAAACTCATCGCGCGCCCCAGCCCATGGAAAAGCCTTCCGGGGCCGCCGGCAGCGCGGCCTCGACGGCGCGGGCAATGCCGCGGATGTCTTCGGCCGCGCGCGAGTCGGGCGCGATTTCCTGCACCAGCTTCTGCATCGCCAGCGCCTCGGCCATCGTCTCATCGCGGGTGACGGCACCGAGCAGGCGCGGGCCGAGATGGCGGGCCACCGCATCGGCGGCGGCGCGGGACAGGCGGGAATTCAGATCCACCTCGTTCAGCACCACGCGCAGCCGGCCGGCGAACAAGGCGGCCATGGTGCCCGAGCCGAGGAACCGGCCGCTGTCGATATCCGGGATCAGCGCGGCGCTGATCGCTTCCGCCTGCAGCACCGCGATCACCATGGACGCCATCGGCACCAGCACCGCCAACGCATGCGACGGGCCGGGGGAGGTATCGGCGATCACGGTCAGGCCGGGGTCGGACAGGATGGAGCGCATCGGCGCGGCCAGCAGTTCCGGGTCCCGCTCCAGCGCCGCGGCTAGGCCCAGCGCGCCGCGCAGTTCCATCGCGCCATGCGGCAGCACCTTCACGCCCGAGGCGGTTTCCCGCACGCAGGCGCGCCAGTCCGGGCGGCGAGGCAGATCGGCGGTGAAGCCGCCCATATCTGTCAGAGGCACACCGAAATGCAACCGCAACGTGTTCTGCGGGTCAAAATCCATGACCATGACCCGCCGACCCTCACGCTGAAGCGCATCGGCGAGGTTCGCGGTCAGCGTCGTCTTGCCGACGCCGCCCTTGGGGGACGCAAAACAGATTAGCGGCATGAGCGGGCGTAGCCTCCCGGCAGTTGGAACATCAGGCGTCGAGTTGCTCTGCGCGCGGGGGACGGCGCAGGGCTTGGAAGGCATCGGCCGACTCGGCCGGGTCTGCCGCGAGAAGACGCAATACTTCCGCCAACGGCAAGTCGACCTCGGCGGCCATCAGTACGGCAGGCGGCGGCGCGGGCTTCCCGGCCGGCGGCGGCGCCTCCTCCGTCGTTGCATCCCGCGCATCGGTCAGGGCCGAGCGGCGGGCGAGCAGGCCACCGGGCATGTCGAGCGCATCGATCAGCGGGAACAGCGCGCGCGGTGCCGCGGCCTGCGATGCCGACCGCTCCGCCGGCGGGGCCGAGGACAATTCAGCAAGCGTCGACAGCGCAGGGCGCATTGCCGGCGGCAACGGCATATCGGCGGCACGCAGCAGGGTCATGTCACTGAGGCCGAACACCATCGGGGCCGCAGTCGGGGTCGCAGTCGGGGTCGCAGTCGCAGCTGGCGCTTCCGGTGCCGGCGCGGCCGCCGGTGCGTACGGCGCGGGCACAGCCAGGGCCGACGCGGGCTGGGCCACGGCAGGCGCGGGCGTCCAGCCAGGGGCGTCCGGCCTTTCCGGGCGCGCGGCAGCCGGTTCCGGCTGCCGGGGAACGGGCGGCGGGGCGGCGGGTGATGCCCGCGGGGGCTCGGGCAGGCTTGCCACCGGCTCCGGGGGCGGCGCGGGCCGCTCCGGCTCCACCCACTGCGGGGCTGGCGGCTGCGGGGCGGGCGGCTGCGGGGCAGGCCAGGCCTCGGCGGCCGGCGCGCGCCAATGCTGCGGCTCCGCCACGGGCCAATTTTGCGGCTCCGCCACGGGTCGGTTCTGCGGCTCCGTCGCGGGCCAATTCTGCGGCTCCGCCACGGGCCGGTTCTGCGGCTCCGCCGCGGGCCAGCTCTGCGGCTCCGCCGCGGGCCGGTTCTGCGGCTCCGCCGTGGGCTGGGCTGGCACCGCCCAATGCTGCGCCGGCTCGGCCCAGCTTTGCGTCGGTACCGCCTGCGGCGAGGGCGCCTCGGGCCAATAGGGTGGGGCGGCTGCGGGGGGCGGGGATTCGGCAGCCGGGGCCTGCCAGGGTTCGGCCGGCGGCATCCCCTGCTGCTGGCCGATTTCCGCCGCAGCAGTCATCGCGGCGCCCAGCAGGGCATAGGGGTCAGCCTCCGGCACCGGCACGGGTGTGCGGACCGGTTCATTGCCGAAACTACGGTAGCGGATAGCGGGCGCCCGCAGCGCCGCTGCGACGCGGGCGACATCCGTATCTTGGCGCATGAAAAATCAACCCCCAATCGCATCGCAACATGCCGTGGCTGCGACGGTTAGGGAATACCTAATCTCTACCGCGCAAGCACTTCTAGATCGAAGCTGTCAGCGAGTCTCGCCAAGCGAGACGAGCGAGCAGGGACAGGATCGCCGAATAGTAGTCCTGCGCCTCATCCATCGACGACTGCGCGAGGGGCCTTGTCGAATCTGCATGCCTGGCGATCGTTAATTGCGCCACCGCACGTATTCCGGGTGATGCTGCATAAGGCGAGACCGTATCGGCTGCGAAATCGGTCCAGGCCGGCATACGCGCATGGGTGGGGTCGGTCCAGAAGCGTGCGGCGCCGATCGCCGCCGGCTCCCGCCCCAGCCCGGCCCAGGCGAGATAGAGCGGGACCCGCACCGCGTCATAGGAAAAGCGCGTCGGCCAACCCGGCGCCGGCGAGGGCCGTCCGCCGCCGCGCGGCAGGGCCACCCAATCCGCCGGCAGGCCCCAGCGGCCGAAGCGCGCCCGGCGCATCAGTGACAACCCATCGGAGGCCAGGCGCAGCCAGATCGGGTCCGGCACCGCCTGCGCCAGCGCCCGAAACGCCGGGAAAGCGTAGTAGGAGGGGTTGAGGACCACATGGTCGCGCTGCTCGAACCCTGCCGCGCCGGGCAGCAGCACCGTCTCCTCCCCGACCTGGCGAACCAGCAGGCGCAGCACATCCCGCGCCACCGCAACACCCTGTTCCGTATAGGCCTCGGACCGCCAGCGCCGGCCGGCGCGCAGCAGCGCCCAGGCGAACATCAGGTCGCCATCCGTGGCATTGTTGGGGTCATCCACCTGCCCCACCCCGCCGAACACATCCGGCCGGAACCGCCAGGCCAGCAGCGCATCGCCAGGTCGCGCCAGGGTGCGGGTGGTCCAGGCCAGGATCTGGTCGAAGGTCTCCCGGTCCAGCGCCTGTTCGGCGCAGAGCAGCGCCCAGCCCTGGCCCTCGCTGTGGGAAATGCCGTTGTTGAAGGTATCCACCACCCGCCCATCCGGCCGCACGAAACGCGCGCAGAAGGCCCGCCACACCGCCGGGTCCAGCGCCGGTCCGCGCGGGCTGGGCGGCCCGGCACTCGCGCCGCGACCCGAAGCCATGGCGAGGTTGGCAAGCGCCGGCGCCGGCAGGACCGGTGCGGCGGCGAGGGCGAGCAGCGTGCGACGGCGGAGGGGCTGGGACATGCGGACCTAGGGTCGCAGCAGCAGGTGAAGCGATGATTGACGGCCGCAGTAAACAACCTTCCCCTGCGCGAGTCCACGGAATTGCTCGTATAGGTTGCGTCAACATCTGCTTCACCAACCGCGCCCAAATCCCGCACCGCGCCCCACGGTAGCCCATTTGCCACGCAGGACGCCGGGCCGGCTCAACCCGCCGGCAGGGGGGCGCAGGCCTGCGTGAGCCAGCCCTGCGCATCCTCCGGCAGCAGCGGGCCGATCCGCCCCGCCACCGCGCGATGATACGCATCCACCTGCGCCCGCTCCGCCGGCGATAGCAGCGCCACCTGGATCAGCCGGCGGTCATAGGGCGCCCAGCTCAGCGTCTCGAAATCCAGGAAGGGCTTGGCCTGGCCGGGCAGCGGGGTGGCCGGGCGCACCAGCAACAGATTCTCGATGCGGATGCCATAGGCGCCGGGCAGGTAGAATCCCGGCTCGTTCGACAGGATCATGCCCGGCTTCAACGCCACCGGGCGCGCCGCGCGGCTGATCCCGGCCGGGCCCTCATGCACCGAGAGGAAGCTGCCGACGCCATGGCCGGTGCCATGGTCGTAATCCAGCCCCGCCGCCCAAAGCCGCTGGCGTGCCAGCGCATCCAGGTGGACGCCAGCCACACCCTCCGGGAATCGCAGCGCGGACAGCGCCAGGTGGCCCTGCAGGACAAGGGTGTAGCGCGCTGCCAGCTCGGCCGGCGGCAGGCCCGGGCCGGTCCATAGCGTGCGGGTGATGTCCGTGGTGCCGTCCCGGTACTGTGCGCCGCTGTCGATCAGGTAGCATTCATCCGGGCGGATCGGGCGGTCGCTTTCCGGCGTCGCGCGGTAGTGGATGATCGCGCCATTCTCCCCGGCGCCGCTGATGGCGGGGAAGCTCTCCGCGACGAAATGCGCGCCTTCCGCCCGCAGCGCCAGCAGCTTCGCCGCCGCCGAAAGCTCCGTCTCGCCCCCCGCCGGCGCGGCGCTGGCGAACCAGGCGAGGAAGCGGCACAGCGCCACCGCATCGCGCAGATGCGCGGCGCGGGCGCCGGCCTGTTCCACCGCATTCTTGCAGGCGCGCGGCAGCCGGCAGGGATCCTCGCCGGCCACCACCTCCGCCCCCGCTTCGCGCAGGCGCTGGCCGAACCAGGCGGGCGTCACCTCCGCATCCAGCCGCACGCGGCAGCCGGCCAGGCCCGCCAGCACACCTTCCAGCGCCGCCGGCGGATACAGCGCAACGGCATTGCCGAGATGCGCCCGCAACGCCGGATCGGCGCGCGCAGGGTCGAGGAACAGATCGACCCGCGCATCTTCATGCAGCAGCGCCATGGCCAAAGCGAGCGGCGTGTGCGGCAGGTCGTCGCCCCGGATGTTCAGCAGCCAGGCCACCGCATGGGCATCGGCCAGCACAACCGCATCCTGCCCCGCTTCGCGCAGCGCGGCGGCGGCTTCCGCGCGTTTCGTGCCGGCATCCTGCCCGGCGAATTCCAGCGGATGCGGCACCGCCAGGCCGGCCGGCGCGGCGGGGCGGTCGGCCCAGACCGCGTCGATGGGGTTGGTCTCCAGCGGCACCAGCGTGGCACCGGTCTCCGCCAGCCGGTCCAGCGCCGCGGCGGGGTGTAGCCAGGGGTCGTAGCCGATGCGCGCGCCCGGGGCCTCCGCCTTCAGGAAGGCGGCCGGTGGCTGGTCCAGCAGATGCCGGCGTTCCCACAGCGCCGGGTCGGTCTCGGCCGCCGCCTGCGTGGTGTAGCGGCCATCGATGAACAGCACGGCACGTTCCCGCAGCACCAGCGCCAGCCCGGCACTGCCGGTGAAGCCGGTGAGCCAGGCCAGCCGCGCGGCCGAGGGCGGCACATATTCGCCGAGGAAGGCATCGGCGCGCGGCACCAGAAGACCATCCAGGCCAAGGCGCGCCAGCTCCGCGCGCAGCGCAGAAAGACGAGCCGCCGCAAGGGGTAGGGGGGGCGTTTTCATCGACGGGTTACCGAAGCCCTAACGCTGAAACATATGTCCGATGTATTTCATGCGTTGGACGCATGTCTTGGCTGTGGCTTCGGCGCATCACCTGTGGCCTCTCCATCCCTATGTTGCACCTGCGAAGCGCGGGGGCCGAGGCCAGCACTGGTCAGCCCGCCGCGCCGCTCAACAGAGGTCATCATGAACGCCCGCCACAGCTCGGAACAGGCCAGCCTGTTCGCCATCGCCACCCCGGACCGCACGGCCATCGAGATCGAAATGCTGCGCCACGCAGCGATCCGCGCCCGCGACCAGGCGATCGCCGAAGGCGTGGTCAATTTCTTCGCCAGCCTCGGTCGCGGTCTTTCCTTCATCGGCCGCACGCTGCGCAGCTGGCCCGCACGCCAGAGCACCTATGAGAGCCTGCGCAACCTGACCGATCGGGAACTCGCGGATATCGGCCTGACCCGCGGCGAAATCGCCCATGTGTTCGACCCCGATTTCCGCACGCTGGCACCGAAGGCCGTCAGCCCGGCCAAGCCGGCCATGGCATCCGTGACCGTCACCACCGTGCACACCCCGGCGAACGCCAACAACCCGGTGCGGGGAACCGCCGCCGCGGCCTGACGTTCCCGAGACAGGTCCGCCGCCAGAATTCCCCCCCCTTGGCGGCGGCACCCACCGCGCGCTCCCACTCCCCCCAGCAGGAGCGCGCGCCCCTTACCCGTTGCAGCCCCAACCCCCGCACCCGGCAGGGGATTTGGTCGCGGCGGAAGCGCGGGGCCGGTGCCAGCGGCATCGGCCCCGTCGCACGCCTGGCCGTACTTTCAGCGCAACGGCCCTACTTCCGGCGCAACACCAGCGTCGCCCAGGCGCCCTGCGGCAGACGCCGCTCCAGCACCATGCCGCGCCGCCGGTGCGCCGCCAGCACCATCCGCACCTGCGTCCCGAGCAGCCCCGCGAGAATGGCCGTGCCACCCGGCGCCAGACCCACACTCAAATCCTTCGCCATCGAGCACAGCGGCCGCGCCAGAATATTGGCGAAAACCAGGTCATAAGGCCGCCCGGCCCGCACATGCCGGTCCTTCCAGCCATCCGCCAGACGCGTCCGCACCAGCCGCCCAACGCCATTCATCCGGGCATTCTCCTCCGCCACCCGGACACTCCACGGCTCGATATCCGTGGCCAGCACGGGGCGCCGCAACCGCTTGGCCGCCGCCATTGCCAGAATGCCGGACCCGGTCCCGAGATCCAGCAGCCGCCGCAAGCGCCGCGCCCTTCCATCCCGCGCCACCCGCTCAAACGCCACCAGGCAACCGCGCGTCGAGCCATGCTCGCCCGAGCCGAAGGCAATCCCCGCATCCAGCTTCAACACCATGCGCCCATAGATCCGCCGGTCCGGCACATGAGTCGGCCGCACCAGCACCCCGGCGCCAATCTCCTGCTCTCCGAAACTAGCCACCGTCCGCGCCAGCCAGCCCTCCGCCTCCACCGGCTCCGCCTGCAACTCCACCGTCATGCCCGTGACCATCGCCGCGAGGGCCAAGGCCCCGGCCAACTCCTCATCCCCCGCCCCGCGCGCCCGCACCCCCTCGACCCGCCAGGTATCCGTCGCCTCATCCCGGAAAATCGCGACCGAAGGACACACCCGCAACAACGCCGCCTCGAACATCGGCACCGCCGCCTCCGGCAAGGCATCAAACCAAACCGTCTCCAATGGCTCCGCCCGCCGCGCCTGACGCTGGGCATAGGTGTCACGCGACATGCAGGCTGAACCTTTTCATCCGGAAGGGGGGCGAGGGTTGTTGGTGACTTTGGAGGGCGGCGCGGGGCGATTTGCAAGGGGGCTTTGCCCCCCTGCACCCCCCACCAGGAGGCAGTGGCCTCCTGGACCACAGGACCTTGTGCAGGAAGGGAGAGGGGGCCGGAGCGCCCGCGATACAGGCGGTCCCGCTGGCCCCCTCTCCCTTCCTGCACATGAATCAAAGGGTTCCAAGGGGCCGCTGCCCCTTGGCGGGAGGGTGCAGGGAGGGCGGAGCCCTCCTTGCAATCAGCCCGCGACCACCTCCGACGCTCCCTACACCTCGCTCGCCTTCTGGACGAAGCGGTCCAGCACGCGTTTCGGGCCGGTGTGGTCGAAGGTGATATCGAGGCGGTCTTCGTCGATGTCGGTGATCGTGCCGTAGCCGAATTTCTGGTGGAAGACGCGTTCGCCCTTGGCGAGGGTGGAGTCACGCGCGGGGCGTTCGCGGGTGTCCCAGGGATTCACCTCGGTGATGCGCGGGCGGCGGGCGAGCAGGCCGGACTGGCCGAGAAAGACGCTGGGGGTGTCGGCCATGCGGTTGGCGCGGATGGTGGATTGGCCTTCGCGGATGATGGCCTCTTCCGGCAATTCGTCGAGGAAGCGGGAGGGGAGTGAGGAGGTCCAGTTGCCGTAGATGCGGCGGTTGGCGGCGTGGCTGATGATGGCGTTGCGCCGCGCGCGGGTGATGCCGACATAGGCCAGGCGCCGTTCTTCCTCGAGCGACTTGTCGCCGCCTTCGTCGAGGGAGCGCTGGGAAGGAAACAGGCCTTCTTCCCAGCCGGGCAGGAAGACGGTGTCGAATTCCAGGCCCTTGGCGGCGTGCAGGGTCATGAGTTGGACCCGCTCGGCATCGGCGTTCTCGTCGGTTTCCATCACCAGGGCGACGTGGTCGAGGAAGCCGGCCAGCGTCTGGTAGTCGCCGAGTGCGCGGAGCAGTTCCTTGAGGTTTTCGAGGCGGCCTGGGGCTTCGGGGCTGCGGTCGAGCTTCCACATCTCGGTGTAGCCGGATTCGTCCAGCATCGTCGCGGCGGCGACGACGTGGCCTTCCTTCTCATTCACCTGGCGCCAGCGGACGAAGCCGCGCATCAGCTCGCGGAGCGCGGTGCGGGGTTTCGGCTTGAGGGTGTCCGTCTCGGCGATGCGTTCGGCGGCGAGAGCGAGGGGGACGTTCTCGGCGCGGGCCATCTGGTGCAGGGCGCGCATGCCGCTGTCGCCGAGGCCGCGTTTCGGCGTGTTGACGATGCGTTCGAAGGCGAGGTCGTCCGCGGGTTGGTGCAGGATGCGGAGATAGGCCATGGCGTCGCGGATTTCCGCGCGCTCATAGAATTTCAGCCCGCCGACCACGCGATAGGGCAGGCCGAGGGTGATCAGGCGTTCCTCGAAGCTGCGGGTCTGGAAGCCGGCGCGGACGAGGATGGCGAATTCGGACAGCGGGTGGCCGCCTCGGCGCGCGGCCTCGATCCGCTCGCCCACCATGCGGGCTTCCTCCTCGCTGTCCCACAGGGACACGACGCGGACCTTATCGCCCTCCGCATCCTTGCGCCCGGCGCGCAGGGTCTTGCCGAGGCGGCCGGCGTTCTTCGCGATCAGCCCGGCAGCGGCGGCCAGGATCGGCTTGGTGGAACGGTAATTGGACTCCAGCCGCACCGTGCGCGCGCCCGGAAAATCCTTCTCGAATCGAAGAATATTTTCAATCTCGGCGCCGCGCCAGGAATAGATCGACTGGTCGTCATCGCCCACGCAGCAGATGTTGCGCTGGGCCGGGTCCTCGTTCTGGGCCAGCAGGCGCAGCCACAGGTATTGCACCAGGTTGGTGTCCTGGTACTCGTCCACCAGGATGTAGCGGAAGGTGCGGTGGTACTCGGCCAGGATATCCGGGCGGGTGCGGAGGATTTCCACCACATGCAGCAGCAAATCGCCGAAATCCGCGGCGTTCAGCTCGATCAGCCGGCGCTGATAGGCCTCATACAGCGCGCGGGCGCGGTTGTTGGCGTAGTCCGAATCCTCGGCCGGCGTGATGCGCGCCGGCGTCAGCCCGCGATCCTTCCAGCGCTGGATCACCGCCATCAGCCCCTGCGCCGGCCAGCGCTTGGAATCGATGCCGCCGGCGGCCTCCATGATCTGCTTCAGCAGCCGCATCTGGTCGTCGGTGTCGAGGATGGTGAAGTTGGACTTCAGCCCGACGATCTCGGCATGCCGGCGCAGCATCCGGGCGCACAGCGCGTGGAAGGTGCCGAGCCACAGCCCCTCCGCCGGCTGGCCGAGGATGGTGGCGACACGCTCCCGCATCTCCTTCGCCGCCTTGTTGGTGAAGGTCACCGCCAGCACCTGCCAGGGGCGCGCGCGGCCGGTCATCAGCAGATGGGCGAAGCGGGTGGTCAGCACGCTGGTCTTGCCGGTGCCAGCGCCGGCCAGCACCAGCAGCGGGCCATCCAGCGTTTCCACCGCCTGGCGCTGTTCCGGGTTCAGCCGGGCGAGGTAGTCCGGCTGGGGCGCCGGAGCATTCACTGGCAGGAACCCACGGACCCCGCGGCGCAGATCCGCGTGCCATCGGTCCAGGTCGCGCCGTCCAGGATCACGCCGGTGAAGTCGGTGCCGCCGAGCATCGCGCCGGTCAGATCCGCCTCCGTCAGGTCGGCACGGAACAGACGGGCGCGGCGCAGATCGGCACGGACCAGCTTGGCGCCGCGCAACGTGGCGCGGGTGAAATCGGCCTCCCGCAGCGTCGCGCCGGTCAGGTCGGCGCCGTTCAGGTCGGAGGAGACGAAGCGCACATAGGATCCCTCCGCGCCCACCAGCTTGGCGCCGACCAACTGGGTGCGTTGCAGGGATGCGTCGCGCAGCTGCATGCCGGACAGGTCGGCCCCGGTCAGATCCCGGCCATCAAGGCTGCAGCGCCGCCAATCCACCCCGGGCCCGGGCGGGTCCGTGCAGGCGGCCAGCGCCGGCGCGGCGCCCAGAATCGGGCCCAGCATCAGGCCGAGCAGTGCCAGGAAGGGCAGGAGCGCGAGGCGAGTGGGGGTGTGATGACGTCCGGGCACGGCTTGGATATAGAACACAGGTCGAACAACGCCAACCTCACCCACCTCCTCCGCATCCACTGCTCCCGCATCCTGTCCCTGAGCCATTGGGTTCCCCTTGGTCCGTTTTCTCGAATGGTCCGCCCGCAATGGCGGCGCCCTGCTGGGCTATGGCGTGTTTCTCGGCGTGCTGCTGCCGCCGCTGGCGGCCGCCACACGGGATGTGGTGACGCCTGTCGTAGCTTGCTTGATGACATTGGTATTGTTGCGGGTCGATTTCGGCCAGGTGCTCGGTTATCTGCGCCGGCCGGTGCTGGTGGCGGCGCTGCTGGCCTGGGTTCTGCTGGCCAGCCCGCTGATCGTCTTCGCCCTGGTCTGGCTGCTGGGGGCGGAGGGGCCGCTGGCCGCGGCGGTGGTCATCATGGCCACCGGCTGCGCCGCCACATCCTCCCCGGCCTTCGCGCGGATGGTGGGGCTGGATGGCGAGATCTCGCTGGTGGTCGCGGTGCTGTCCACGCTGCTGATCCCCTTCACCGCGCCACCCCTGGCGCTCGGCCTGCTCGGGATCGACCTGGCGATCTCGATGAGCGGGCTGATGGGGCGGCTGGCGCTGGTGGTGGGGCTGCCGCTGGTGATCTCGCTGGTGATCCGGCGGCTGGCGGGGCGGCAGCGGCTGGCGACCTATGGCCGCAGCGTCGACGGCGCCGTGGTGCTGCTGGTCGTGTTCTACGGCTTCGGCGTGATGGATGGCGTGCAGGCCATGCTGCTGGCCGAGCCGGCCTGGGTGCTGGGCGGCGTCGCACTGGCCTTCCTCGGCAATTTCGGGCTGAACCTGCTGACATCGCTGGTCTTCCTGAAGCCGGCCGGCGCCCGGGTCGCGCTTTCCGCGGGCCTTCTCTCGGGCAATCGCAACATGGCGCTGTATCTTGCGGTGCTGCCGGCGGCGACGGACCCCGGCATCCTGATGTTCTTCGCGCTGTGCCAGTTCCCGCTGTTCCTGTCCCCGGTCCTGTTGCGCCCGGTCTATGACCGGCTGCGGGCGCGGCTGATCACCTGAGACCAAATCCCGCAGATCGTGAGCGGTTGGAGCTATAGCTCCAACCGCTCAGGCGCCGGCGCTTCGCTTGGCTCGCCGCACTTGCGGCGGCGGCCATTCGGCCGCTCGGCCGGCGCCGCCGGCCGCAGGTTCCGATCAATGGGATCCGGTATGAGCCCCCTTGCCAGGGGCCGATTCGCGCCCTGCTATGGCCTAACGTCCAAGAAGGAAGCGGCTGCATGGCCTGGCCCGACCCGAAGCGCCCCGGTGAGCCCGCCGACCCGTCCCGCCCCTGGCATTGGGTGGCGCGGACCGAAGATCGCGGCCGCGCGCCGCTGCCGATCGGCTGGAACGGCGCGCTGCGGCAATGGATGGTGTGGGATGGCAGCGCGGTGACGGCGGATGAGGCGGCGCGCCGCTTCACCTATCTCGGCCCCTGCCTGACCCCGGCCGAGACCGAACAGGCGCTGGCCGCCGCCGTGCCCACCGCGCCGCCGGCGCCGGAGGAACCGCGCGGCCTGGCGGCGCTCGCCGCCTCCGCCACCCCGCCACCGCCGCCGGCCATGGTGTTCCGCAAGGATGCCGTGCGGAACCATCTGCTGATCTTCGCCGGCACGCTGTTCGGCACGCTGTTCATCGCCGAGTGGATCCTCGGCGTGCGCTAGGTTCTGTGGACACTTACCTTAGCCACAGGACGGTGGCGGCGATGGTGATGACGGCGAGGTAGTTTCTGGCGGTCTTCTCGTATCGGGTGGCGACACGGCGGAAGTGCTTGAGCTTGCTGAAGCAGCACTCGATCAGGTGACGCTGTGCATAGAGGTGCCTGTCGAGAGGGTGTTTGCGGGCGCGAGACGGGTTGCTGGGTATGACCGCGATGGCGCCCTTCTGCGCGATGGCCTGGCGCAAAGGATCGGCGTCGTAGGCGGCATCCGCCATGACGACGTCGGCGGATAGCCCCTCGATCAGCCCATAGGCTTGCGGGCAGTCGCCGCGTTGCCCGCCAGTCAGTGCGAGACGCACCGGCATACCGAGACCGCGCACCGCAAGATGGATTTTGGTGCTCAGCCCGCCGCGCGAGCGGCCAAGGGCTTGATCTTCAGACCCCCCTTTTTGGCGCCTGCGGCGTGCTGGTGGGCGCGGATGATGGTGCTGTCGACGATGAGGTATTCGAAGTCCGGGTCGTCGGACATGGCGGCAAAGATACCGTGCCACACGCCTTTCTGGCTCCAGCGGCTGAACCGGCGGAACACGCTGTTCCAATCGCCAAAGGCATCCGGCAGGTCGCGCCACGGCGAGCCGGTGCGGACGATCCACAGCACGCCTTCCACGAACATCCGGTTGTCGCGTCCGGTCGAGCCCTTCTGGTCCGGGCGGCCGATGATGAGTGGCGCCATCCGCTCCCACGCCACATCGCTCAACACCAACCGATCCGAAACGCCCACGGCCGCCTCCCGAAAGGCAGCCTTGAATCACTCAACAGGCGTCTCGGGAATCCCTAGAGTCCACAGAACCTAGGCCGCGCGCTATCCTGCGTTTTGCGGCCGCACCCCCGCGGCACGGGCGGCATTGCCCCATTTCTCCATCTCCGCCTGGACGAAGCTGCGCGTCTCATCCGGGTTGGAGGTCACCACCTCGGCCCCCAGCTGCTGGTGGCGTGCCACCACATCGGGGCGCGTCACGGCGGCCGTGATCTCCCGGTGCAGGCGGTCCAGCACCGGTGCGGGCAGGTTGGCCGGGCCCATCACCATGCCCCAGGTGGAGGCTTCGAAGCCCGCCACACTCTCCCCCAGCGTCGGCACATCGGGCAGTTGCGGCGCGCGGGTGGCACCCGTGGTGGCCAGCGCCTTCAGCGTGCCGGCCCGGATATGCGGCAGCGCGGCCGGAACCGTGTCGAACATGATGTCGACGCGCCCCGAGATCAGGTCCGGATGCGCCTGGGTCGATCCGCGATAGGGCACATAGGTCATCTCGATCCCGGTCTGCTGGGCGAACAGCACGGGCGCGAGGCGCACCACGCCGCCCGTGCCGGCGAAGGTCACGTGCCCGGGCGGATGCGCCTTGGCGTGCGCCACCAGCGCCGCGGGGGTGGAGGCCACGAAATTCCGCGTGGCGCAGAGCACCAGCGGCGTCTTCGTGGTCAGGCTGATGAAGGTGAAGCCCCGCATCGTGTCATAGGGCAGGTTGTAGAAGGCGGCGTTCACGGGATGCCCGACCGAGACCAGGGCCAGCGTATGCCCATCGGCCGGGGCGCGTGCCACCACCTCGGTCCCGATCACGCCATCGGCGCCGGGCCGGTTTTCCACCGGCACGGCGACCCCCAGGGCCGCGGCCATGGGCTCCGCGATCAGCCGCGCGGTGATGTCGGAAACGCCCCCCGGCGTGTAGGGCACCACGATCCGTATGGGGCGGGTGGGCCAGGCCTGGGCGCGGGCCAGGCGGCTGCCGAGGAGAAGGGCGGGCGCGGCCAGCAGGGCCGCGCGACGGGTGGTCGTCATGGGCGTTACCTCCACATCCGGTCTGAAGCCGGTGCAGCGATGCTGAACCTGGCCGTCACGGTGTGGAAGCGCGTTCGCGCCCGGCGGGGTCGGCTCAGCCCGCCTTTTGCGGCCGGGCGCCGAGCAGATGGGCGATCGCGTAGGTCAGGTCGGCGCGATTCAGCGTGTAGAAGTGGAATTCATCCACCCCATTGGCCTGCAGCAGCCGCACCTGCTCGGCGGCCACCACGGCGGCGACCATGCGGCGGGTCTCGGCATCCTCCTCCAGCCCCTCGAACAGCTTGCCCATCCAGGCCGGGACGGAGGCGCCGCACATGGCGGAGAACTTCTTCACCTGTGCGAAATTCGACACCGGCAGAATGCCCGGCACGATCGGCACGGTGATGCCGGCGGCGGCGCAGCGGTCGATGAAGCGGAGATAGACATCGGTATCGAAGAAATACTGGGTGATCGCCCGGGTCGCCCCGGCATCGATCTTCCGCTTCAGGAAATCGAGGTCGGCCTCGGCGGAGGCGGCGGCGGGATGCCCCTCGGGATAGGCGCCGACCGAGATATCGAAATCGCCGATCCGGCTCAGGCCGCGCACCAGATCCTCCGCCTGGGCGTAGCCGCCCGGATGCGGGGTGTACTGGCTGGCGCCGGCCGGCGGGTCGCCACGCAGCGCCACGATGTGGCGCACGCCGGCGGCCAGGTAGTCCCGCGCCACCTCATCCACCTCCTCCTTCGTGGCGCCCACGCAGGTCAGGTGCGCGGCGGGGGTCAGGGAGGTTTCCCTGGCCAGCCGCGCCACCGTCTCATGCGTCCGCGTCCGGGTGGTGCCGCCGGCGCCGTAGGTGACGGAGACGAAGCGCGGCCCCAGCGGCTCCAGCCGCCGGATCGCGGCCCAGAGCGCGGTCTCCAGCGCCTCGTTCTTCGGTGGGAAGAATTCGAAGGACAGTTTCGGCGGCGGCATCTCGGTGGGCACTGGCAGGCTGGCCACGCGCGGGCCGGTCAACCAACGCTGCAGCGTGCCGGGAAGGGCCATGTCCATCGGGCGGGTTCTCTCGGTAGCGCACGGCAGCAGGCGGGGGTCCTGTTGGCGGCGCGGGATGTCTCGGTGCGTAACTTCGGCGGCACCACCGTTTCGCTGATGCCTTCCCATGCATATAAGGGTGGCATCGCGCCCCAGGAAGTCCCGGGCCGCGATGGCTGGGCTGTGCCCGGCCACCCGCTTCCGGAGGTCGCCCGTTGATCCGCATCCGCCACGCCATTGCATCCGGCACCTTTTGGGGCCCGAGCCGCACCAGGCCCGCCCTGCCCTTCCTGGCGCTTGCCGTCGCCCTCGGCCTGGGCGCCTGCGCCACCCGGCCGGACCCGGCCGATGCCGACGCGGTGGCGGAATTCCGCGCCACCAACGACCCGCTGGAGCCGCTGAACCGCGGCGCCTTTTTCGTGAATGAGGGGATCGACACGCTGGTGCTGCGCCCGGCGGCCGAGATGTATCGCATCTTCCTGCCGCCGGAGGTCCGCACCGCCATCCGCAACGTGCTGGCCAATCTCCGCACGCCGGTGATCCTGGCCAACGACCTGCTGCAGGGCGAAAGCTATCGCGCCGCCACCACCGCTGGCCGCTTCCTGGTCAACACCACGGTGGGCATCGGCGGCATCTTCGACCGCGCCACGGATTTCGGGCTGATCGGCCATACCGAGGATTTCGGCCAGACCCTCGCGGTCTGGGGGGCGCCGGAAGGCCCCTACCTGTTCATCCCGGTGCTGGGCCCGTCCAGCCCGCGCGATGTGGTGGGCTTCGCCGCGGACACGGCGATGAACCCGCTGACCTATGCCGGCGGCGAGACCTGGGACGCGATCAACGTCACCCGTACCGCCACCACCGCATTGTCCACCCGCGAGGGGTTGATCGAACCGATCGACCAGGTGCGCGCTACTTCCCTCGACCCCTATGCCACCATCCGCAGCGCCTATCGCCAGCGCCGGGTGGTGGAAATCCGCAACGTGCCGACAGGGGCCGCGGCCACCACGGATTCTGGCCTCGGTTCCGGCATCCAGGGCCTGCGGCGCTGAGCGCGGCGGTCTGATAAGGACAGAGTTCCCATGACAGCAAGCAACCTCGCCCGCCGCCCCCTGCTGCTCGGCCTGCTGGGCCTCACCGCCGCCGCCACGACGCAGCAGGCCTGGGCGCAGCAGATGGATATCGGCCGCGCTTCGGCCTTCATCGATGCCACCGGGCGTGAACTGGTGGCCGCCATCAATGCCGATGGGCCGGTGGCGCAGCGGCGCGAGCGGGTCGGTGCCATCCTGCGCCGCGCCGTGGATGTGGAGGGCGTCGGCCGCTTCATCCTCGGCCGCTGGTGGCGCACCGCCAGCGCGCAGCAGCAGCAGGAATATCTGCAGCTGTTCCAGGAGGTGCTGATCCGCAACCTTTCCTCCCGCTTCGGGGAATATCAGGGCCTGACCTTCACCCTGGGCCGCAGCCAGGCGCGGACCGAGGAGGATGTGCTGGTCAGCACCATCGTCGAACGCGCCGGCAGCCCGGCCTTCGGCCTGGACTGGCGGGTGGCGGAGGTGGGCGGCCAGCCCCGCGTGGTGGATGTGATCGCCGAGGGCACCAGCCTGCGGCTGACCACGCGCAGCGAATACAGCAGCGTCATCACCCGCAACGGCAATGACGTGCAGGCGCTGCTGACCGCCATGCGCCGGCAGATCACCCAGCTCGCTTCCCGCGAAGGCACCTGACCGCCCGATGACCGAAACCGAGCCGACCGTCCTCCTCCGGCAGGAGGGGGCGGCCGGCACCCTTCTGCTGAACCGCCCGCGGGCGCTGAACGCGCTCGACCTGCCGATGATCGCGCAACTCGATGCCGCCATCGGCCGGCTGCGGGATGACCCGGCGGTGCGGCTGGTGCTGCTGGAAGGCGCCGGCGGCAAGGCCTTCTGCGCCGGCGGCGACGTGCGCCGGGTGCGCGAGCTGGCACTCGCCGGGGATGCCGCCGGGGTGCGGGCCTTCTTCGCCGGCGAATATGCCGTCAACGCCGCCATCGCGAGCTTCGCCAAACCCTGGATCAGCCTGATCGACGGCGTCTGCATGGGCGGCGGCATCGGCCTGTCCGTGCATGGCAGCCACCGCGTGGTGACGGAACATGCCCTGATCGCGATGCCGGAGACCGCCATCGCGCTGTTCCCCGATGTCGGCACCTCCTTCATCCTGCCGCGGCTGCCCGGTGCGCTGGGCAAATGGCTGGCGCTGACCGGCGCGAGGCTGCGCGGTGCGGAGGCGGTGGAAGCTGGCCTTGCCACCCATTTCGTGCCGCGGGACCGCCTGCCCGCCCTGCGCGCCGCGCTGCTGGAGGGCGATGCCGCCGCGGTGGATCAATTCGCGGAGGCCGTGCCCCCGGGGCCGGTCGCCGCCCAGCGTCCGGCGATCGACCGCTGCTTCGGCCCGTCCACCCTGCCGGACATCCAGGCGGCGCTGGCCGCGGAGGGCACCGATTGGGCGCGCGCCCAGGCGGCGATCCTGGACCGCGTGTCCCCCACCAGCCTGGCGGTGACGCTGGAATTGCTGCGTCGCGGCGCCGGCCTGGATCTCGCCGGCTGCCTGGCCATGGAACTGGCGCTCACCGGCCCGGTCACCCGCCACCCGGATTTCGCCGAGGGCGTGCGCGCCGTGCTGGTGGACAAGGACAATGCGCCGCGCTGGGCGCCGCCGGGCGATGTGGCGGGCTTCTTCCCGGCTATCGCAGCTTGACGTCGATGCGGACGGTATCGCCGCGATAAAGGCCGTTCGCCACCATCAGCAGCGTACCCTTGGCGTCCAGCGCCACGCGATGGACATGCGCGATCGGCGCGTTCAGCGGCAGGTGCAGGGCGGCGGCGGTTTCCACATCGGCGCTGCCGATGGTCAGGGTCTGCCGCGCGCCGGCGATCTTCACGCCGGGGATGCTGGCGACCAGGCGCAGCGCCGTCTTGGTCACCAGATCCTCCGCCGTCACCTTCGGCGACAGGCTGTCATCCAGCCAGACATCGGCCAGCAGGAAGGGCTGATTGTCCCGCCAATGGCGGCGCCTCAGGTGGCGATACAGCGGCGCGGGGTGGCCGACACTCGGCGGCAGGCTGCTGCCGGGCTGGCCCGGCGTGTCGGACAGGATCTCGATCTGCGCGCCTTCGCGTGAGCGCAGCAGGCCGGTCCAATCGGTTTCCACATCGCACCACAGGCGCTGCGGCGGGGTGGTGCTGACGAAGGTGCCCTTGGCGCGGAAGCGCTCGATCAGCCCCTGTTCGGCCAGTTGGTCCAGCGCCTGGCGGATGGTGGCCCGCGCCACGCCGCATTCCGCGGCCAGTTCATCGACGGTGGGAATCTGCGTACCGGGCAGCCAGACGCCCTTTTCCACCCGGTGCCGGAACAGCGTCGCGAGTTGCAGATAGCGCGCAACCGCGCTGCGGTTGAGATCCGGCGCGGCGCCTGGCGGTCGCGGGGCGGGCCGGCCAGCTGGCCGTGGGGCAGACTGGCTGTCCGGCTGCGGGGTGGATCGGCCGGCTGGCCGTATCATCGCCTGGCCGGTCGGGCTGCTGCTCTGGGTCATGCGGTATCCGGTCGGGTGCGCCGGATTGGGCGCACACGGCGAAGGCTACCGCAGCCGGCCGTCATAAGGAATGGCAGGCTGAGGGGCGGGGCGGGGTGCCGATTGGGGCCAGGTGCCTCAGGCGCCCGCGCGCATCACCTTCGGGATTTCCTCCCGGAAGCGGAAGCGCAGCGCGGACCAGGTATCATCCAGCGCCACCTGCGTGACCGGCAGAAGCCCCTCGGTGGTCAGCGGGTCCCAGCCATGGTCACGGTCCAGGTCGGACCGCACCGGGCCGGTCTTCTTCGGGTAGGCGAACCAGAGCCGCGCCCCGATGCCATACAGGTTGAGCGCACGCGGCGCGATGGCGCGCAGCGCCACCTTGTCCGCGGCGAAGGCGAGAATCAGGTCGGCCGCTGCGGTCGCCCCGTTTGGCAGGCCGAAGGTCATCCCCGGAGGGTTGCCCAGAACAGCGCAGGCCATGCCCGGGCGATAGCCGAGTCTGCGCGCTACCTCCCCGATTACGACACCCATTCGAATAGTTTCCGTCATGGAGTTGCCACCATTCGTGGGGTCTAGCGCATAAGTCGCCGGGGTGCAGCCATTCAATCGGCAGGGCCGCCCTGCGTTTTTGGTCGGTCGGAACCCTGCCGCGCGTATACTCGTTGCGGTCCGGGCGCGATTGACGCCATTTCATTGCCCCGACCGCCGCGGACCTGGCGAATCGCGCGCGCCGCGTCAGCGCGGCCGCAGCACCGCCACCGCCGCCACCGTGGCGGACACCACCGCATCCTCCGCCACCGCGACCGGCGCGGCGGCGCCGGCGCGCGCGGCCATCATCATCGGGCGCGGCCCGGCTTCCGGCACATCGATCCGCACCTCCCGCAGCCCGACCAGTTCCAGCCCCAGCTGGCCCGCCACGGTCGCGGCCCGGCGACGCAGGGCGTCGAGGGCGAGGCCCGAGGCTTCCTCCCGCGCCAGCCGCGCCGTCTGCCGTGTCAGCCGCCAATCCAGCGAGACCATCGCCAGCCCCTGGCCCTGAAGCGTGCCGGCAAGCTCCAGCAAGGCGGGCGCGGCCTGGCCGCGCAGCGTCAGGCTCTGGCTGGCCTGCCAGGCGCGGGCATCGTCCACCCGCGCGGTCCAGTAGCCGCCGGTCGAGACCTGCACGCCTTCCACCGCGCGGGCACGTTCGACGGCGGCGGCGATGCCGCGGTTCACCGCCTCCTGCGCCGCGGCCGCGGTGCCGGCGCGGGCCTCGGCGCGCAGCGTGGCCACCACCTCATCCGGTGCGCGGGTCACCTCCGCCGTCTCGGCGATGTGCAGCAGGGTCTCGGACAGACCCGCCGGCTGGGCGAGGGTGGGCTGGGCCGGGCCGGGTTGGGACAAGGCGGGCTGGGCCGGGCCGGGTTGGGACAGGGCGGGCTGGGCGAGCAGCGCGGTGGACAGCACCAGGGCGCGGATGGGCTTCAGCATACGATTCACTCCTCAAGAAGCTGCCAGACTCGGAAATTCCTGCGGCGGGATCACGGCGAATCCGTACTGGCCGATTGACGGCCCCGCCCGGCGGATCGACGCTGTTGCCTCCGAAACGGAGGCTCCCCCCATGCGTCGCCTTGCCCTCGCCGCCCTGCTCGGCGGTCTCACCCTGGCCGGACCGGCGGCGGCGAAGCCCTTCACCTGGGCTTATAACGCGGATGTGCTGACGCTGGACCCGCACTCCTCCAACAACACCTTCACCAACACCTTCCTCGGCAATGTCTATGAGGCGCTGGTGCGGCACAATGACCGCATCGAGATCGAGCCGGCGCTGGCCGAGAGCTGGGAACGCACCAGCCCCACCGTCTGGCGCTTCAACCTCCGCCGCGGCGTGGTCTTCCACAATGGCGAGGACTTCGACGCGGATGATGTGCTGTTCACCTGGACGCGGGTGAACGGGCCGGGGTCGCTCGCCCGCGGCCTGCTCGGCGCGATCAAGGACGTGCGCAAGCTCGACAGCCACACGATCGAGATCGAGACGCACCGCCCCTTCCCCATCCTGCTCGCCTCCATCACCCAGTTCTTCGTGATGGATGAAGGCTGGTCGCGCGCCAACAATGCGGAAAACGCGGCGAACCTGTCCGCGCAGCAGGAATCGGGTGCGACACGCACCGCCAACGGCACCGGCCCCTTCCGCATCACCGAGCGTCGCCCGGATGAGCGGACGGTGCTGGAGCCGCATGCCCGCTGGTGGGACCGGCCCGTGCACAACCTGACCCGGGTCAACTTCCAGCCGATCCGCAGCGCCGCGACCCGCACCGCCAGCCTGCTCTCGGGGGCCATCGACGCGAATGTGGAGGTGCCGCTGCAGGACATCCCGCGCCTGCTGCAGGACAACCGCGTGCAGGTGATCGAGGGGCCGGAGCTGCGCACCATCTATCTCGGCTTCGACTTTGAGCGGGATGAGCTGCTGTATTCCGACGTGCGCGGCCAGAACCCGTTCCGCGACCGCCGGGTGCGGGAAGCGATCTACCGCGCCATCGACGTGAACGCGCTGCGCCGCACCGTGATGCGCGACAAGGCCTGGATCGCCGGCATGATGGTCAGCCCCTTCCTGACCGGCGCGCCGGCCGATCTGAACGAGCGTCTGCCCTATGATCCGGAAGCCTCGAAGCGGCTTCTGGCGGAGGCCGGTTTCCCGAACGGCTTCACCGTCGGCATCGTCTGCCCGAATGATCGCTACGTGAATGACGAGCGCACCTGCCAGGCGGTTGCCGCCATGCTGGCGCGGGTCGGCATCCGGCTGCAATTGCAGAGCGAGCCGACCAACATCTGGTCCCGCCGCACCGCGACGCGCGACTTCTCCATGTACATGCTGGGCCATGCCGGGCTGCCGCTGGCGGATGCCTATTCAACGCTGAACGACGTGCTGCGGACCAATTCCCGCACCACCGGCGGGCTGAACTATGGCCGCTGGTCCAATGCGGAGTTCGACGCGCTGGTGGCGCAGGCGGCGGAGGCACCGGACGAGACCAGCCGCCGCGCGCTGATCCGCCAGGCGCTGGAGATCGAGCGCCGGGAGATCGCCCATATCCCGCTGTTCCAGCAGCCCATCGCCTGGGCGTCCCGGCGCGGGATCGATCTGCGCCAGGCGCCGGACAACCGGCTGCGGCTGTGGCTGGTGAAGGTGGATTGAGCCGTACCGCGCCGCTTCAGTGACCACCAATCAAGGGACTTCCATGACCGATCTTCTCATCCGCGGCGGCGTCG
>NZ_JAUYTS010000126.1 GCF_030695085.1 Falsiroseomonas sp. | reverse complement strand
GCAGCGCGCCCTGGCCGATGGCCAGGCGGCACTTGGGCGGCGGGACTGGGTCGCGGCCGAAGCCGCGGCGCGGGAGGTGATCGCCTCCCGCGATGCGGCCCGTGCGGGCGACGCGCAGCTGCTGCTGGGCGCCGCGCTGGCTGGTCGCCGGGATTTCGCCGCGTCCGCCGTGGCGTATGACGACGCCTTCCGCCGCAGCCCCACAGGCAGCCGTGCGCCGGAGGCGATGCTGGGCGTTGCCAATGCGCTGATCGGCCTGAACAACAATCGCGACGCCTGCAGCCAGTTGAACGATCTGCGAGCCCGCTTCCCGGCCCTGCGTGGCGCCGTGGCGGACCAGGCGGCCGATGCCCGTCGCCGCGCCCAGTGCCGCTGAGGCACTGAAGGCTGCCAGTGCCGCTGAGGCACCTACTTCCCCTCTGATCTCGGCTGATTTCGCGCGCTGGATGTCACCGCTCGGCCCCTTCGGTGTGGCGCCGCGGATCGTCGCCGGCGTCTCCGGCGGGCCGCATAGCCTGGCCCTGGCGCTGCTGCTGGCGGATTGGCTGGCGCTGCGCGGCGGCGCGTTGACCGCCGGTATCGTGGACCATGGCCTGCGCGCCGAAAGCGCGGACGAGGCCGCCTCCGTTGCCGGTTGGCTCGAGTCGCGTGGCATCGCCTGCCGCATCCTGCCGCTGCACCTGCCGCCAGGCGCCGCGGTGCAGGCGCGGGCGCGGCAGGGGCGGCTGGCGGCGCTGCTGGCCCTGGCGGCGGAGGTTGGCGCCGGCTGGGTGGCGCTCGGCCAGCATCGCGCCGACCAGGCGGAGACGCTGCTGCTGCGCGCGCTGGCCGGCAGCGGGGCCGCGGGCCTGGCTGGCATGGCGCCGTCCCGCAGTGCTGGCGGCGCATTGCTGATCCGCCCGCTGCTGGGCGCCAGCCCGGCCCGGCTGGAAGCGGTGGTGGCGGCGGCCGGGCTGCGGCCGGTGCGCGACCCCTCCAATGCCGATCCGCGCTTCACCCGCGCCCGGTTGCGCGCCACCCTTGCCGACCCGGAGGGGGATGGGCCGGCGACCACCGCGTTGGCCGAGGCCGGCGCCGCCTTCGCCCGGCGCCGCGCCGCGCGGCAGGCCGCGGTGGCGGCGCGGCTGGCGCGGGCGGCGATGCTGTCGGAGCACGGCTTTGCGCGACTGGATCTGGCGGCGCTGGGACGCGATGAGGTGGCGATCGCGGCGCTGGGCGGGCTGCTGCGGCTGATCGGCGGGGCGGATTACGCGCCTGCGGCCGGGGCGGTGGCGGGGCTGCTGGCGCGCCAGGCCGGCACGCTGGGCGGCGCGAGGCTGACCCGGCAAGGCTTGCTGCTGCGGGAGGAAGCGGCGATGGCACCGCCGACTCCGGCGCGGGACGGCGCGATCTGGGACGGCCGATTCCGTCTCTCCGGTGCCCCCAGCCCCGGCCTGATGCTGGGCGCGCTGGGCGCAGCCGGGGCGCGGCTGGACCGTCCTGGCTGGCTGCCCGCGGCCGTGCTCCGGACCCTGCCGGCTTTGTGGCGGCTTGCCGCCAATGATCGCGACACTGTGCTGGTCGCGGTGCCCGCACTGTCCTATCCTGGCCCGGAAACCAGCTTCGGCATCCGGATGCGCTTCGCGCCACCGGGCGGCGCGGTGGGTTGAGCGCCGCCTTTGCCGGCAACCATCCACGATGTCTCATTCACGGGATGGAAGCCGGCGCGGGCGCACCTATCTTGAGTGCGGAGCGGGCCACCCGATAGGCTGGCGATATCCAGCGTGGGAAGCCCCGAAGGGATGCAAACGTGAACAATTTTGGCCGGAACCTGGCGCTGTGGGTCATCGTGGCGCTGCTTTTGGTGGCGCTGTTCAACCTGTTCCAACCCTCCAATGGCGGGAGCAACCGGGCAGCGCAACAGGTCGCCTATTCGGATTTCCTGAATGAGGTGAATGCCGGCCATGTCCGGGACGTGACCATTCAGGGCCGCACCGTTACCGGGCAGCTCAATGATGGCCGCAGCTTCTCCACCTTCACGCCGGAAGACCCGCAGCTGGTCAGCCGCCTGACGGAACGTGGCGTGCGCGTCGTCGCGCGGCCCGAGGAGTCGGACGTCAACCCGCTGTTCCAGATCCTGATTTCCTGGTTCCCGATGCTGCTGCTGATCGGCGTCTGGATCTTTTTCATGCGCCAGATGCAGGGCGGTGGCGGCCGGGCGATGGGCTTCGGCAAGTCCAAGGCCAAGCTGCTGACGGAAAAGCAGGGCCGCGTCACGTTCGATGACGTGGCGGGCATCGAGGAAGCCAAGGCGGAGCTGGAGGAGATCGTTGAATTCCTGCGCGATCCGCAGAAGTTCCAGCGGCTCGGCGGCAAGATCCCGAAGGGCGTGCTGCTGGTGGGGCCGCCCGGTACCGGCAAGACCCTGCTGGCGCGCTCCATCGCCGGCGAGGCCAATGTGCCGTTCTTCACCATCTCCGGCTCCGACTTCGTCGAGATGTTCGTGGGCGTCGGCGCCAGCCGCGTGCGCGACATGTTCGAACAGGGCAAGAAGAACGCCCCCTGCATCATCTTCATCGACGAAATCGACGCCGTGGGCCGCCATCGCGGCGCCGGCCTCGGCGGCGGCAATGATGAGCGGGAGCAGACGCTGAACCAGATGCTGGTGGAGATGGACGGCTTCGAATCGAACGAGGGCGTCATCATCATCGCCGCCACCAACCGGCCGGACGTGCTGGACCCCGCGCTGCTGCGTCCGGGCCGCTTCGACCGGCAGGTTGTCGTGCCGAACCCGGATGTGAATGGCCGCGAGAAGATCCTGCGGGTCCACATGCGGAAGGTGCCCCTGGCCTCCGATGTCGAGCCGAAGGTGATCGCGCGCGGCACGCCGGGCTTCTCCGGCGCCGACCTGGCCAATCTGGTAAACGAGGCGGCGCTGCTGGCCGCGCGCACCGGGCGCCGCACCGTCGGCATGGCGGAGTTCGAGGCGGCCAAGGACAAGGTGATGATGGGCGCGGAACGCCGCAGCCTCGTCATGTCCGAGGATGAGAAGCGCATGACCGCCTATCACGAGGCGGGCCACGCGCTGGTCGCGATGCATGAGCCGGAATGCGATCCCGTCCACAAGGCCACCATCATCCCGCGCGGCCGCGCGCTGGGCCTGGTGATGTCCCTGCCGGCCGGTGACCGCTACTCAAAGCACAAGTCCAAGATGAAGGCTGAGCTCGCCATGGCGATGGGCGGCCGCGTCGCGGAAGAACTGATCTTTGGCCCGGAAAAGGTCTCCAACGGCGCCTCGGGCGACATCAAGATGGCGACCGACCAGGCCCGCCGGATGGTGACGGAATGGGGCATGTCCGAGAATCTTGGCATGATCGCCTATGGCTCGAACGACCAGGAAGTGTTTCTGGGCCACAGCGTGACCCAGTCGAAGAACCTGTCGGAGGAGACGGCGCGGAAGATCGATGGCGAAATCCGCACCATCATCGACAACGCCTATGCCCGCGCCACCAAGGTTCTGTCCGAGAACATCGACGAACTGCACCTGCTGGCCAAGGGCCTGCTGGAGCACGAGACGATCTCCGGCGACGAGATCAAGCTGATCATCAAGGGCGAGCCGATCGTGCGGGTCCGCCCGGATGAGCCGGTGAACCAGGGCCGCGGCAGCGTGCCGACCAGCGGGCGCCCGACGCCACGGCCGAACCCGAATCCCGGGCCCGGCCCGGGCCTGGCGCCGGCGCCCGGCACCTGAGACGGAGCCTCCGCCAAGTCTTCACGGCCCGCGCAAGCGGGCCGTTTTCGTTTCTGCCCCACACGGTGCTTTGCCACGCCGTCGCGCCGGGGCATCGTCAGGCGCCAGCGCAGCCGGGGGCCAGCGAATCGTGACCGAGATGTGGGTCGAGCCATTGGGCCTGATCGAGGGCCAGGCCGCCGCCGCCGCGCTGGCCGCGGACCTTGCCTTGCCGCTGGCGGGTGGGCCGCTGGCCTTCACCCTGGTGCGGCTGATCGGGCCGGATGCACCGACAACCGCGCTGCCACTTTCGGACGTGCCGGAGGCCTGGCATGCGCAGGTGCTGGCGCTGACCCGCGCGCTGCCCCATTTCGCCGGCCTGCCCATGCCCTGCGAGGGCGGGCGCCCGCTGGTGATGGGGATCGTCAACGTCACGCCCGACAGCTTCTCGGATGGTGGCCGGGGCATCGCCGAATCGATCGCCGCCGGCCATGCCATGCTGGAGGCGGGCGCGGATCTGCTGGATATCGGCGGCGAAAGCACCCGGCCCGGTTCGCAGCCGGTGGCGCCGGAGGAGGAATGCCGGCGCGTGCTGCCGGTGATCCGCGAACTGGCCAAGGCCGCCACCATCAGCATCGATACGCGCAATGCCGCGACCATGCTGGCCGCGCTGGAGGCGGGGGCTGAGATCGTCAACGACATCACCGCGCTGCGCCACGACCCGGCGGCGGCGCGGGTGCTGGCGCGGTCGGAGGCCAGCGTCATCTTGATGCACATGCTGGGCGAGGACCCACGCACCATGCAGCAGAACCCGCGCTACGGCGATGTGGCGCTAGAGGTGGCGCAGTTCCTGGCCGACCGTGTCAGCGCGGCGGAACGGCTGGGCCTGCCGAGGGGCCGGCTGGCGGTCGACCCCGGCATCGGCTTCGGCAAGCGCCTGCCGCACAATCTGGCGCTGATCGAACGCCTGCCGCTGCTCGCCGGCATCGGCTGCCCGATCGTGTTCGGCGCCAGCCGGAAGCGCTTCCTGGGCACGCTGTCCGGCGTGGAAACACCGGCCGAACGGGTGCCCGCTTCGGTCGCGGCGGCACTGGCCGCAGCCTCCCGCGGGGCGGCGATGCTGCGGGTGCATGATGTGGCGGAGACGGTGCAGGCGCTGTCCATCTGGCAGGCGCTGTCCGGTGGGGCGGAGGAGGAAGACCTCTGACCTTGGCGTAAGTCGCTGTTTGCGGTGGAAGAAAATATTGCGCCGCCGCACCGGATTGCTCCGCGATACGTGACGTCCGCGGCGTGCCGCGGTAGTTTATTTCGCTGGCGGCGCGCCGCTGCTCGGGGCGCGATCTGCCTGAGACGGAGCAAACCCCGTGCCGAAGCCGCTGCGCGCCCTTCTGCTGATTCTTCCCCTGCTGCTGCCGGGCGCCGCGGCGCGCGCGCAGCTTGGCGAGACGACCTGCCCCGAACTGGTCGCCTGGGCGCGGGAGGATGCGGTGCATGCCGATCTCGGCGTCAGCCTCGGCTGGGCCGAACTGGCGCCGCGACGGGAGTTGACGCTGCCCGGCCTGTTCCTGGCCCCCGTCACCACCGCCACCTTCGGCAAGCCGGCGCTGGAATGGGGGCGGCTGGACCTCCGCACCCTCAATGCGCGCCTGCGGGCCTGCATCCGGGACCGGGAGATGGCTCCGCACCGGCCGGCGCTGACCGAGGCGCAACGCCTGGTGGCCGGGGCGACCACCAGCTTCCTGGAGCATCGCGAGAGGGTGCTGGATGAATTGCCGGTGCAACTGGACCGGCTGGCACAACAGGCTTTCGCGCCACCGCTGCTGCCCTTCCTCGCGGCGCTGGCCGGGGCCGGCGATCCGGCGGGCTGGCAGGCGGCGCAACTGGCGCTGCGCGACCTGCCCGGGCCGGCGCGCGGCACCGGCAGCCACCTGCTGCGCCTGGTGCCCTATCTGTTGCCGGAGGATCGCCCCCGCCTGCTGTTGCCGGAGCTGGAGCGCCAGCGGGCGCAGCGCCTGGCGGAAGCGCGGCAATCCAGCCTCGATGCGCTGGCCCAACTGCCCGCCACCCCGCGTGGCCTGGCAGCGCTGGAGGCGCTGGAGAAGGGCGCGGTGATGCCGGTGCTGCGGCCGGAGGACCGGGCGGAGGTGATCGCGGCCCAGCAATCCCGCCGCGCGGCGCTGCTGGATGAGATGCAGGCCACGCTGCGTCGCCGCATCACCAATGTCCCGGCCAGCCCGATGGCCTTCGGCATGCTGGCCGCGATTCGCCGCGATGCCGCCTTCGGCGCGCTGCCGCCCGACCGTTCCGCCGCCTTGACCGCGGAGCTGGAGGCGCATTCCCGCAGCCTGGCGGCCACGCTGCTCGGCCGCGTGGAGCGCGAAATGGCGGAACAGCCGGAGACGCTGGAGGCGCTTGGCCAATCGGTGCTGCTGCGCCAGCAAGTGACGGCGGCGCTGCGGCCCCATGCCGAAGCCGGGGCGCTGGCTGCCTTCGAGGATGCGAGCACAAGGCGCATTGCCGCCATCGCGGAAGCCGCGCTGCCCCAGTTCGAGGCGGTGCTGGCCGAGGTGCCGGCGGCGGGGCTGGATGAGCTGCGCCCGCCGCCCTGGCTGGCGGCGCTGCCGGCGCCCTTCGCCACACGCTACGCCACCGCGCTGGCGGATCGCCGGGCGGAGCTGGAAGCCGAGATCGCCGCGGAGGCCGCGGCCGAGGCGGCGCGGGAGGCCGGGCCGCTGGCCGGGCGGCTTTATGCCACGGCGGATGGCGCGATGCGGCTGGAGTTCCTCGACGCCAGCCGCGTGCTGGTGACCCAGCAGGCGACGCAGATGACGTTTGCCGGCAGCTATGAGGAAATCGCCGGGGAACGGCTGATCCTGACCCTGCCGGATGCCAATGTGGTGCTGCGGCGGGAAGGGCGGCGGCTGGATGGCGGCGCCCTGGTGCTGCTGCGCCAATAGGCGCTGGTCGCGGCAGCGTGATGACGAAAGCCGGATGCAACGACCGCGCAGATTTCAAACCCTGATGCGGACGCTATAAGCGGAGGCATGAGCGCACCAACTCGCAGGCTATTCGGCACCGATGGTATCCGTGGCACGGCCAACAAGCCGCCGATGGATGCCGGCACAGCCCTCCGTCTCGGCCAGGCGGCGGGCAAGTTCTTCAATCGCGGCGCGCACAAGCACCGCGTGGTGATCGGCAAGGACACCAGGCTGTCCGGCTACATGCTGGAGCCGGCCATGACGGCGGGCTTCGTCGGCGCCGGGATGGATGTGGTGCTGGTCGGGCCGCTGCCGACGCCGGCCATCGCCATGCTGACCCGCAGCCTGCGCTGCGACCTCGGCGTGATGATCTCGGCCAGCCACAACCCCTATGAGGATAACGGCATCAAGCTGTTCGGCCCGGATGGGCTGAAGCTGTCCGATGCCCAGGAAGCCGCGATCGAGGCGCTGATGGATGCGCCCAATTTTCTTGATTCACTGGCAGCGCCTGCCAAGCTGGGTCGCGCCAGCCGGCTGGAGGATGCGCCCGGCCGCTATATCGAGGCCGCCAAGGCCGCCTTCCCGCGGGGCCGCAGCCTGGAGCGGCTGCGCATCGCCGTCGATTGCGCACATGGCGCCGCCTACAAGGTGGCGCCCACGGTGCTGTGGGAGCTGGGGGCGGAGGTGGTCTCCATCGGCGTCGCGCCGGATGGCTTCAACATCAACCGCGATTGCGGCGCCACCGCGCCGCAGAAGCTGGGCGAGCTGGTGCGCGAACGCCGCGCCGATCTTGGCATCGCGCTCGATGGCGATGCGGACCGGCTGGCGCTGTGCGATGAGCAGGGGCGGATCATCGACGGCGACCAGATCCTGGCCACCATCGCCGGCGCCTGGCACCGGGAAGGCAAGCTGACGGGCGGCGGCGTGGTCGCCACCGTTATGTCGAATCTCGGGCTGGAGCGGCACCTGGAGGGGCTGGGCCTGGCGCTGCACCGCACCAAGGTCGGTGACCGCTATGTCGGTGAAAAGATGCGCGAGGCCGGCTGCAACCTGGGCGGTGAGCAATCCGGCCACGTGATCCTGTCCGATTTCGCCACCACCGGGGATGGCCTGTTCGCCGCGCTGCAGGTGCTGGCGCTGCTGGTGGAGGAGGGGCGCCCGGCGAGCGAAGTGTGCCGCCGCTTCACGCCGATGCCGCAGCTTCTGGAGAATATCCGCTACACCGGCACCTCCCCACTGAGTGATTCGGAGGTTGAGCAGGCGATCGCGGCGGCGGGCCAGAAGCTCGGCAATCGCGGCCGCGTGCTGGTGCGCGCCTCGGGCACCGAACCGCTGATCCGGGTGATGGCGGAGGCCGAGGATGCGGCGGAGATGCGGCGCACGGTGGCCGACCTTTCCGCGCTGATCCGGGCGCGCGCGGCGGCGGGTTCGCTGAAGAAGGCCGGCGCGGCGGAATGAGCGGGCTTCGGGCGAAGGGCCGGGTGCTGATCTGCGCCGGGTCCGATTCCGGCGGCGGGGCGGGAATCCAGGCGGATATCAAATCCGTCACCGCGCTGGGGGGCTATGCGGCGACCGCGGTGACGGCGCTGACCGCGCAGAACACGCTCGGCGTGCAGGACGTGATGGGGGTGCCGCCGGCTTTCATCCAGCTCCAGATCCGCATGGTGCTGGAGGATCTCGGCGCCGACGCGATCAAGACCGGCATGCTGGCCGATGTCGCCACCATCGGGGCGGTCTGCGATGCGCTGGCCGCCCATGGCGCGGGCATTCCGCTGGTGGCGGACCCGGTGATGGTCGCCAAGGGCGGCCACCGTCTGCTGGCGGCGGATGGGGTGGCCACACTGGCGGAGCGGCTGCTGCCGATGGCCGCCCTGATCACGCCCAACCTGCCGGAGGCGGAGGCGCTGGTCGGCTTCCCCGTGGCCGATGTGCCCGCCATGCACCGCGCGGCGGATGCGCTGCTGCGGATGGGCGTGCGCGCGGTGCTGGTGAAGGGCGGGCATCTGGACGGCGCCGTGCTGACCGATGTGCTGGCCACCGCGGAGGGCCGCGAGACCTTCGAAAGCCCGCGCATCGCCAGCACCAGCACCCATGGCACCGGCTGCACCCTGGCATCGGCCATCGCCTGCGGCCTCGCCCAGGGAATGTCGCTGCGCGACGCGGTGCTGCGCGCCCGCGCCTATGTGCGGGCTGCCATGCGCGCCGCGCCCGGGCTGGGGCAGGGTCATGGGCCGCTCGGCCATGGCATCACGCTCGACCCCGCCCGCCTGGAGCTGCTGAATTGAGACGCTTTGATTTCGTGACGGTGGATGTGTTCACCGACCGTCGCTTCGGTGGCAATCCGCTGGCCGTCTTCCCGGATGCGCGTGGTCTGAGCGATGCCGAGATGCAGGCGCTGGCGGCGGAGTTCAACCTCTCCGAGACCACCTTCGTGCTGCCGCCGGCGGACCTGGCCAATACCGCGCGCGTGCGCATCTTCACCCGGCAATATGAGATGCCCTTCGCCGGCCACCCCAATGTCGGCACCGGCTTCGTGCTGGCGGACCGCGCGGTGGATGGCGTGCTGCGCTTCGAGGAGATCGCCGGCCTGGTGGAGGTGCGGGTGGAGGAACAAGGCACCACCATCGCCGCGCCGCAGCCTCTCACGCTGGATGTGGAGCTGCCCGCGGCGCTGATCGCCCGGGCGACGGGGCTGGCGGAGGCGGATATCGTGGTCGCGCGCCACGCGCCGGTGCGCGCCGGCACCGGCAATTTCTTCGTGCTCGCGGAAGTGACGCCGGAGGCGCTCGGCCGTGCCCAGCCCGATTTCGCCGGATTCCGGGCGGGGCTGGAGGCGGTGCCGGCGCTGCAGGGGCGCTTCGCCCTGTATCTGTATGCGCCGGACGGAAACGCGGTGCGGGCGCGGATGTTTGCCCCGCTCGGCGGCACGGTGGAGGATGCGGCCACGGGCAGCGCGGCCACGCCGCTCGCCGCCCTGCTGCTGAAGCTGTCGGGACAGGAACAGGGCGCCTGGGACATCACCCAGGGCGTCGAGATGGGCCGGCCGAGCCTGCTGCGGACCACCGCGCGCCGCGCGCGGGATGGCATTCGCGCCACGGTCGGCGGTGGCTGCGTGCCCATGTTGCGCGGGGAGATCGAGCTATGAGCGGTAGCGGCAAGCGCGGCACCGCGAAGCCCCGGACCAAGGCCGCCGCGCCGAAGCGCGCCATCCCGGCCAGCGCCGCACCGGTGGACGCGCCGGAATACGGGCCGGCGCTGGCAGTCCCGAGCCAGGCTGCGCCGCAGCCCGCAGCCGCGCCCGTGCTGGCTGCCGTGCCGGTGCCCGCCGCGCCGCCAGGCCTCGCGCATCTGCCGCTGCCGCTGCTGGTGCTGCCGATGGGCCTGGGCGGCCTCGGCCTGGCCTGGCGGGAAGCAGCCGAATTGCTCGGCGCGCCTTCCGTGATCGGCGGCGCGCTGCTGCTGCTGACCGCGCTCGTCTGGCTCGTGGTGGTGGTCGGCCAGGTGCTGCGGACGCTGCGCTACCCGGACGCCATGCTGGCCGAACTGCGCCACCCGGTGCGCGTCGCCTTCGCCGCGGCGCCGACGATCGGGCTGATGATCCTGGCCGGCGCCGTCTGGCCCCATGCGCCTGGCTTCGGTGCCGGGCTGTGGTGCGTGGCGGTGGCGCTGCACCTGGTGGTGGCGATGCTGCTGCTGCGCCGGGTGCTGGCCGGGCGGGGGGAGGCGGCGATGCTGGCGCCGCCGCTGCTGATCCCCTTCGTCGGCAACATCCTGGCGCCGGTCTTCGGCGTGCGGATGGGCTTCCTTGATGCATCCTGGATGATGTTCGGCGTCGGCACGCTGCTGTGGTTGGCGGTGTTCCCGCTGCTGCTGTACCGGCTGGTGGCCGGGCCACCGCTGCCGTTTGCGATGCGCCCGAGCGTCGCGATCTTCGTGGCGCCGCCCGCGGTGGGCGCGCTGGCCTTGGCGGCGCTGGTCGGGGATACGCATGGCGTGGCGCTGGCCTTCACCGGCGTGGCGCTGCTGGTGGCGGCGGCGGTGCTGTCGCTGGCGGGGGAATTGGCGCGCGTGCCGTTCAGCCTGTCCTGGTGGGGCGTCACTTTCCCTTCCGCCGCCTTCGCCATCATGCTGATGGGGCTCGGCTTCCACCCGGTCTTTGGTTGGCTGGCGCTGGCGTTGAATACCTGGCTGACCGGCTGGGTCGCCTGGCGCACCCTGCGGGCGGCGCGTTCCGGCGTTTTCCTGCGGCCCGAGGCCCACTGAAGCGGATGCTTGCGCGGCGCGCGGCGCGGGTCTAACCCTCGCGGCGGGCCACGCTCCCCCACCGGAGCGCATCTGCTTCTGGAAGGGAGCCGCATATGACCGCAAAGCCGGACCTGCGTCCGAAGAACCCCCGCCCGGCCGACAGGCCGGAAAATCCAAAGTTTTCCTCCGGTCCCTGTGCCAAGCGCCCCGGCTGGTCGCTGGCGGCGCTGGATGGCGCGCTGCTCGGGCGCAGCCATCGCGCCAAGGACCCCAAGGCGAAGCTCGCCGAGACCATTGAGCTTTCCAAGGCGATCCTCGGCATGCCGAAGGATTGGCGCCTCGGCATCGTCCCGGCGTCGGATACCGGCGCGGTGGAGATGGCGCTGTGGTCGCTGCTCGGGCCGCGCGGCGTCGATATCCTGGCCTGGGAATCCTTCTCCAAGGATTGGGCGACGGATGTCACCAAGCAGCTCAAGCTGGATGATGTGCGGGTGATCTCCGCCGGCTACGGCAAGCTGCCGGACCTGGCTCAGGTCGATAAGGCGCGCGACCTGGTCTTCGTCTGGAACGGCACGACCAGCGGCGTGCGGCTGCCCAACGCCGACTTCATCGCAGATGACCGCGAGGGCCTTGCGATCTGCGACGCGACCTCCGCGGCCTTCGCCATGGAACTGCCTTGGCAAAAACTGGATGTGGTGACCTGGTCCTGGCAGAAGGTGCTGGGTGGCGAGGCTGCGCATGGCATGCTGGCGCTCTCGCCCCGTGCCGTCGCCCGCCTCGAATCCCACAAGCCCGCCTGGCCCATGCCGAAGATCTTTCGCATGACCAAGGACGGCAAGCTGAATGAGGGCATCTTCAAGGGCGAGACGATCAACACGCCCTCGATGCTCTGCGTGGAAGATGCGATTGACGGGCTGCGCTGGGCGGAGAGCGTTGGCGGGCTGAAGGGCCTCGTCGCGCGTTCAGAAGCCAACCTCGCCGCCATCGCCGACTGGGTCGCCGGCAGCGACTGGGCGGCCTTCCTGGCGGAGGACGCGGCCACGCGGTCCTGCACCTCGATCTGCCTCAAGATCGTCGCACCCTGGTTCACCGCGCTCGATGCCGAGGGCCAGGCGGCCGTCGCCAAGAAGCTCTCCGGCATGCTGGAGAAGGAAGGCGTCGCGCTGGACGCCGCGAATTACCGCGATGCCCCGCCGGGCCTGCGCATCTGGGGCGGCGCCACGGTGGAGACCAGCGACATCCAGGCATTGCTGCCTTGGCTCGACTGGGCCTTTGCCAGCATCGCCACCGAGCAGAAGGCGGTGGCGGCATGAGCGCGCCCAAGGTCCTGATCAGCGACAAGCTCTCCGCCGCCGCCATCGCCATCTTCAAGGGCCGCGGCATCGAGGTGGATTTCAAGCCCGGCCTGAAGCCCGCCGAATTGCGCGAGATCATCGGCAATTACGACGGCCTTGCGATCCGCAGCGCCACCAAGGTGACGCGGGAAGTGCTGGATGTCGCACCGCGGCTGAAGGTGGTGGGGCGTGCCGGCATCGGCGTCGACAATGTCGATGTGTCGAGCGCGACCGCGCGCGGCGTGGTCGTGATGAACACGCCGCATGGCAACGCCATCACCACGGCGGAGCACGCCATCGCGATGATGTTCGCCCTCGCCCGGCAGATCCCGGAAGCCAGCGCCAGCACCAAGGCGGGCAAGTGGGAGAAGAACCGCTTCATGGGGGTGGAGCTGTCGGCCAAGACGCTCGGCCTGGTGGGTGCGGGCAATATCGGCAGCATCGTCGCCAACCGGGCCGCCGGCCTGCACATGAAGGTCATCGCCTTCGACCCCTTCCTGTCGGAGAAGCGGGCGGTGGAACTTGGCGTGGAGAAGGTGGATCTCGACACGCTGGTGGCGCGGGCGGATTTCATCACCATCCACGCGCCCTTCACCGAGCAGACGAAGAACATCCTGTCGCGCGAACGCATCTTCGCCATGAAGAAGGGCGCGCGGCTGATCAACTGTGCCCGCGGCGGGTTGGTGGATGAGGCGGCGCTGTTCGAGGCGCTGACCTCCGGCCATCTGGCCGGCGCGGCGCTGGATGTGTTCGAGGTGGAACCCGCCACCGACAGCCCGCTCTTCACACTGGAGAATGTGGTCTGCACCCCGCATCTGGGCGCCGCCACCGCCGAGGCGCAGGAGAATGTGGCGCTGCAGGTGGCGGAGCAGATGAGCGACTTCCTGCTGACCGGCGCCGTCTCCAACGCCATCAACATGCCCTCCGTCACCGCGGAGGAGGCGCCGCGGTTGCGCCCCTACATGGAACTCGCCCGCCAGCTCGGCGCACTCGCCGGCCAGCTCACCGCCGCCCAGGGCGAGGAGATCAAGGCGATCCATGTGGCCTATGAGGGCCAGGCGGCCGAGCTCAACCAGCGGCCGCTGACGGCTGCCGCGCTGGCCGGTGTGCTGACGCCCATGATGGGCGCGGTGAACATGGTCAACGCCCCCGTGGTGGCGCGCGAGCGCGGCATCGAGGTGGCGGAGACGGTGCTGGAACGCAGCGGCGATTATGCGACCCTGCTCCGCGTGACGGTGGTGACGCAGGCGCTCAACCGCTCCGTCGCCGGCACGCTGGTCGGCACCGGCAAGCCGCGCCTGGTGGAGATCAAGGACATCGCGGTGGAGGCCGATTTCGCGCCCCACATGCTGTATGTGACGAACCAGGACCGCCCCGGCTTCATCGGCCGTTTCGGCACGACGCTCGCCGATGCGGGCATCAACATCGCCACCTTCCATCTGGGCCGCAACACGCCGGGCGGGGATGCGATCTGCCTGGTTGGCCTGGATGCGCCGGTGCCGGATGCCGTGCTGGCCACGGTGCGCGCCCTGCCGCTGGTGGTGCGGGCGACGCCGCTGGCGTTCTGACCGTTGGCGTGGGCGGGCGAGAGAGCCCGCCCTTCGCCGCTACAGCACCGTGGTGCCTGCGATGAGGCCGGCTGCGTCATAGGCGATGCTGTAGGAGTCCCCGGGCTGGGTGCCGGCCAGGTCATAGTCGGTGACGATCATGCGCCCATCGGCGAAGCGTTCGATGGCGTAGTCCAGCCGGCCCTGCGCGTCGTAGTCCTGGGAGAGCGTGCGGCCGTCCGGCCAGATGATGTAGGCATAGTCGAGCAGCCCGGTCGTTGCGTCAAAATCCTCCGCCACCACGCGGCCGTCATACAGCGCGCGAAGCTCCTCTCTGGCTGTCGGCAGATAGAGGTAGGTGGCAACCGCGTAGTCCTTGTTGCCGGTTGCGGCGTCATATTGGATCGCCTCCGTATGGCCATCCCGGAAGGTGGTGTAGCTATAGTTCAGCCTCCCTGTCGCCGTGTCGTAATCCAGTGCCTTGTAGCTGAAATTGGTGGTGTGGCCGTAACTCGGTATGGTGCTCTGGAAAATCACCGTCACGGAGTCCAACCGGCCGAGGCTGTCCGTCGCCGTGAAGGTGTCGTAGTAGTGCCTTGGCGTGTTGCCCAATGCGTAAAAGTAGCCGAAGTCCCGCTGAACCGTGCTGCCGTCATCCATCACTGCGACGACCCGGTTGATGATCGAGTAACTGTTGCCGCCTGGTCCACGTTCCACCGTGTAGCTTGCCCAGGGATACGCGCCGGTCAGATCGTAGTCGGTTGCGGTGGCAACGTAGCTGGCTAAGTAGGAGCCGTAGATGCCTGGCACCTCGGTAAAGCTGTAGTCGACCTCGTCGGTGACCGGGTCGCGTATTACCATGGTAACGGTCTGGGCCACGCGTTTTTCCCTCTTTGCTGCGCCGTATCATCTTCGCGATAGCTTTGGGAAATGGCAATCCGGCATGATGCCGCGACATCCGGGTCGCCGGAGCGGCGCTACGCGAAGGCGTGCTGCGCGGCATTATGCGCCGCCAGTCGCTCTCGCAGCCATTGCTGCGCCGGCACCGGCGTGTCGCGCTTGTGCCACAGCATGCTGACCTCGAAGCGCGGCGCCTCGAAGGGCAGGGGGCTCACGGTCAGCGCCGCCGCATTGGCACATAGCCGCGAAAGGCGCAGCGGCAGCGTGGCGATGGCCGGGACGGATTTCAGCAACAGCGGAATGCCGAGGAAATGCGCGGTGGCCAGGATGCTCCGCCGCCGCAGCCCCTGCGCCTCGAGTGCCGTATCGACGAAGCTCGAGAATTCCGCGTGCAGGCTGGGCAGGATGTGCGGCAGCCGCGTGAAATCCTCCAGCGTGATCGGGGCCGATAGTCCAAGCCGCGCGCCGTCGAACAGGCAGGCATGGCCTTCCTCGAACAACGCCTGGCGTTCCTGCCAGCGGCGCGGTGGCGATAGCATGCCGAGCGCGAGGTCGATCTCACCGGCATCCAGCAGATCCGGCGCGCTGCGCCGATCCACCGGCCGTACCGCGAGGCCGATGTCCCAGCCCGTGACGGCGATTTCCGCGGCGAGACCGCGCAGCAGCACCGCGGCGGCGTAGTCGCCGGCGCCGATGCGGAATTCGGTGCGGCGGCCAGCCGGGTCGAACGCTGCCTCGGCCGCGGGCCGCAGGGCGCGGGTCGCCAGCAGCAGCGCCTCCCGCACCGGCTCCGCCAGGCGCTGGGCGCGGGCGGTCGGCTCCAGCCCGGTGGCGCTGCGGACGAACAGCGCATCGCCGGTCGCCGTGCGCAGCCGCGCCAGGCCGTGGCTGACGGCGGATTGCCCGATGCCGAGACGCGCCGCGGCGCGGGATGCGCTGCGCGTTTCCATCACGGCGTCGAAGATCTTCAGCAGGTTGAGGTCCAGCCCGGCGCTATGAATCTGGCTCATGTGGATATCCACCGGAGCTTGGATTGTTCATCGCCTTTGCCCGCAAACATGCCCGATCGACAACAAGATCCTGCAGGGCATCCGCATGAGCAACACCCCGCCTTTCTGCGCCATCCTCGGCTACGGGCCTGGGCTTGGCGCCGCCCTCGCCACCCGCTTCGCCAGCGGCGGCTACCGTGTGGTAGGCTTGGCGCGCGACCCGGCCCGCCATGCGGCCAGCGGCATCGAATTGCGCGCCGCCGATGCCGCCGATCCGGGCTCCCTGACCGCCGCGCTGGATGCGCCGGTCGATGTGCTGATCTGCAACGCCTATCGCGCCACCATGGCCGCGCCCGGCCCCTCCGCGCTGCCGGTCGCGGAACTCGCGGCGGATTTCGCGGTGAATGTGGGCGGCGCGCTGGCGGCGGCCCAGGCCGTGCTGCCCGGCATGCGCACGGCCGGGCGCGGTTCCATCCTGTTCACCGGCGGCGGGCTGGCGCTGGATCCCACGGGCTGGCTGCCGGCGGCCTCGCTCGCCATCGGCAAGGCCGGGCTGCGCAGCCTGGCGCAGACGCTGCATGCGGAACTGGCGCCAGCCGGCATCCATGCCGGCACCGTCACCGTGGCCGGCATGATCGCCCCCGGCACCGCCCCCCCCGGCATCGCCTTCCACCCGGCGCGCATCGCGGAGGCCTTCTGGTCGCTGCACCAGGACCCGCCCGGCGCCTTCCGCGCCGAGATCATCTTCCAGGGCTGAGGAGGCCATCATGTTCACACGTCGCAAACTTGCGCTCGCAACCGGCGCACTCTCCGTCCTGACGCTGGCGCGCGCGCAGGCCTACACGCCCGGCGCGGGGCTGGAGGTGGCGAAATACGACCGGCCCGGCGAGGGTTCGGTCAATTCCTTCCTGCTGATCGGGCCGCGCTCCCTCGTCATCGTCGATTGCCAGCGCACGACGGTGGAGGCGGCGCAGGTGGTGGCCCATGCGCGCGGCACCGGCCTGCCGGTGGAGGCGATCTTCCTGTCGCACGAACACGCCGACCATGTGACGGGCCTCGAGGTGCTGCACCGCGCCTTCCCCGAGGCGCCGATCCTGGCTGGCGAGGTGACGCGCGACTGGATCGCGCGCAGCGGGCAGGAGCTGATCGGCATGATGCAGGGCTTCTTCCCCGGCCGCGTGCCGGACCGCCTGCCGGTGCCGACCCGCGTGCTGCGCCCGGATGAGCGCATCACCCTGGCCGGCGCCGAATGGCGCGTCGACCAGCTCGGCCGCGGCGAGGCCAGCGGCATGACGCTGCTGTATTCCGAGGCGAATGATGTGCTGGTGACCGCGGATCTCTGCGGCAATCGCGCGACGCCCTGGCTGCTGGATGGCCATACGCTGGAGTGGATCGCGCAGCTGGAACAGGCGCTGCCGCGCTATGCGGGCGTCGGCACCGCACTGCCTGGCCATGGCGCCGCGGCGCCGGCCGGCGTGCTGATCCGTGAGCAGATTGCCTATCTGCGCGCGATGGAGGGGCTGGTGCGCGACGAACTCGCCACCGCCACGCCACTCTCCCCCGCCGCCGCGCAGCGCATCCGCGCGGCGATGGAGGCCCGCTACCCGGGTTTCCCCCGTGTGGCGCCGCAACCCAACCTGATCGAGCTGAACGCCGCCGCCCTGGCGCGCGAGATCACCGGAGGCTGAACGCATGATGCAGCGACGCCTTTTCCTGGCCCTGGCGCCCGCCTCGCTGCTGGCCCGGCCCGTGCAGGCGCAACCCGCGCCAGAGATCCTCGCCCGCTTCCTGCACGGCACCTTCCTGGAGAATCTGGTGGTGATGCCGGATGGGCGGGTGCTGTTCACCAACTACTTCGCGCGCCGCCTCGAATCCTGGTCGGAGGGCCAGGGCGCGGCGCTGTGGGCGGAGGTGCCGGCGCATCCGGTCAGCCTGACCGCGCTGGATGATGGGCGGCAGGCGCTGGCGGTGCATGGCGCGTCCTTCCTCGGCGGGCCTGCGGTGCTGCGTGGCAGCGGCGCGGTGCTGCTGCTGGCGGCGGATGGCAGCGTCCAGGGCCACATAGCCCTGCCGGAGGCGGTCTTTCCCAATGGCGGGGTGCTGCTGGCACCGGGCCGCCTGCTGCTGGCGGACAGCGCGCTGGGGCGAATCTGGGCGATCGGCATTGCGGCGGGCACGGTGGCGCCCTGGTTCGACCACCCGCTGCTGGCCCCGGTGGCCGGGCGCGGCGGCCCGGGCGTGAACGGTCTGAAGATGCAGGGCGATGCCTTGCTGGTCTCCAACTCCGCGACCCGGCAATTGCTGCGGGTGCGCCTGGAGGGTGGCGCGGCGGCCGGCGTGCCGGAGGTGGTGGCGCAGATGACCGGCGGCGTCGATGATTTCGCCGTCGCGCCCGATGGCACCGTCTTTGCCGCCACCCATGCAACCGACCTGGCGCGCCTGTCACCCGGTGCCACGGCGCCCGAGACCATCCCGGCGCCGGGCGTGGAGGGCAGCACGGCCGTGGCGCTGACGCCGGATGGGCGCGGCCTGTATGCGCTGGGTACCGGCGGCCTGACCTCGGGCGGGCAGGGGGAGGCGGTGCTGGCCCGCATCCGCCTCGCCTGAGGGCGCCGCCGCCGTGTCAGCCGCGGCTGCGGCCGCCGCCATCCAGCCGCCGGATTTCGCCATAGGCCGCCGCCGCCGCCTCCGAGACGCGCGGCAGGCGGGGCAGGGTGGCGAGCCGGGCCAGCGTGGCCTGTGGGCCGAGCGGGAAATCCGGCCCGCTCAACGCCGCCTCCGCACGCGCGGGGCGGCCCTGGTCCAGCGCCACGGCGGCATCGCGCAGCGCGGCGATGACGGCGGCCGGCGGCGCCTCGGGCGCGATGCCGATCGCCTGGCGCAGCTCCGCCACGCCCAGCCGGGTCGCATGGAGGGCGGGGCCGGAAGCCTCATGCCGGTAGCGCGGATCCTGCCGCAGGGCATCGGCCACCACCTCCAGCTGCACGGCCGCGCGGGCGGCCTGGGCGGGGTTGCCGGCGAGGCGGGAGGTATCGGCCAGCCACCAGGGGGCCGATAGCGCAGCGCCGCGCACCGGGTCTCCGAAGCCACCCAGATGCTGTGCCGCAGGGTCGGCGCAGGCGGTGGCGAACAACAGGGGCAGAAGGGCAAGGCGCATGGATCGGAACTGGTGGGCCGCCAGCGTCACGGCAAGTCACGCTTCGTCACGTGACCAGCGCGCGTGGATGCGGGAATCCTGGGCCATGACCCTGCACCTGCCCGCCCTGCCGCGTCGTGGCCTGATCCTGGCCGCGCCCGCCTTGCTGCTGCCCGGCCGCACCCAGGCCCAATCTGCCTTCGGCACGCCGGCGCAGATGGAAGGCCCCTACTACCCCCACGCCATCCCGGCCGATGCGGATGCCGATCTGCGTCGCGTCGCCGGGCTGGGCCAGGTGGCGCGGGGGCGGCCGCTGCTGCTGGTGGGGCTGGTGCGCAACCTGGATGGCGCGGCGCTGCCCGGCGCCATGGTGGAGATCTGGCAGGCCGATCATGCCGGCATCTACCTGCACCCGCGCGATGGGCGCCTGGCGCAGCGCGATGCCGGGTTCCAGGGCTATGGCCGCACCCGCGCCGATGCCCAGGGCCGCTACGCCTTCCGCACCATCCGCCCCGGCGAATACCCTGGCCGCACGCCGCATATCCATCTGCGCGCGCATCCCCCCGCCGGTGGCCCACCGCTGACCACGCAGGTGTATTTTCCGGATGAGCTGCTGAATGCGCGGGACGGGCTGCTGCGGCGCGTGGCGGAAGATCGTCGCGCGCTGCTGCTGGCGCGGCTTTCCGCCACGGATGAGGGCCAGCGCGCCGCCTTCGATATCATCCTGGCCTAGGCACCGGTCTGGGTGCTGGGGGTTGCGGAGGGGCCGCCCCCCTGCCACACACGCGCCGCCTTTCCGCGGCGCTGAACCTAAAAATGACCGACGATCCTCCGAACCCCGCTTTGCTGCCCGCTGGCCTGTCCGACGTCCTGCCGCCCGAGGCGGAGCGGGAGGCGATGCTTGTCGAGGTGCTGGCCGAGACCTTTGCCCTGCATGGCTATGAGCGGGTGAAGCCGCCGCTGCTGGAATTCGAGGACAGCCTGCTGGCTGGCTCCGGCGCCGCCGTGGCGGAACAGACCTTCCGCCTGATGGACCCGGTCAGCCATCGCATGATGGGGCTGCGCGCGGATACCACGCCGCAGGTCGCCCGCATCGCCGCCACCCGCCTGGCCCGCGTGCCGCGCCCGCTGCGGCTGAGCTATGCCGGGCAGGTGCTGCGCGTGCAGGGCACGCAACTGGCCCCCGCGCGGCAGATTCCCCAGGCCGGGATCGAGCTGATCGGGCCGGAAAGCGCCGCGGCGGATGCCGAAGTGGCCGCCGTGGCGGCGGAGGCGCTGGCCGCCGTCGGCATCCTCGACGCCTCGCTCGACATCACCCTGCCGCGGCTTGCCCCGGCGCTTCTGGATGAGGCCGGGGTGCAGGGTGACGCGCGCCGCAAGCTGGCCCGCGCGCTGGATCGCAAGGACGCCGCGGCGGTGGCCGAATACGCCGCGCAATCCGGCGGTGCCGCGCTGCTGCTGCCCGCCCTGCTGGCCGCCGCCGGGCCGGCCGATGCCGCGCTGGCGGTGCTGGAGGCGGAGGCGCTGCCCCCGGCCGCGCGCCAGATCGCGGACCACGCCGCCGCCGTGGTCGCGGCGATCCGGGAACTGGCGCCGGCGCTGCGGATCACGCTGGATCCGCTGGAATTCCGCGGCCTGCACTACCACACCGGCGTCGCCTTCACGATCTTCGGCGCCGGCCGCACCGGGGAGCTGGCACGCGGCGGCCGCTATCTTTCGGGGGAGGAGCCGGCCACCGGCATGACGCTCTACCCGGATGCCGTGCTGCGCGCCGTGCCGCCCGCGGCACCGCGTCTGCGCGTGTTTCTGCCGCGCTTGGCGCAGGCCGGGCAGGCTGCGGCCTTGCGGGCGCAGGGCTATGCCACGGTGGCGCAGCTCGCCCCGACCGATACGGCGCAATCCCTGCGCTGCACCCATGTGATGGACGCCAGCGGGGCCGCGCGCCCCGTGCAGCACCCGGTTCAGGAGTAGTCGCGATGGCCAATGTCGCCGTCATCGGCGCCCAATGGGGCGACGAGGGCAAGGGGAAGGTTGTGGACTGGCTCGCCAGCCGCGCCGACATCGTCGTGCGGTTCCAGGGCGGCCATAATGCCGGCCATACGCTGGTGGTGGGCAACCAGGTCTACAAGCTGTCGCTGCTGCCCTCGGGCGTGGTGCGTGGCAAGCTCGGCGTCATCGGCAATGGCGTGGTGCTGGACCCGGAACACCTGCTGTCCGAGATCGCCAAGGTCAACGCGCAGGGCCTGAAGGTCGGGCCGGAAAATCTGCGGATCGCGGAGAATGTGCCGCTGATCCTGCCGCTGCACCCCGCGCTGGACAAGGCGCGCGAAGTGGCGCGCGGTGCGTCCGCGATTGGTACCACGGGTCGCGGCATCGGCCCGGCCTATGAGGACAAGGTGGCGCGCCGCGCCATCCGCCTGTCCGACCTGGCGGAGCCGGAGGTGCTGTCGCACAAGCTGGATGAGCTGCTGCTGCACCACAACACGCTGCTGAAGGGCCTCGGCGCGCCGGTCTTCGAGAAGCAGGTGCTGCTCGACCGGCTGCTGGAACTGGCGCCGCTTCTGCTGCCCTTCTCCGAGCCGGTCTGGCAGTTGCTGGACGAGGCGCACCACACCGGCAAGCGCGTGCTGTTCGAGGGCGCGCAGGCGGTGATGCTGGATGTGGACCACGGCACCTACCCCTATGTCACTTCCTCCAACACCGTGGCGGGCAATGCGGCGGCGGGTTCGGGCGTCGGGCCGAAGCAGATCGGCTATGTGCTCGGCATCGCCAAAGCCTACACCACCCGCGTCGGCTCGGGCCCCTTCCCGACGGAGCTGAAGGACGAGACCGGGCGTCTGCTGGGCGAGCGCGGCCATGAATTCGGCACCGTCACCGGCCGGCCGCGCCGATGCGGCTGGTTCGATGCCTGCATGGTGCGCCAGGCGGTGAAGGTCGGCGGCGTGGAGGGCCTGGTGCTGACCAAGCTCGACGTGCTGGACGGCATGAAGGAGCTCCGCATCTGCACCGGCTACGAGGTGGATGGCCAGGTGCTGAACCGCCTGCCGGCCTCGATCGCGGCGCAGGAAAAGGCGAAGCCGGTCTATGAGGTGATGACCGGCTGGCCCGGCTCCACCCGCGGCGCCCGCAGCTATGCCGAATTGCCGGCCGAGGCGGTGAAGTATGTCCGCCGGATCGAGGAACTGGTGGAGGCGCCGGTGGTGCTGCTCTCCACCAGCCCGGACCGCGACGACACCATCATGCTGCGCGACCCGTTCGCGGGCTGAGACGGAAAGGGACCCAGCGATGAGCCAGGCCGAGGAATTCCACAATCTGGATGACGAGACGCAGGGCCTGGCCCGCGAACTCGCGCCCGGCGTCACCACCCGGATCTTCCCGGGGGAGCACGCCATGCTCTCCATCGTCAGCATCGCCCCCAACGCCATGGGCACGATGCACGACCATCCGGAGGAGCAATGGGGCGTGCTGATCGAGGGCAGCGCAATCCGCATCCAGGGTGGCGAGGAAATCAGCGTCAAGAAGGGCGATTTCTGGCGCACCCCGGGCGGCGTGCCGCACACCATGAAGGCGGGGCCGGAAGGCTGCCGGGTGCTGGACATCTTCGCCCCGCCGCGCGAGGCCTATCGCAAGCAGGGCAAGGGCTTCGGCTGACGCGGTCGCTTGCTCCTCCCTCTCCACCCGGCCGGTGGAGAGGGTAGGGGTGAGGCGTCGCCCCAGGACGGGCGACCAGCTGAATCTCGCCGCCTAATTCATCTAGACATCCGGTTGTCACGAGACCGTCACGCTGGCAGGCTCCCGCCATGCCGACGCTCCACGACCGCCATGCCGAAGACCTCACCTCGCGCGCGGCCAGCCGGCCGCCAGGGCGTGCGCCCAGGACGCCGCCCTCGCCATGACGCGCCCCGAGGCCGACCGCGCATCCCGCGACGCCTCCATCGTGCTCGGCCTGACGCTGCCGGGCGATGCGGTGCTGTACCTGCTGCTGCCGCTGCATGCCGCCGCCTTCGGGGTGACGCTGGCGGAGGCCGGGCTGCTGCTGGCGGCGAACCGTCTGGTGCGGATCATCGGCTATGGCTGGGTTGCGCGATTTTATGAACGGTCCGGGCCACGCAATGCCTGCCTGCTGGCGGTGCTGGGCGCTGCCTGCGCCACCGGCGGCTATGCCGTGCTGCCGGGGGTCTGGTGGCTGCTGCCGGCACGGCTGATCTGGGGCCTGTCCTTCGCTGCGATGAACATCGCCACCCAGGCGCTGGCGACGGCCGAGGCTTCCGGCGCCGCGCGCCGAAGCGGCGTATCCCGCGCCATCATCTCCACCGGGCCGATGCTCGGCCTGCTGGCCGGCGCGGTGGTGGCCGAGGTGGCGGGGCCGCAGGTGGTGTTCCTCGGCCTCGGCCTGCTGTCGCTGGCCGCACTGCCCTTCGCCTGGCGCCTGCCGGGCGGGGAGGGGCCGCGGCTGCGCGCCGCCGGCCCACGCTTCGCGCTGCCGAAGCCGCTGGATGTCTGGTCCTTCGTGCAGGGGCTGACGCTGGATGGGCTGTTCGTGCTCGGCCTGGCCTTCCTCGCCGCCGCCGCCCTGCCGCAGGGTGCTGCGCTGGCGGCCGGTGCGGCGCTGTCCGCGCGCTATCTGGCGGAGGTGGTGCTGGGAGCGCCGGCCGGGCGGCTGGCGGAACGCCTGGGGGCGGCGCGGCTGCTGCTGCTGGTCTCGCTTGCTTCGGCCGCGGGGCTTGCCGTGATCGGGGTGGGGTGGCTCTGGGTCGGCAGCCTGCTGGTGGTCGGGCTGCGTGGGCTGCTGCAGCCGCTGCCGGCACCGGTCGCCGCCGCCAGGGCCGCGCCGCAGGACCGCGTGGCGGCGCTGGCACGGCTGGCCACCTGGCGGGATATCGGCGCCGGTGTCGGGCCGCTGGTGGCCGGGGTGCTGCTGCCGCTGGTGCCGGCGGTTTGGCTGTATATCGGCGCCGCGGCGTTGCTGACCGTGGCGTCCCTGGCGGCGCTGCGCCGATAGGCTGGGTGCTGGTCAGACCGCCTCGGCCAGCAGCGCCTTCAAATCCAGCCGTTTGGTGCACATCGTCAGCGCGCCATCGGCCCCGCGCGGCCATTCGGCCTGAGGACGGTCGCGATACAGCTCCACGCCATTGCCATCCGGGTCGCGCAGATACAGCGCCTCCGACACGCCATGGTCGCTGGCGCCTTCCAGCGGCCAGCCAGCCTGCACAAGCTGGCGCAGCGCGCGAGCCAGGGCGGGGCGGTCCGGCAGCAGCAGCGCCACGTGGTACAGGCCGGTGGTACGGGCCGCGGGTGGGCTGCCGCCGGCGCTTTCCCAGGTATTCAGCGCGATGTGGTGGTGATAGCCGCCGGCCGAGAGAAACACCGCCTGGTCGCCGATGCGCTGCTGCACCTCCAGCCCGATCAGGTCGCGCCAGAAGCGCAGGCTGCGCTCCAGCTCCGCCACCTTCAGGTGGACATGGCCGATGCGGGCGCCGGCCGGCATCACATAGGGGGCAATCGGGGCTTTACCTTCGAGGGTGAGGGACATGGCGGGGCTCCTTACTGGTGCCTGAGAGTGGTCCCGCGGGGTGCCCGGGTCCAATCCGCCTGTCGCATGGGCCATATCGCCCCGGATGATGGGCCTCGGCCCGGCGTCACCCCATCGCGCAACCTGGATCGTGCGGCCGGCTTTGGGCGAGGTGCGGCTGCCGGTGGCGCGCAATGAAAACGCCCCGTACCGGTTGGCACGGGGCGTTTGCGAAGCTGCCGGTCTTGACCCTGTCAGACGACGCCGAGGCGGCGCTCGACGATCTGGGTCTTCATGCTCTTCTGCAGCTTCTCGAAGGCGCGCACCTCGATCTGGCGCACGCGTTCGCGGCTGATGTTGTACTGCTGGGAGAGTTCCTCCAGCGTCGTCGGCTCATCCTTCAGGCGCCGTTCGATCAGGATATGGCGTTCCCGATCGTTCAGCGTCTTCAGCGCCTCACCCAGCAGCTCGCGGCGGTTGGACATGTCCTGCCGCTCGGCAAGCTCCGTCTCCTGGCTCTCACCGTCATCGACCAGCCAATCCTGCCACTCGCCATCACTGTCGGCGCGAACGGGGGCGTTCAGGCTGTTGTCGGGCGAGGCGAGGCGGCGGTTCATCGAGACCACATCGGCTTCCGGCACGGCCAGGACGCGGGCGATCTTTTCCACCTGCTCCGGCTTCAGATCGCCTTCCTCCAGCGCCGCCATCTGGCCCTTCAGCCGGCGGAGGTTGAAGAACAGCTTCTTCTGCGCCGCGGTCGTCCCCATCTTCACGAGGGACCAGCTGTGCAGGATGTATTCCTGGATGGCGGCACGGATCCACCACATGGCGTAGGTCGCCAGGCGGAAGCCGCGATCCGGGTCGAAGCGCTTGACGGCCTGCATCATGCCGACATTGCCCTCGGAGATCAGCTCACCGACCGGCAGCCCGTAGCCGCGGTAGCCCATGGCGATCTTGGCGACGAGGCGGAGGTGGGACGTGACGAGGCGATGGGCGGAAGGCTCGTCGCCCTCATCCTTCCAGCGCTTGGAGAGATTGTACTCCTCCTCCGGCGTCAGCATCGGAAACTTGCGGATGTCCTGAAGGTACCGGGACAGGTTGCCTTCGGGGGCCATCGGGATGGACAAAGTGGAAGCCATGGTGAGAACTGCCTCCTCGGTCGCCTGGAGCCCCCCGTGACGGCGGGGCCCATGACGGCTGTGCTGTTCTGCCAACGTGGGACGGGCCCTCCCTTTCCATCCCGACCCCGGTCACGACGGGGTGATGATGGACGGGGCGTTCCTGGCGCCGGGGTCTGACCCGAGGCCTGGGGGCGCGAAGCGGCACCCGACCGAAGCTGACTGACGATTCTTAGAGCGTATTCAAGCGGCGATCAAGAAAAACCGACCTGCAAGGTAGGTTTACGTTCGGTTACCGCCCGGTAACATTTCCATCCAGGCAGGCGAGCAGCGCGGCCATGTCCGGCGGCAGGTTTGCGCTGAAACTTAGCGCGGCACCTGTGACCGGATGGTTAAAGCCGAGGGTGGCCGCATGCAGCGCCTGGCGTGGAAAGCCTGTCAGCATTTCGCGCGCGACGGCGGAAAGGTTACGCGCCGCCGCCGGAATGCGCCGCAAATAAACCGGGTCGCCCACCAGCGGGTGGCCGATATGCGCCAGGTGGACGCGAATCTGGTGGGTCCGCCCGGTGGCCAGGCGGCAGCGCAGCAGGGCGCAGGATGTTCCGAAGGCGCGTTCCGTGCGGTAGCGGGTTTGCGCATGCTTGCCGTTGCGGGTGACCACCGCCATCCGCTTGCGGTCCATCGGGTGGCGGCCGATGTCGCCCACGATCTCCCCCTCCAGCGGGTTGGGCAGGCCCCAGACCAGGGCCAGGTATTCGCGGTCCAGGTCCCGGTTGGCGAAGGCCAGCGACAGCGCCGCATGGGCGCGCTCGGATTTCGCCACCACCATGACGCCGGAGGTGTCCTTGTCCAACCGATGCACGATGCCGGGCCGCTTTTCGCCGCCGATGCCGGTCAGATCCTCCGCCGCGTGGGCCAGCACGGCGTTCACCAGCGTGCCGTCGCGGTTGCCGGGGGCAGGGTGGACCACCAGGCCGGCGGGCTTGTCGAGGACAATCAGGTGCCGGTCCTCGAACAGGATGGTCAGCGGGATGTCCTGCGGCTGCGGCACCGCATCCTCCGGCGGCGGCAGGTGCAGGGTGTAGCGGGCACCGGGGCGCACCGGCTCCGCCGGGTCATGCACCCGCACGCCATCGCGCATGGCTTGGCCCGACTCGATCAGGGCCTTGACCCGGGACCGCGACAGGCCGCCTATCCCGGCGGCCAGCGCATCGGTCAGGAACCGATCGGCGCGCAGGCCCGCGGCCTCCGGCGGGGCCAGGATTTCAAGGGTTTGACCCGCATCGGGGTCGGAGAAGGGGGTTTGCGTGGCGGCGCTCAAATGGCTGGTCGGGGTGATGGGGGTCATGATTGTCCTCGGCACGGTGGCCCTGGTTTTGGTTCTCGTCCAGCGCATGGGCGCGGCCAGTGTGGAGGTGCGGCTGCCGCCGGCCTCGCTCGGGCAGCCGGCCGGCACGCGGCTGCTCTCGGTGGCGGGCGCGGAAGGGCGCATTGCCGTGCTGGTCGCAAGGCCGGATGGCACGGAACGCCTGCTGCTGCTGGATGCCGCGCGGGGCCGCGTGGTCGGGGAATTGCGGGCGGCGGAGTGAGGGCCTGATGGCACACCGCAAGCCCAATCTGCCGGAGAAGATCTGCGCCGCCTGCGGCCGTCCCTTCGCCTGGCGGCGCAAATGGGCGCGGGATTGGGACAGCGTGCGCTACTGCTCCGACGCCTGCCGCAGCGGGCGCCGGGACGCGGTCCGGGCCGGGGCTGAAAAATCTGCCGCGGACCGGGTTGATCCCAAGCCGCCGGGCGGCTAATCAGCGCGCCTCGCGTTGCTTCGGCGCCGCGGGTTGTCTGGGTCCCCTTCGTCTAGAGGCCTAGGACACCGCCCTCTCACGGCGGTAACAGGGGTTCGAATCCCCTAGGGGACGCCACACCGCCCGAAAGGGCCCGCGGCACCAGATTCGGCAACAGACAGTGACCTGCCCGACCGCGCGTCAGCGCGCGCCTTCGGCTGACGCCTTCGCGGAAATGGCGGTCCAGCGGCGCTCAAGCCTTGCCGCCGAAACGCGCCATCGTCGCTTCCGCCATCCGCTGCATCGCAGCGTACAAGGCCGGGATCACCAGCAACCCAAGCGTCGTCGCCGCCAGCATGCCGCCCAGGACGGTAAAGCCGATGGCCCTGCGTGCGCCGGCGCCGGCGCCGGTGGACAGCGCCAGTGGCAACACGCCGATGATGAAGGAAATGGCCGTCATCAGCACGGCGCGGAAGCGCTGCGCCGCGGCGATGGTGGCGGCCTCCGCCACGCTTTTTCCCGCATCGCGTTGCAGCCGGGCGACTTCGACGATCAGGATCGCGTTCTTACTGGCAAGCCCGATCAGCAAGACCAGGCCGATCTGCGCATAGAGGCTGTTCTCCAACCCGACCACCGTGAGCGTCGCGGTCGCACCCAGCCCCGCCACGGCCAGTGACAGCAGGATCGGCAGCGGCAGCGTCCAGCTTTCATACTGGGCCAGCAGGAACAGATAGGCGAAGGCCAGCGCGACGGCGAGAATCATTGGAAGCTGCGCACCCGCGCGCAATTGCTGGAAGGCGGTGCCGGACCATTCGTAGCTGTAGCCTTCCGGCAGCACCTCCGCCGCCACCTCCTGCAACGCCGCGATCGCCGCGCCGGTGCTGGCCGCGGCCTGCGCATTGACCTGCGCGGCCAATGCAAGGTTGTAGCGGGACAGCGCATAGGGGCCGAGTTCGGTCTCCACCCCCGCCAGGGCGCGCACCGGCACCATGCCGCCTTCCGCATTGCGCAGATGCACCGACAATACCGATTCCGGCGCGGCGCGATGCGGCGCGTCAGCCTGCATCACCACCTGGTAGACGCGGTTGGCATAGGTGAAGTCGTTGATGTAGCGGGAGCCGAAGAAGGCGCCGATGGTGGAGAATACATCGCCGACGCCGACCCCGAAGGTCTCCGCCCTGATGCGGTCGAGGTGCAGCCGGATCTGCGGCACATCGGCGGAAAAGCTGGAGGAAGCGCTGCCAACCGCCTGATGCGCATTGGCCGCGGTGACCAGGGCGCGTGTCACCTCCGCCAATTCCTGCGGCGACTGGCCACGCTGCGCCTGCAGCCGGAAATCAAGCCCACCGACCGCCCCGGCGCCAGGCAGGGACGGCGGCGGAAACGCGATGACCTGGGCCTCCGGGATCGCCGCGAAACGCTGCTGCAGGGAACCGAGGATGTGGCGCAGCCCCACCTCCGCCGCCTTGCGCTCACTCCATGGCTGCAGAGCGGCGAGGCCGAAGCCGCCATTCGGCCGTGGCGAGCCCTGCAATATGCTGAAGCCGGCAACCATCACCACGTCACGCACGCCGGGCGTCTCCGCCATGATCTGCCGCACCTGCGCCACCACCGCCTCGGTCCGTTCCAGGGAGGCCGAATCGGGTAGCTGGATATCGACGAAGACGGCGCCCTGGTCCTCGTTGGGCACCAGCGTCGCCGGCAAGGCCAGGAACAGGTAGACGGCCCCGGCCATGCAGAGCAGCACCGCGCCGAGCGCCAGCAGGCTGCGCCCGACGAGCCAGCCAACGGCGATCACGTAGCGGTCACGCAGCCCATCCAGCCCGCGCGCAAAGGCCGCCAGCGGCCCGCGTCCCGGCGTGCTGCGGTGCAGCAGGCTGGCCGCCAGCGCCGGTGCCAGGGTCAGCGCGACCACCGAGGACAATACCAGGGCGGAGGAGATGGTGACGGCGAATTGCCGGTAGAGCTGGCCGTTGATGCCGGGCAGGAAGGCCGTTGGTACGAAGACCGCCAGCAGCACCAGCGTCGTGGTGATGATCGGTGTCGAAACCTGCCCCATGGCGCGCCGCGCCGCCTCGGCGGGGGTGATGTCCGGCGTTTCGTCCAGGATGCGCTCGACATTCTCGACCACCAGGATCGCGTCGTCGACCACCAGGCCGATCGCCAGGATCAGCGCCAGCAGGCTGACCGTATTGGCCGAGAACCCCGCAGCCAGCAGCACGGCCAGCGTGCCGATCAGGGAGACCGGGATGGTGAGCGCCGGGATCAACGTGGCGCGCCAGCTGCGCAGGAAGACGAAAGTGACCAGCACGACGACGACGAAGGTGATCGCCAGCGTCACCAGGATTTCCTGCACAGTGGCGCGGACGAAGGCGGTGGCGTCGTAGATCACGGCATAGGCCATCCCCTCGGGGAAGTCGCGCGCCAGCCTTTCGATCTCCGCCCGCACCGCATCCGCCGTGTCCAGCGCATTGGCGCCGGGCGACTGGGCGAGGGTCATCATCGTCGCGGGCTGGCCGCGGAAGCTGGCATTGGCCATGTAGCTCTGCGCGCCCAGCTCGGTACGGGCGATGTCGCGAATACGCAGGATGGCGCCATCGGCACCGCTGCGGATGATGATGTCGCCGAAGGAGGCGGCATCCGGCAGCCGCCCCTCGGCGATGATGCTGTATTGCTCCTGCTGCCCAGGCGGGGCGGGCATGCCGCCGGCCTGGCCGAGCGAGGCCTGCACATTCTGCCGCATCACCGCCGCCGCCACGTCATCCGGCGTCAGCCCCAGCATGGCCATGCGGTTGGGGTCCAGCCAGATCCGCATCGCGTAGTCGGCGGTGCCGAGGGAGCGCGCCTCTCCCACACCCTCGATGCGCGACATCGCATCGGCGATCAGCGTGCTGGCGTAGTTGCTGACCTCGAGCGGGTCCAGCGCGCTGCCCTCCGCCGGGTAGAAGGCGATGGCGAGCAGGAAATCCGGCGATTGCGCACGCACGGTGATGCCCTGCTGGACCACCTGCGATGGCAGGCGGGAGGAGGCGAGCTGCACGCGGTTCTGCACATTCACCTGTGCGATATCGGCGTCGGTGCCGACTTCGAAGGTCACCGTCAGCGTGTATTGCCCGGCATTGGAGCTGCTGGAGGACATGTACATCATGCCTTCCACCCCGTTCACCGCGGATTCCAGCGGCGCGCCGACGGTATCGGCGATCACCTGCGCGTTGGCGCCCGGATAATTCGCCGTGACGGTGACGGAGGGTGGCGCGATGGGCGGGTATTGCGAGACCGGCAGGAACAGGTAGGCGATGGCGCCGGCCAGCACGATGACGATGGAGATCGCCGCCGCCAGCCTGGGGCGGGAGATGAACAGGCTGGAGATCACGCGCCTTCACCCTGGCGCGCCGGGCGCACCGCCAGGCCGTCCCGAAGCCGCTGGGTGCCCTGCACCACCACCGTTTCCCCGGCCGCGAGCCCGCTTGTCACGGACCAGCCGCGGGCCAGCCGCGCGCCGGTCTCGATGCGGCGGCGGGCCACCGTGTCGTTCTCCCCGAGGACGAAGACGAAGGCCCCCTCCCGGTCCCGCTGCACGGCGGAAAACGGCACAAGCGGCCGCATCTCCGGCGCGCGCGCCGCGACGATCACGGTGACGAACTGGCCGGGCAGCAGGATTTCATCCGGATTGTCGAAGATGGCCCGCACCGCCACCGTGCCCGTGTTGCTCGCCACCTCGCTGTCCAGGAAGTCGAAACGCCCGGGCCGGTCATACAGGCTGCCATTGGGCAGGCGCAGCCGCAGGGTCATGTCCGGCACGGCCGCGCCCTCTCGGCGCTGCGCCTCGCGGAAATCGACGATCATGCCCTCGGTGACGGAGAAGACGACGCGCAGCGGCTGCAACTGCACCACGCGCGCCAATGCCCCGCTATCCGGCCCGACCAGCGCACCGGTGGAGAAATTGGCCCGGCCGATGCGGCCATCGATCGGCGCTTCGATGCGGGTGTAGGACAGGGTCAGGCGCGCCAGCCGCACCGCGGCTTCCGCCGCCAGCACATCCGCCCGCGCGCCGTCATAGATCGCCTGCGCCTCATCCACCCGCGCCTGCGGCACGGTATTGGTGCGGCGCAGCTCCGTACTGCGCCCGAGGCTGCGCTGCGCCTCCTCCGCCGTCGCCTGGGCGCGGGACAGCTGTGCCTCGGCGGAAGCCAGCTCGGCCTCATGCTGCGAGGGGTCCAGCAGGAACAGCGGGTCGCCGCGCCGCACGGCAGAGCCTTCCTCGAAGGGCACTTCCGTGACGAAGCCCTGGACGCGGGCGCGGAGATCGAGGCTGCGGATCGCTTCCATGCGCCCGACGAATTCCGCCGGCCGGCTGACCGGCTCCGCCACCACCTCCGCCACCACGACTGCCGGGGGGGGCGGGGTGGGCTGCGCTGTGGCGGGCAGGGCGAGGGCGAGGTTCAGCAGCACCACCACCACCGCGCCGGCGCATATCCGGGGCGCCGCCAAACCGCGTCGCTGCATCGTTGCCATAGCCTGTCCCCCGTTGCGCCTCGTCTCTCCAAGGCTAAGGCACCAGCACAGTTGCGGCCATAACGCGGGCGTGTTCGGTGGCGGCGTGCCTGGCTCGGGCGCGGCGGCAACCCGTCAGCGCCGCTGACCCGATAGTCTCACTCAATCGATCCCATTGAGTTACCAAACTTCCATTGATGCAGGCGAAACGTCTACCGTGTCTTCACTGACGCCATGCGGGAACGGGTGTGGCCGGCCCTGTGCCGTGCCGCATTGGCTCGCCAACACCCCCTCCGTCGCGGCAGAACGAACAGGATCGGAGAGAAACCATGGACGGAAACAGCCCCCCCGGCGGCGGCAAGTGCCCCGTGATGCACAACGCACCGCGGCATACGAGCTTCGGCGGCAGGTCCAACCGTGACTGGTGGCCGAACCAGCTCAACCTCAGGATTCTCCACCAGAACGCCCCCGCCTCGAGCCCGATGAACCCGGCCTTCAACTATGCCGAGGAATTCAAGAAGCTCGACCTCGAGGCGGTGAAGCAGGACATCTTCGCGCTGATGAAGGATTCGCAGCCCTGGTGGCCGGCGGATTACGGGCATTACGGCCCGCTGTTCATCCGCATGGCCTGGCACAGCGCCGGCACCTATCGCACCGGCGATGGCCGTGGTGGCGCCGGCGCCGGCACGCTGCGCTTCGCGCCGCTGAACAGCTGGCCGGACAATGGCAATCTGGACAAGGCCCGCCGCCTGCTGTGGCCGATCAAGCAGAAATACGGCGACAAGCTCTCCTGGGCCGACCTGATGGTCTTCGCCGGCAATTGCGCCATCGAATCCATGGGCCTGAAGCCCTTCGGCTTCGCCGGTGGCCGCGTCGACCAGTGGGAGCCGGAGGAGGACGTCTACTGGGGCAGCGAGGACACCTGGCTGGGCGATGCCCGCTACAGCGGCGAACGCGAACTGGCGAACCCGCTGGCCGCCGTGCAGATGGGCCTGATCTACGTGAACCCGGAAGGCCCGAACGGCCAGCCGGACCCGCTGGCCTCGGCCAAGGACATCCGCGAGACCTTCGCCCGCATGGCGATGAACGATGAGGAAACCGTGGCGCTGGTCGCCGGCGGCCACACCTTCGGCAAGTGCCACGGTGCCGGCGATGCCGCCCAGGTGGGGCGTGAGCCGGAGGGGGCCAGCATCGAGGAACAGGGCCTCGGCTGGCGCAATACCTTCGGCACCGGCGTCGGCGTGCACGCCATCACCAGCGGCATCGAGGGTGCCTGGACCAACAACCCGGTGCAGTGGGACAACGGCTACTTCGACAACCTGTTCAACTACGAATGGGAGCTGACGAAGAGCCCGGCCGGCGCCTGGCAGTGGACCCCGGCCAATGGCAGCGGCGATGGCACCGTGCCGGACGCGCATGACCCGTCCGTGCGCCACGCGCCGATGATGACCACGGCCGACATGGCGCTGAAGATGGACCCGATCTACGCGCCCATCTCCAAGCGTTTCCATGAGAACCCGGAGCAGCTGGCGGATGCCTTCGCGCGCGCCTGGTTCAAGCTGACCCATCGCGACATGGGTCCGAAGGACCGCTACCTCGGCCCGCTCGTGCCGCAGGAAGAACTGCTGTGGCAGGACCCGGTGCCGCCGGTCGATCATCCGCTGGTCGATGCGCAGGACATTGCCGCGCTGAAGGGCCGCATCCTGGCCTCGGGCCTGCCGATCCACCAGCTGGTCGCCACCGCATGGGCCTCGGCCTCCACCTTCCGCGGCTCGGACAAGCGCGGCGGCGCCAATGGCGCGCGCATCCGCCTGGCGCCGCAGAAGGACTGGGAGGTGAACCAGCCCGCCCAGCTCGCCGGCGTGCTGGCGAAGCTGGAGGCGATCCAGCAGGACTTCAACGCGGCGCAGACCAGCGGCAAGAAGGTCTCGCTGGCCGACCTGATCGTGCTCGCGGGCTGCGCGGCGGTGGAGCAGGCGGCCCGGAAGGGTGGGCATGAGGTGGAGGTGCCCTTCACCCCCGGCCGCACCGACGCCTCCGAGGACAAGACGGATGTCGAATCCTTCGAGGTGCTGGAGCCGACCTCGGACGGTTTCCGCAACTACCAGCAGACCCGCTACAGCCTGACGGCGGAAGAACTGCTGGTGGACCGCGCGCAGCTTCTCACGCTGTCGGCGCCGGAGATGACGGTGCTGGTGGGCGGGCTGCGCGTGCTGAACGCCAATACCGGCCAGGCGCAGCACGGCGTCTTCACGCAGCGGCCGGAGACGCTGAGCAACGACTTCTTCACCAACCTGCTCGACATGGGCACCGTCTGGCGCCCGACCTCGGAAGCAGCGGAGGTGTTCGAGGGCCGTGACCGGGCGACCGGCGCGCTGAAGTGGACCGGCACGCGGGTGGACCTGGTGTTCGGCTCCAATTCCCAGCTTCGCGCCCTGGCGGAACGCTATGGCTGCGATGATGCGAAGGAGGCCTTCGTGAAGGACTTCGTCGCCGCCTGGACCAAGGTGATGAACCTGGACCGCTTCGACCTGGCGTAATGCCGTGACGACCCGGCCCGGCGGAACCTCCGCCGGGCCGGCGCTACCCCCGCCCGACCCAGCGCGCCAGCACCGGCCCCAGCCGGTCCGCGAACACCACCAGCACCGCCGCCGCCACGATCAGCACCGCGCCCAGCAGGCTGGGCAGCGCCGGCACCAGGCCGAAGATCAGCAGGTCGAACAGCACCGCCCAGAGCAGCGCCGTGTATTCGAAGGGCGCGAGCAGGGAGATGGGTGCACGCGCCACCGCCTCCGTCATGCAGATATGCGCGAGGCCCCCGGCGAAGCCGGCGCCGACCAGGTACAGGAAGCCCGTGCCGGTGACATCGGCCCAGCCAAACGGCCAGGTCGCCAACCCGCCCGCGGCGCAGACCAGCGAGAAATAAAGCACGATGGTGCCCGGCAGTTCGGTCGCCGTCAGCCGCTTCACCTCGACGCGCGCACCCAGGACGGTGGCTGCGGTGGCGAGCCCGGCGCCGACGCCGATCAACGTATCCGCATCCAGCGTCGGGCCGATGAAGGCGGGCAGCAGCATCAGCAGCACGCCGCCGAAGCCGAGCACCGCGGCACCGCCGACCAGCAGCCCCGGCCTCTCCCGCAGGAAGATCATCCCCGCCGGCACGGCCAGCAACGGTGCCAGGAAACTCAGCGCGGTCGCCAGCGCCAGCGGCAGCTTGGACAGTGAGAGGAAGGAAAAGAACATCGAGGCGCAGCCATACATGCTGCGCCGCACATGCCCGAGCGGATTGCGCGTCCGCAGCCCGCGCGGGAACTGCCCGCGCCAGGTCAGGTAGGCCAGCACCGGGATCAGCGCCCAGGCGCTGCGGTGAAACACGATCTGCCCGACCGGCGCTTCCGCCGAGGCCAGCCGCACCTGCAGCCCCATCACGGTGAATAGCAGCGTCGCCGTCAGGCGCAGCGCGATGCCCCACATCGGGTGTTCGCGCGGGGCGGTCATGTGCTGCTGCCCATCAGGGCCAGCCCCTCCGCCACCGAGACGAACTCACCGCCCGCCACCACCCGATCCGCGCCGAAGCGATCCTCGAAGATGCGCCGCACGGCGGGCACGAGGGAGGAGCCGCCGGTGAGGAAGACGCGGTCCACCGCCGTGGCCGGCAGGCCCGCATCGGCCAGCGCCGCATCCACCGCGACCCGCATCTGGGCGAGTTCCGGCGCGATCCAGGCCTCGAAATCGCTGCGCGCGATCTCCGCCGCCACCTCGAAATCCGCATGGCGGAAGCGGAGGGTGGCCGTCTCCGCCTTGGACAGCGCGGCCTTGGCGGCAGATACCGCGCGGTACAGCGCGTAGCCTGCCTCATCCTTCACCAGCCGCATCAGCCGGTGCAGTTGCTCGGGGTGTTCCGCCGTGCGGGCCACCGCCTCGATATCCCGCATGGTCTTCGGCGCCCGCATCAGCGACAGCAGGTGCCAGCGGGCGAAGCTGCTGTACCAGGCGGGCGGGATCGGCAGGTCCGTGCCCGTGACGCGATAGCTGCCGCCCTTGCCGAGCAGCGGGGAGACCACGCGATCGATGATCCGGTAGTCGAAGGCATCGCCCGCCACGCCGACACCGGCCTGGCCGAGCGCGGTGACACGCCGCGGTGGCCCGGGGTCGAAGCGCAGCAGCGAGAAATCGCTGGTGCCGCCGCCGAAATCCGCCACCAGCACGGTGGCCGGCCGGTCCAGCCCGGCGGCGAAGCGGTGCCCGGCGGCGGCGGGCTCCAGCGCCACCTGCACATGCTCCATCCCGGCGAGCGCGAAGGCGGCGCGGAGCCGGCGCTCGCCCAGCGTGTCATCGGCGGATTCGCCCACGAAGCGCACCGGGCGGCCCACCACCACCTGCGCGCCGGCCAGATCATCCCGGAACGGCGCCAGCAGCGCGCGCAGGAACACCGCCACCAGCGGCTCCAGCGACCAGGGCTGGCCGAGGATGCGCGTTTCCTGGAAGCTGCGCTGCGCCAGGTAGCTTTTCATCGACATGATGAGGCGGGAGTCCAGCGGATCATCGAGATAGGCCTCGATTCCCGCTGGCCCGGCGGCGTGTTTCACCCGGCCATCGGCGCCGTTCCAGAAGCAGATCACGCTGCGGAACACGTCATCCGTCGCATGCCGCAGCACGCGCACGCTGCCATCGGCGGCCAGCGCGGTGACCACGCTGTTGGTGGTGCCGAAATCGATACCGATGACGGGTTGCATGGTGAGCGCCTTGGCCGGGGAGGGCCGCGGCTTAGAACCCACCCCGCCCTCCAAGGCAACCCTTGCCGCCTAGTGTCGCTCGTAGATCAGCCTTGCGCGCACCGTGCCGGGCAGGGCGCGCAGCTCGGCCAGGATCAGCTCCGCCTCCGCCCGCGCCTCGACGCTTTCCACCACCACATAGCCCAGCTCGGAATCCGTCTGGTAGTACTGCGCGGCGATGTTCAGCCCGCGCCGGCCGAAGCAGGCATTCATCTGGGACAGGATGCCGGGCGCATCGCGGTGCAGATGCGTCCAGCGCGCGCCGGTCGGACGGGCCGGAAGCTGCACCTGCGGCAGGTTGACGCTGCCCATGGTGGCGCCGGTATCCGAATAATCGACCAGCTTGCGCGCCACTTCCTGCCCGATGCGGTCCTGCGCCTCCGCCGTGCTGCCGCCGATATGCGGCGTCAGGATGACGTTGGGCAGGCCCTGCAGGGGGGAGACGAAGGCCTCGCCATTCCGCTTCGGCTCCTCGGGGAACACGTCCAGCGCGGCGCCCAGGATGCGCTTTTCCCGCAGCGCCGCGGCCAGCGCATCGACATCCACCACCGTGCCGCGGGCATTGTTGATGAAGACGGCGCTGGGCTTCATGGCGGCGAATTGCCGGGCGCCCATCATGCCGATGGTGTCCGGCGTCTCCGGCACATGGATGGTGACCACATCCGATTGCGTAAGCAGGTCGTGCAGGTTGGCGGCAGGCGTCGCATTGCCATGCGGCAGCTTGCCGGTGTGGTCGTGGTACAGCACGCGCATGCCGAAGGCCTCGGCCAGCACCGATAACTGGCTGCCGATATTGCCGTAGCCGATGATGCCCAGCGTCTTGCCGCGCATCTCCCAGCTATTGGCGGCGGATTTGTCCCAGCCGCCGGCATGGGCGGAGTTGGATTTGTCGACGATGCCGCGCATCAGCATCACGGATTCCGCCAGCGTCAGCTCCGCCACGCTGCGGGTGTTGCTGAAGGGCGCGTTGAACACCGCGATGCCGCGCCGGGCGGCGCCCCGCAGATCCACCTGGTTGGTGCCGATGCAGAAGCAGCCGATGGCAATCAGCCGGTCGGCGGCGGCCAGCACCTCCTCCGTCACCTCGGTGCGGGACCGGATGCCGAGGATATGCACACCCTTCACCGCATCGATCAGCGCCTGGCCTTCCAGCGCCTTCTTTTCCCGCTGGATGGTGACGTAGTCAGCCTGGCCGAACAGATCCACCGCGCTGTCGGCGATGCCTTCCAGCAGCAGGATCTTGATGCGGCCCTTGGGGAGGGAGATGCGGTCGTTCATGCGCCTGGCCGAGTTGAAGCCGGCGCCTTCTGCGCCCTTCAGGCCGCCCCGGCAAGGCCCGGCGCTACCCCGTGCCCCACATCAGGCCCGGCTGTTCGGCTGCACCCGCCGCCTTCGGGGTCAACGGCACCTCCAGCCGGCAGGCCAGGCCCTCGGCCCGCCAGTCGAGCTGCAGCCGGCCGCCGAGCTGGCGCCGCACCGTGCCATCCAGCACCCTGGTGCCGAAGCCGAGGCGCTGCGGGGCACCGGCCAGCGCCGGTCCGCCACGCTCGGTCCAGTCCAGGCGCAACCGCCCGTCCTGCACGGACCAGCACACTTCCAGCCGCCCCGTCTGCGCCGAAAGCGCGCCGTGCTTGAAGGCGTTGGTCGCCAGTTCATGCACGATCATGGTCAGCGGTTGCGCCGTGCCGGGCGGCAGCGCCACGGTCGGACCCGTCAGGACCACCCGAACCGCCCGTTCCTCGCCCAGGAAGGCGGTCAGCTCGCCGGCCAGCAGCGCGCCGAGATCGGCGGCCGCCCAGCGATCGGCCGCCAGCAGCGTGTGTGCGCGGGCGAGTGCGGCCACGCGGCCCTGCAGGGCCAGGGCGTAGCTGTCCACGTCATCGGCCTGGGTCATGCGGATCATCGCCTGCACCACGGCCAGCACGTTCTTGGCGCGGTGGTCCACCTCCCGCGCCAGCAGGGTCTGGCGTTCCTCCGCCTGCCGCCGGTCGGTGATGTCGAGCACGGAACCGACATGGCCAAGATAAGTGCCGTCTTCCGCCAGCCGTGGCTGCGCTGCATCAATCGCGTAGCGCCAGGTCCCGTCCGCATGGCGCAGCCGGTAGTCCAGGCGCAGCGGCGACTTGGTGCGGGTCGCGTCCTCGAATTTCCGCTCCGCCGCTGGCCGGTCCGCCGGATGCACGGCATCCAGCCAGCCATGGCCAAGGCCGGTGGCCGGGGTCTGGCCGGTGAAGGCGTACCAGCTCTGGTTGAGATGGGTGCAGTCGCCGTTGCGGTCGGTCACCCACATCATGGCCGGCGTCGCGTCCAGCAGGGCGCGGAAGCGCCCCTCATTCTCCCGCAGGGCCTGTTCGGCCAGCACTTGGCCGGTGGTTTCGATCGCGCTGCAAAACATGCCGACGATCCGGCCGTCATCATCATGCAACGGGCTGTAGGAGAAGGTGTACCAGGTGTCCTCGGGGTAGCCGTGGCGGGTCATCACCAGGTGCATGTTCTCGCGCCAGGTTGATTCGCCGGCCAGGGCGCGGTCGACCAGCGGCTTGATGTCCGGCCAGATATCGGACCACACCTGTTCGAAGGGCCGGGCGAAGGCAGCCGGGTGGCGCGGGCCGAGGATGGTGGCGTAGGGCTGGTTGTACAGAAAGGTCAGCTCCTCGCCCCAGGCGAGGAACATCGGCTGACGCGAATGCATCATCAGGCGGTAGACGGCGGCCAGGGCCGGGGGCCAGTCCTCCCTCGGGCCCAGCGGGGTCCCCGACCAGTCGATCTCTGGGAAAGGCATCTCTCTGTCGTCTCTCCGGCCGCATTCGCGGCCTCGAAGCTGGCCACGCAACGACAACCCCTGGCCGGGCAACAGGTCGCACGGTCACTGTTCAACACATGTTTAGCACGCGGAACGTGGCGCGGGTTGGGCAGCGCGGCTTCGTTGCGCTGGCCGATACGTTCAGCGCGCGGCGAGATCCACCAGCACCCCCGCCAGCACCGCCGCCCCGGCGGCAACCTGCGACGGCGTGGAATATTCCGCCGGATGATGGCTGATCCCGCCGCGGGAGGGGATGAAGATCATCCCGCTCGGGCAGACCGGCACCAGGAATTGCGCGTCGTGGAAGGCGCCGGAGGGCATCCGCTTCACGCCGAGTCCAAGGGCGCGCGCCGACGCCTCGATCGAATCCTGCACCATGGGGTCGAAGCGGGCGGGCAGGGCGTTGAAGGTTTCCGTCACCGTGGCGCGGCACTTCGCCATGGCGGCGTGGATGGTGGCGGCAATGGCATCGCCGCGCGCCGTCAGCACCGCCGCTTCCGGGTGGCGCAGGTCGATGCTGAAACGCGCCAGGTCGGCGACCGTGTTGGAGGAATTCGGAAATACCTCGACCCGACCAACGGTAAAGCGCAGCACGTCGTCAGGGTCGCTGGTCAGCGCGTTCAGCGCGGAAATGGCGCGCACCATGTCCTGCACGGCGTCCTGGCGCAGCGACAGGGGCGCGGTGCCGGCATGGTCGGTCTTGCCGGCGATCTCCACCAGGAACCAGCGGCTGCCCTGGATGCCGGTGACGACGCCGATATCCAGCCCCTCCGCCTCCAGCAGCGGGCCCTGCTCGATATGCGGTTCGATATAGGCGAAGGGGGTGTAGCCGAGCGGGCGGCGCGGAATACCGGCCTCCGCCGCCAGCAGCCGGGCCAGTTCGTCACCGAAGCGCAGCCCGTCCCTGTCCCTTACATCGTCCCAGGTGTTCGGCGGGCGAAACCCGGAAAAAGCCATGCTGCCCATGCAGCCGGGGGCGAAGCGGCCGCCTTCCTCATTGGTCCAGGCGACAATTTCGATGGCGCGCTTGGTGGTGATGCCCGCCTCACGGATCGCCTGCACCGCCTCCAGCGCCGCCAGCACGCCCCAGATGCCGTCGAAGCGGCCGCCCTTCGGCTGGCTATCCATGTGGCTGCCGGCCAGCACCGCGGGCAGGGAGGGGTCCGTGCCCTCATGCCGCAGGAACAGATTGCCCAGCGCATCGACGGATGGGGCAAGGCCGAGCGGCTGCGCCCAGGACAGCAGCAGTCGCCGGGACTGCTGGTCCAGGTCGGTCAGCGCCGCGCGGTTCACGCCATCGCCCGGAATGGCGCCGAGTTGCGCCATCTGCATCAGCCGGTCCCATTGCCGCTGCTCGCTGACCTGCATCGCCTGCTCCTGCCTCATCCGGCGGGCGTAACAGCCTGCCGCCGGATGTGAAAGCGGATGCGCTACCAGCCCGCCAGCGCCTTCTCAACCCGCGCGACAAAGGCCGCGCATTCCGGGCGGCTGCGATGGTCCATGCGGGTCAGGGTGTACCAATCCGTGCGGCAGTTGCGGGCACAGAGCCGGCGGATGCCGCGGTTCAGCAGCTTGCGGTCGATGCGGCCAATATACCACAGCAGCCAGTTGGGCGAGCCATAGGTGGTGACCACGCCGATGCGCTGGATGTTGGTCAGCAGCGGCGTGATAGCGCCCTCGCCGAGTTGGAAGGCCACGCCCGGCGCCCAGATGCGGTCGAACCAGCCCTTCAGCATGGCGGGCATGCCGTACCACCAGGTTGGATAGACCAGCAGCAGCGCATCGGCCCGGCGCAGGCTTTCGACATGGTCCTCGATGCCGGCCAGATTCGCGGGCAGTTCGTGGTAGCGGCCGCGTTCCTCGGCGGACAGCACGGGGTCGAAGCCCTCCGCGTATAAATCGCGCAGTTCCACCACATGGCCGCGCGATTCCAGCGCGCGGCGGGCGGCATCGCGCAGGGCGGCGGAGAAGCTGTCCGCGCGGGGGTGGCAATGGATCATCAGCACGCGCATGGCGGAGGGGCCTTTGTGGGACTGGCACGCCTCATGCAACGCTCCGGGCCGATACCGCAACGGAGATATGCCGCCGATGATGTCCGCCCCCGTCCTCGCCCGGCGCGCCGCCGATCTGCGCGGCTTCCGCATCGCGCCGGGCGACAGCAACTACTTCGCCTGCCTGTTCGACCCGGTGGCGGATGGCGTGTCCTTCACCCTGGTTATCGAGATTTTCGAGCCGGGCGGCCGCACCCCGCCCAACACGCACCAGGTGGCGGAGGAATGCTTTTTCGTGCTGAAGGGCGCGGGCAAGGCCTATGCCGACGGGGTGGAGATGCCGGTCGGCCCTGGCGATGCCTTCGTGCTGCGGCCGGGCGTCGAGCATGTCCTGGTGAACGACACCGCCGAGAAGCTGTATTGCCTGACCTTCATGGCGCCGAATGAGGGTTTTGCGGAACTGATCCGCGGCGGCGTTCCAGTGGAACTGACCGCGGAAGACATCGCCGTGATCGCCGGCACGCCCTGATGCGCGTGCTGTACCTGTATGCCCACCCGCTGCCCGAGAGCTTCCACGCCGCCATCCGCGACGCCGCCCGCGAGGGCCTGCGCCAGGCCGGCCATGTGGTGGATCTGTGCGACCTGTATGCGGAGGGCTTCAACCCGGTGCTGTCGGCCGAGGAACGCCGTGGCTACCACGCCATCCCGGACAACCGCGCCCCGGTGGAGGACTACGTCCGTCGGCTGGAGCAGGCGGAGGCGCTGGTGCTGTCCTTCCCCACCTGGTGCTTCGGCCTGCCGGCCATCCTGAAGGGCTGGATGGACCGGGTGCTGCTGCCCGGCGTGTCCTTCCGGCTGGAGGATGGGGTGGCGAAGCCCAACCTGCTGCATCTCCGCAAGGTGGCCGGCATCAGCACCTATGGCCGCCCGCGCTGGACCGCCATGCTGGCGGGTGACCCGCCGCGCAAGGCCGTCACCCGCTATTTCCGCCTGCTGACCGCCGGGCGGGCGGAAATCGGCTACCAGGCGCTGTACGACATGAACCGCGCGGATGACCGCCGCCGCGCCGCCTTCCTGGCGCAGGTGCGGGGCCGGATGGCACGGTTCTGAACCAACCCCTTGCCCTCGCCGCCTCGTGAGGCGATCTTGCACCCAATCGATTGCATGGGAGGAACAGGAAGATGATCGGACGCAGGCTGGTACTGGCTGCCACAGGGGCGGCCGTCGGCGCGCTCGCCGCGCCAGGCGTGGTGCGGGCGCAGGCCGCGTGGCCCACCCGCCCCGTGCGGATCGTGGTGCCCTTCGGCCTTGGCGGGTCCGCCGATGTCGCGGCGCGCTTCCTGGCGGAGCCACTGTCGCAGGCCTTCGGCCAGCCCTTCGTGGTGGAAAACCGCCCCGGCGCCGGCGCCACCATCGGCACCGATGCGGTGGCGAAATCGGCGCCCGATGGCCACACGCTGCTGCTGATGTCCAACACCCATACGGCCAATGAGACGCTGCTGCCGAACCGGCCCTATGTGCTGATGCGGGACTTGGCGCCGGTCGCGGCCATCAACATCGCCCACCATGTGCTGGCGGTGCATCCCTCGCTTCCGGCCAGCAACCTCCAGGAACTGATCGCGCTGCTGCGCGCCAATCCGGGTAAGTACGACTATGCCTCCTCCGGCCCCGGCACGCCCTATCACGTGGCGGGCGAGGTGTTCCTGGCGATGGCCGGCGTGACGGCAACGCATGTGCCCTTCCGCGGATCGAACGAGGCGCGCACCGCCGTGATCGGCGGCACCGTGCCGATCATGTTCGACGCCATCCCCACCATGCGCCCGCAGATCGAGGGTGGGCTGGTGCGCGGCCTGGCCACCACCGGCCCGCAGCGCAGCCCGCTGATGCCCGAACTGCCCGCGGTGGCGGAAGCGCTGCCGGGCTATGAGGCCTCCATCTGGCTCGGCTTCATGGCACCCGCGGCGACGCCCGCGGCACTGCGCCAGCGCATCAATGCGGAGGTCAACCGCATCCTGGCGCTGCCGGCGACGGCGGCAGCGCAGGCCAGGCTCGGCGCGCAGCCCATGGCGATGTCGATGGAGGCTTTCGACGCCTATCTGCGCGCCGACATCACCAAGCAGGCGGAATTCATCCGCATGGCGAAGATGACGCCCACTTGAGCACCAGCTTCCATTTGAACGGCGCGGCGGTGGCCGCGCCGATCGCGCCGGAGGCGTCGCTGCTGGCGGCTTTGCGCGGCCCGCTCGGGCTGTCCGGCACAAGGTTCGGCTGCGGCGCGGAGCAATGCGGCGCCTGCCTGGTGCTGGTGGATGATCATCCTCAGTTTGCCTGCACGCTGCCGGTCTCGGCGGTGGCGGGGCGGCGGGTGACCACCGTGGAGGGGCTGGGCACGCCAGACTCCCCGCATCCGGTGCAGCGGGCGCTGCTGGAATTGCAGGCGGGGCAATGCGGCTTCTGCCTCTCCGGCATCCAGATCCGCGCCGTGGCCTTGCTGCGCGAAACGCCGCGGCCGAGCGAGGACCAGGTGCGGGCGGCGCTGGAGCCGCATCTCTGCCGCTGCGGCAGCCACAACCGCATCCTGCGCGCCATCCTGCGGGCGGCGGAGGAGATGGCCCCCATGGAGGCCGCGCCCAGGGGGGCCACGCCATGAACCTGGCATTTCTTGGGCCGCAGCCCGCCGACGGCCGGCCGAAGCTGCCCGGCAGTCTCCAGGTGAACCGGCGGCTCGACCAATGGCTGCGGATGCTGCCCGAGGGCGCGGTGGTGCTGACGCCGGGCAAGGTGGAGCTGGGGCAGGGCATCCTGACCGCGCTCGCCCAGATCGCGGCGGAGGAGCTGGATGTGGCGCTGCCCCGCATCCGCGTGCAGGCGGCGGCCACGCCGACCAGCCCGGATGAGGCGGTGACCAGCGGCAGCCTCTCCGTGCAGGAATCCGGCATGGCGATCCGCCACGCCTGCGCCGAGGCGCGCGGCATTTTCGTTGGTGTCATCGCGCAGCGCAGCGGTGTGTCGCGCGAGGACATCGTGGTGCGGGACGGTGATTTCGTGGCGCCGGATGGGCGTGTGCTCGGCAGCTACTGGTCGCTGGCGGAGGCCGCGCTGCTGGCGGTGGAAGCGACGCCGGATGCGACGCCGAAGCGCGCGGATCAGCGCCGGGTCACCGGCACCTCCGCGGCACGGCTCGACCTGCCGGAGAAGGTCTTTGGGGCGCCGCGCTTCATTCAGGATCTGCGCCTGCCCGGCATGCTGCACGCCCGCATGGTGCGGCCGGCAGCGCGTGGGGCGAAGCTGGTCTCCCTGCGCGACGGCGCGCTGCCCAATGGTGCCACCATCCATCGCGACGGCAGCTTCCTGGCCGTGCTGGCGCCAGAGGAACATGAGGCGGAGGCCGCCGCCCTGCGGGTGGCCGCGCGCGCCGAATGGGCGGTGCGGGACACGCTGCCGGACCACACCGAATCCTGGCTGGCCGGGGCGCCCGGCGAGGCCAGCACCGTGCTGGACCGCGTCGCCGAAACGCCCGAACCGGCGCATCGCGTCTCAGGCCGATTCTTCCGACCCTTCGTCACCCACGCCTCGATCGGCACCTGCTGTGCCCTGGCGCAGTGGGATGGCGCACGGATGCGGATCTGGAGCCACAGCCAGGGCATCTACAATCTGCGCGCCGATCTGGTGAAGGCGATGCACCTGCCGGCCGAGGCCTTCCATATCCAGCACGTCGAGGGCGCCGGCTGCTACGGCCATAACGGCGCCGATGACGTGGCGCTGGAAGCAGCCCTGCTGGCCCGTGCCCATCCCGGTGTGCCGGTGCGCGTGCTGTGGAGCCGGGCGGAGGAACTCGGCTGGGGCCCCGTCTCCCCCGCCATGCTGGTGGATGTGGCGGCAGAGGCGGATGCCGAGGGCACGCTGCTGCGCTGGACCCAGCATGTCACCTCCAACGGCCATTCCGGCCGGCCGGGGCGCGGCGCGCTGCCGACGCTGCTCGCGGCCTCGATCCTGGCCGAACCTTTCGCCGTGCCCAACGCCATCAACCCGCCCTTGGCCGGTGGCGGCGGTGCGCAGCGCAATGCGGTGCCGGGCTACGCGATTCCGGCGCTGCATGTCGGCATGACGCATCTGGCCGAAATGCCCGTCCGCACCAGCGCGCTGCGCGGCCTCGGTGCGCTGGCGAATGTCTGGGCGATCGAGAGCGTGATGGACGAGATGGCGGCCAAGGCCGGCGCCGATCCGCTGGCCTACCGGCTGCGCCAGATGGAGGATGCCCGCGCGCGGGACGTGCTGACCCGCGCCGCGGAGATGGCGAACTGGTCCGGCCGCGTGAAGCGGGAAGGTTTCGGCCTCGGCCTCGCCGTCGCCCGCTACAAGGGCACCGGCGCCTGGTGCGCGGCGGTGGCGGAGATCGAGGCGGCGGAGCGGGTGTTCTGCCGCCGCCTGTGGCTCGCCGCCGATGTGGGGGAGGTGATCAACCCCGACGGCACGCTGAACCAGATCGAGGGCGGCGCCATCCAGGCCACCTCGCTGTGCCTGCTGGAGCAGGTGCGCCACGATGCGCGCAACGTCCTCGCCGGGAGCTGGGAGGACTACCCGATCCTGCGCTTCTCCGAGGTGCCGCAGGTGGAGGCCACGCTGGTGGCGCGGCCGGAGGCACCGCCGCTGGGGGCGGGCGAATGCAGCATGGGGCCGGTGATCGGCGCCATCGCCAATGCGATTGCGGATGCCCTGGACATCCGGCTCCGCCACTGGCCATTCACGCCCGAGAACATCGCCAAGGCCATTGAACCGACATGCCCAAACTGACCCTTGCCTGCACCCGCAGCGACCGCACCCAGCCGATTCTGGATGGCCGCATCGCCGTCGAGGGCCAGGAGATCGTGGCGACGGCCGGGGAGCCGGAGGAGCTGTTCCGCATCGCGATGCGGGAGGCGCGCTACGACATCACCGAACTCTCCATGGCCAGCCACATCCTGTCCGTGGCGCGGGGTGACAGCCAGTATATCGGCGTGCCGGTGTTTCCCTCCCGCGCCTTCCGGCATTCGGCCATCTATATCCGCACGGACCGGGGCATCACCGGGCCGAAGGACCTGACCGGGCGGACCGTCGGCGTGCCGGAATACCAGCAGACCGCGGCGATGTGGGTGCGCGGCATGATGCGGACCTACTACGGCGTGTCGATGTCCAGCATCTCCTGGCGCTCGGCCGGGGAACGCACGCCGCTGTCGCTGCCGCCCGAGATCGACATGCAGGTGATCGGGGAGGGGGAGACGCTGGAGACGATGCTGGCGGAGGGCCGCATCGACGCCTTCATCGGCCCGCGCCCGCCCGCCTGCTTCCTGGATGGCAGCGCCCCGGTGGCGCGGCTGTTCCCCAACAGCCGGACGGAGGAGGAATCCTACTGCCGCGCCACCGGCTTCTTCCCGATCATGCATTGCATCGCCATCCGCCGCAGCCTGGTGGAGGATCGCCCGGGGCTGGCCATGGCCGTGCACCATGCCTTCACCGCGGCCAAGGACCAGGCGGTGGCGGACCTCAGCATGGGCAATTTCCTGCGCGTCTCGTTGCCCTGGATCGTGGCGGAAGCGGCGGCGCAGACGGCGATGCTGGGCGGCGACCCCTGGCCCTACGGCTTCACCCGCAACCGGGCGGAACTGGATGCCATGTGCCGCTATGCCAAGGCCGATGGGTTGACGGCACAGGCCGTTGCGGTGGAGGAGTTGTTCGACAAGACCACGCACGGCACCTGAAGGCCGCTGCGAAATGGGAGGAAAACAAGAATGACCCAGATCACCCGCCGTGCCGGGCTCGGCGCCATGGCCGCCCTGCTGGCCGCGCCCAACCTGGCCCGCGCGCAGACCTCCACCATCCGGATCGTCGTGCCCTTCGGCCCGGGCGGGTCCACGGATTCGGTGGCGCGGCTGGTCTCGCCAGGCTTGCAGCAGCGGCTTGGCGCCACGGTGCTGGTGGAAAACCGCTCCGGCGCCGCGGGCTCCATCGGGGCGGATATCGTCGCCAAGGCGCGGCCGGATGGGCAGACCTGGCTGCTGACCTTCGACAGCCACGCCACCATCCCGGCCCTGCTGCGCAACCCGCCCTTCGATGTGCTGAAGGACCTCGACCCGGTCATGCATATCGGCGGCTCGCCCTATGCGGTGGCGACGCGGCCGGACAAGCCGTTCCAGACCATGGCGGATGTGGTGGCAGCGGCGAAGGCGCGGCCGGATGCGGTCTCCTACGGCTCCACCGGCAATGGCACGATCGGGCATCTTTCCATGATCCGGCTGGCGGAGAAGGCCGGCATCCGGATCACGCATGTGCCCTATCGCAGCGGTGGCCTGGCGGTGAATGATGCGGTCGCCGGCCATGTGGACATGATGATCGGCAGCGCCGCGCTGATGCTGCCGCATATCTCCGGCGGATCGCTGCGCCCGCTGCTGCAATTCGGCCCGCAGCGCCTGTCCCGCCTTGCGGACACCCAGACCGCCGCCGAGGCCGGGTTCCCGGGCATGGAGGCCGAGGCCTGGTGGGCCGTCTTCGCCCCGCGCGGCACGCCGGCGGAGCTGGTCAACCGCATGAACACCGCCTTGCGTGAGACGCTGTCCGAGGAACGCGCCCGGACGGTGATGACGGAGACGCAGCAGGCCCGCCTTGTGCTGTCCTCGCCCGCCGAATGCGGCACCTTCTTCCAGGGGCAGGTGGAAACCTGGGGGGCGCTGGTGCGCGCCGCCAACATCCAGCCGGATTGAGGTGGCGCGGGGGGGGTTCAGCCCTCCCGCACCAGCACCGCCACCGCATCCTCCCGGTAGCGGGCCAGCCCCTGCTGCCGGAAGCCAAGCTTGGTCGCCACGCGCAGGGACCCGGCATGGGCCGGGGCGATGATGCAGAAGCAGGGGCGGGCGAGCCAGGCCAGTGCGGCCGCCGCCCCCTCCGTCGCCAAGCCGCGCCCCTGGGCGTGCGGCGCCAGGACCCAGCCGATCTCGGGCAGCGCGGGCGCCGGCGGGTCCATGGCGCGCTGGAAATCGGCGAAGCCGAGATCGCCGAGAAACCGGCCGGTCGCCCTATCCTCCACCGCCCAGTAGCCGAAGCCGCAAAGCCGCCAGAGCCCGGCATAGCGCAGCAACCGCGCCCAGCTTTCCTCCCGCGTGGAGGGCCGGCCGCCGATATGGCGGGTGACCTCCGGATCGGCCCACAGGGCGGCCAGCGCCTCGAAATCCGCCGCGACATGGGGGCGCAGCCGCAGGCGCGGCGTCTCCAGCACCGGGGTCGCGGCGCCGGCGGTCATGCCAGGCCCGGTGCGCCATCCGGCCGCAGGCCCCGCGCCGTGTCCCGGCGCCGCAGCCAATGCACCAGCGGCAGCGCCGCCAGCACCATCCACAGCTTGCCCAGCACCTGGCCCGGCAGCAGGTCCAGATTGCCGAAGGCGAGCCAGAGGAAGATGGCGCTGTCGATCACCAGCCCGACCAGGCTGCTCGCCAGCACCGCCCGCACCAGCCCGCGCCGCTGCAACGGCGTATAGACGGCCATATCCGCCGTTTCCGAAAGCAGGAACGCCACGGCCGAGGCGAGGACCAGCGATGGCGGTGCCACCAGGGCGGACAGCGCCGTGCCGGCCAGGATGGCGCCGAAGCCCCAACGCACGCCAAGCCGCCGCTGCACCAGGTCCCGCAGCACCAGCGCCAGGCCGATCATCAGCACGCCGGAGGGCGCCATGATGCCGGGCGCGACGGGAATCAGGCAGGGCCCCTGCGGCACGCAATAGGTGCCGACATTGCCGATCAGCCAATTGGCCGCGGGGATGCACAGCGCGAAGCCGGCGAGGAACAGGAAGCCTTGCTGGCGGCCGGTCATGCGAATGTCCTGGGATTGGTGGCTGCCGGCCGGCCTTGTGCGCCGGGCGGCCAAAGGCCGCGCCCGTCATGCCTTTGGCGTGCCTGCGGCACGATTGAGGGTGCTACTTGCACTGATATTTTCTCCATCCCGCGGCGCGCAATTCGCAGGCCGGGCAGGTGCCGCAGCCCGCACCCCATTCATGCGGCGTCCGGTCGCCGAGGTAGCAGGAATGCGTCACGGTCCTGATCGAGTCGATCAGCGCCGGCCCGCCCAGCTTCTCCGCCAGTTCCCAGGTCGCCGCCTTGTCGCGCCACATCAGCGGCGTGTGCAGCACGAAGCGGCGCTCCATGCCGAGGTTGATGGCGACCTGCAGCGCCTTGATGGTGTCGTCCCGGCAGTCCGGATAGCCGGAGTAATCGGTCTCGCAGACGCCCGTGACGATGTTCCTGATGCCCCGGCGATAGGCGAGCGCGGCGGCAAAGGTCAGGAAAATCAGGTTGCGGCCGGGCACGAAGGTATTGGGCAGGCCGCCCGTCTCCATCTCGATGGCGACGTCGCGGGTCAGCGAAGTCTCGCTGATGCCACCCAATGCGCGCAGGTCCAGCACATGGTCGGGGCCGAGCTTCGCGGCCCAGCCCGCATCGCGGCACAGCGCGTCCCGCATCGCGGCGCGGGTTTCCAGCTCGATCACATGGCGCTGGGCGTAGTCGAAGCCGAGCGTCTCCACATGGCCGAAGCGGTCCAGCGCCCAGGCGAGGCAGGTGGCGCTGTCCTGCCCGCCGCTGAACAGCACCAGCGCGGCATCATCCCTCATGCAACGAGCCTTTCAGCCGCCCAGCGGGCGCAATCCGCCACCGTTTCATCCACGTCCGCGCATAGCGCCTGCGCCACGGGGTGCAGCGACGCATCGGCGGAATTGCCAATGGCGACCAGCACGTTGCGCACGAAACGGTCGCGGCCGATGCGCTTGATCGGGCTGCCGCTGAATTTTGCGCGGAATCCCGCATCATCCAGCGTCGCCAATTCCGCCAGGCGCGGCGCGGTCAGCTCGGCGCGTGGCAGCAGGCCAGGCTCCTCATGAATTCGAGCAAATTTGTTCCAGGGGCAGACGGCAAGGCAGTCGTCGCAGCCATAGATGCGGTTGCCCATCAGCGGGCGCAGATCGGCGGGGATCGGCCCGCGATGCTCGATGGTGAGGTAGGAAATGCAGCGCCGCGCATCGAGGCGATAGGGCGCGGGGAAGGCATCGGTCGGGCAGACATCCAGGCAGGCCCGGCACGACCCGCAATGGTCGCGCTCCGCCACATCCGGCGCCAGGTCCAGCGTGGTGAAGATCTCGCCGAGGAACAGCCAGGACCCATGGCTGCGAGAAACCAGATTGGTGTGCTTGCCCTGCCAGCCCAGCCCCGCCTGCTGCGCCAGCGGCTTTTCCATAACCGGCGCGGTATCGACGAAGACCTTCAGCGGCTGACCCTTGAAGCGATGCGCCATGAACTGGCCGAGCGCCTTCAGCCGCTTCTTGACGATGTCGTGGTAGTCCCGGTTGCGGGCATAGACGCTGATGGTGCCGCGGTCGCGCCAGGCGAGGCTTTCCATCGGGTCCGTTTCCGGCCCGTAGTTCAGGCCGAGCGAAATGACCGAAACCGCCTCCGGCCACAGCGCGCGGGGGTGGGCGCGCTGTTCGGCGCGCGCCTCCATCCAGCCCATGTCGCCATGCTGGCCTTCCGCCAGGAAACGGCCGAGCCGCTCGCGCGCCTCAGGCGCCAGATGGGCGCGGGCGAAGCCCACCGCATCGAAGCCGAGGCGCAAAGCCTCGGCGCGGATCTCCTCACCCGCGCTCCCCATCCCCTTGCCGCTAGCCGCGGCCACGGTACCCAGGCACGTCCTGGGCCGGGATCCAGACCCCCGCCGGGGCTTCGCCGGACTGGAAAAACACGTCGATCGGGATGCCGCCGCGCGGATACCAGTAGCCACCGATCCGCAGCCACTCGGGCGCCAACTCGTCGATCAGCCGCCTGGCGATGCCCACGGTGCAGGATTCATGGAAGGCCCCGTGGTTGCGAAATGCGGTGAGGTACAGCTTCAGCGACTTGCTCTCCACCAGCCAGTCGCCGGGGATGTAGTCGATCACCAGATGCGCGAAATCCGGCTGGCCGGTCATCGGGCAGAGCGAGGTGAATTCCGGCGCGGTGAAGCGTACGCAATAGCGCGTGCCGGGATGCGGGTTGGGCACCCGTTCCAGCACCGCCGCATCCGGGTTGTCCGGCGCGCCGGCCTGGCGGCCGAGCAGGGTCAGCCCGCTGGTATCGGTGGAAATCGAGGGTTCGGTCACCGCCTGTGTTCCGCTAGCCTTGGTTGGCCGGCGCTATAGCAGCGGGGCGGGCAGGGGGCGAGGAGAGCTCGTCGGTGCTCGCAGCCCAGCCGGCCTCGATCGCCGTCGCCTCGGCCTCGAAGCGGCCTTCCAGGATCGCCGTCCGCAGCCGGGTCATCAGGGTCTGGTAGTAGCGGATATTGTGCCAGGTCAGCAGCATCGGGCCGAGCATCTCCTCCGCCTTGATCAGATGGTGCAGATAGGCGCGCGAATGGTTGCGGCAGGCGGGGCAGTCGCAATCGGGGTCCAGCGGCCGGGTATCCTCGGCGTGCCTTGCGTTCCGCATGTTCAGCACGCCGCGGCTGGTATAGGCCCGCCCGGTGCGGCCGGAGCGCGTCGGGATCACGCAGTCGAACATATCGACGCCACGCCGAACCGATTCGATCAGGTCCGACGGCGTGCCCACCCCCATCAAATAGCGCGGGGCATCCTGCGGCAGCATAGGCGCGGTGAAATCCAGCACGCGCAGCATCTCCGCCTGGCCCTCGCCCACCGCGAGGCCGCCAATGGCGTAGCCCTCGAAGCCGATCGCGGTCAGCGCGGCCACGCTTTCGCGTCGCAGATCCTCGAAGACGCTGCCCTGGACGATGCCGAACAGCCCATGCCCCTCCCGCGCCACGAAGGCCTGGCGCGACCGCGCGGCCCAACGCATCGACAGGCGCATGCTGTCGGCGGCCTGGTCGTGGGTGGCGGGGAAGGGGGTGCATTCGTCGAAGCACATGGTGACGTCAGCCCCCAGCAGGTTCTGGATCTCGACGCTGCGTTCGGGGGTGATGCGGTGCTTCGAGCCGTCGATATGGCTCTGGAAGGTCACGCCATCCGCATCCAGCTTCCGCAGGCCGGACAGGGACATCACCTGGAAGCCGCCGGAATCCGTCAGGATCGGTCCGTGCCAGTCCATCATCTTGTGCAGCCCGCCGAGGCGGGCCACGCGTTCCGCCCCCGGCCGCAGCATCAGGTGGTAGGTGTTGCCGAGCACCATGCGCGCACCCGTTGCCCGCACGGAATCGGCGGTCATCGCCTTCACCGTGCCGGCGGTGCCGACCGGCATGAAGACCGGCGTTTGCACCTCGCCATGCGCGGTATGCAGCACGCCAGCCCGCGCCGCGCCGTCGCGCGCTGCCATCTTCCAATGCAGGGTCATTCGGCAGAGTCCTGGTCGCAGCGGAACAGCAGGCTGCCGTCGCCATAGGAGAAGAAGCGGTAGTTCTCGCGGATCGCATGCGCATACGCCGCGCGCATCCGGCGCGTGCCGGCGAAGGCCGAGACCAGCATCAGCAGCGTCGATTTGGGTAAGTGAAAATTGGTCAGCAGCGCATCCGCCGCGCGGAAGCGATGGCCGGGCAGGATGTAGATGCCGGTCAGGCCACGGAACGGCGCCACCATGCCATCCTCCCCCGCCGCGCTTTCCAGCGTCCGGAGCGCGGTGGTGCCGACCGCCACGATGCGCCGGCCGGCGGCGCGCGCGGCGTTGATGGCGGCCGCCGAGGCCTCCGGCATCTCGCACCATTCCTGATGGATGCGATGGGCCCGCGGGTCGTCATCCCGCACCGGCAGGAAGGTGCCGGCGCCGACATGCAGCGTCACCGGCACCCGCGTGATGCCGCGCGCCTCCAGCGCCGCCAGTAGCCGGTCGGTGAAGTGCAGGCTGGCGGTCGGCGCCGCCACGGCGCCGGGGTTTCGCGCGAAGATGGTCTGGTAGTCGGCCGCATCCTCCGCGCCCGGCTTGCCCTCGCGCTGGATATAGGGGGGCAGGGGGATCTCGCCGGCCATCTCCAGCGCCGCGGCCAGCGCTGCCTGGTCCGGGCCGAAATCGAACAGCGCGGAGCCGCCTTCCTGGCGTTCCACCACGCGCGCGGTGCAGCCGGGCGCGCCTTCGATCTCCACCACATCGCCGACGCGCAGCCGCCGGGCATTGCGGACCAGCGCCTGCCACAGCCCGCCACCCTCGGCGCGGTTCAGCATGATCTCGATGCGCGCCTCGCCGCGGCGGGCCTTCAGCCGGGCCGGGATGACGCGCGTGTCGTTCACCACCAGCACGTCGCCCGGCTCCAGCAGCCCCGGCAGGTCCAGCACGCCCTGGTCCGACACCCCATCCGCCCGCACCACCAGCAGCCGCGCCGCATCGCGCGGTCGCACCGGGGACTGCGCGATCAGCCCTTCGGGAAGGGCGAAATCGAAATCCTCGGTTCGGAGGGAGGGTTGGGGGGGCGCCTCGGGCATGGGCGCGGCATGTGACGCGACCCGCCCGGCTTGTCCAGTTGGATCATCCAGCCGGGTGCCAGAGCACCACGTCGCTCGTCGCCGAGGTCTCGCCATCGGTCACCCCGACCACGGCGGAGATATCCACCTGGCCGCGGCCGGGCACCTCGAGCGTCGGCGGCTCGACATTGACGATCCGCGATCCGGCCGGGGCTTCCACATGGCCGGCGGGGCGCGCCTCGGTGGAGGGGGTATCGGCATCGCCGGCGCTGGTGGCGCTGCCGCGCCCGGCATACCCCACGCCTTCCATCGGCGCGAAGGAATAGCGGGCCTCCGCCGGGCCGTCCGGGTGCTGCGTCTCGTAGCGATAGAGGGGGAAGCGTTCGGCCATGCGCGCGGTCCTGTCCTGTTCGGGACTGCAACGCCGGGGGCGCCTCGGCGGTTGCGATCCGCTCAGGCGCGGACCAGGCCCCGCATCGCCGGTGCCGCGTTGCTGCCGGGAAAGGCGCGGGCCACCGCGGCCTCCGGCAGGCGGAGATGGTCGCGCAGCAGGCCCTTGGCGACGCTGCGCAGATCCAGGCTGGGTTGCAGGTCCCGGTTCTCGAACAGCTTGTCCTCCGCCAGGCCCGGCCAATCCGCCAGCACCCGGCCACCGGCCACGGCGCCACCGGCCAGGAAGGCAACGCCGCCGGTGCCGTGGTCCGTGCCCATGCTGCCATTGATGCGCGCGGTGCGGCCGAATTCGGTCACCACCAGCACGGCGGTGCGGGTCCAGTGTTCGCCCAGGCTGTCCCGAAGCTCGCCCAGCCCGCTATCCAGCGCGCGCATCGGCCCCAGGATTCGGCCGGCCTGTCCGACATGAGTGTCCCAGCCGCCCAGCTCGAGGGCTGCCACGCGCGGCCCGGCGGCTTCCGCCAGCAGCCGTCCGGCGATGCCGGCCAGGCGCGGGAAGGTAACACGCTCACGGCTGGTTTCCGTCTCGCCCAGCGCCTGGGCCGCGAAGCCCCGGGCGCGCATGCCCTCCGCAAAGCTCGGGCCGAGGCGCGGATCGGCCTCTTGCAACGCCGCCAGCCGGTACATCAGCTCGGCCGCTGGCCGGTCCAGCCCGGGCGGGGCATAGGCGCCGACCGGCGCGGCACCGCGCAAAAGCAAGGGCACGCCGGTGCCGACGGCCAGCCCGGTGCGCGCCTGTTCGCCTGGCGGCAGCGCCTGCAGGGCGCGGTTCAGCCAGCCGCTGGCCAGGCGCTGGGCGCTGCCGGCTTCCAGCAGGTCCTGCGCCTCGAAATGGCTGCGGCTGCGATAGGGGCCGGCCACCGCATGCAGCACCATGGCCTGGTTTGCCTGGTACATCGCATGCAGGTTGGCCAGCGCCGGATGCAGGCCGAACAGGCCGCCGAGGTCGAGCAGCGCATTTTCCTGCCCCGGCTCACCTCGTCCAGGCTCCGGCAAGGCCAGCGGGCCGCGCAGCGGCGCGAGGCCCGGGTCGCCATAGGGCTGCACCGCATACAGCCCATCCAGCGCGCCGCGCAGCAACACCACCACCAGCCGCCGATCCCCTGGCGCCTCGCCTAAAGCGAGACGGGACTTGCCGGCCGCGAAGCTGGCGCCAAGGCCGAGCAGCAGGCCGCGGCGGCCGATGCGGAAGGAAGCGTGCGGGGCGTCGCGGCTGGGCGCGCTGATCGGTACGTTCATCGATGCATGAACTCCGGGCTGCCAAGTAAAAGGGTCAGCGAATCGCGCATCGAACCGGCGCGGCGCATCGCCTGCGCCGTCTCGGCCCGGCCGAGCGGGCCGAGCGCCGCCTCGGCCACGGCCATCCCGTCCAACCGTTCCATCCGGCCGGCCAGGGTGAAGGCCCAGTCGATCCGGCGCATCAGCGCATCCGGCGTCGCCCATTCGGCGGCGATGTCGGGCCAGCCGATCGGCTGCGGTGCGATCCAGAGCGGCTGGCCGAGGCTGGCCAGGGCCCCGAGCATCGGCCGGGCCTCACGCGCCGTCCGGCCCATCGCCCGGCTGGCGGCCAGGACATAGTCCACCGGCGCCCGCAGCTTGGTCAGGGGTGGGTCCCAGGCCTGCGGCAGGGCGACGAGGGCGCGGCTGGTCTCGGCCAGGTCGCCCTTGCTGTCCCGCAGCGCCCATTCCAGCGTCCTGACGGCCTCGGGCGGCGGATTGTCCGCCACGAAATGCCGCGCCAGCTTCACCGCCAGATGCCGCCAGGTAGCGGGGTGTTCGGCCAGCAGGCGCAGCGCCGCCTCACCGGCGGCTTCGCCGGGGCCGAAGCGCCGGCCAAGCAGGAATTTCTCACCCGGTTCATGGGCATTGGCGCGGAAGCGGAAGCCAGGCGTGTCGCCAGCGCCGGTGCTGGCGCCGGTGAAGGTCCAGCCGGTCAGGATCTTGGCCAGTTCCTGGACGTCGTTCTGGGTGTAGCCACCGGCGGGGGAAAGGGTGTGCAGCTCTAGCATTTCCCGCGCCAGGTTCTCGTTCAGGCCGCGGCGTGAGCGACGGCCGGTCGGGCTGCCCGGCCCGATCGAGCTCCAGTTATCGAGATAGATCAGCATCGCCGGATGCCGCGCCACCGCCACGACCATATCCGCGAAGCGGCCGGTGACATGCGGGCGAATCGCCTCCCGCTCATAGCTGCCGATCAGCACGGAGGTGCTGCCGGCGCGGCGGCTGACGGTGAAATGGTTCATCCAGAAATCGACCAGCCTTTCCCGGAACGGCTGCTCCGCCTCCAGCCGCCGCGCGGCCCAGCCCTCGGTTTCCTGCCGCAGCAGGGCGGCGATGGCAGCCCGGGTCTGTTGCGGGTCTCCCTCCGGGTCGCGGGGGCGGCGGGCCACGATATCCGCCTCGCGGATGGTCAGCGCCTCCGCGAGGCTGACGCCGTCCGGCGGGGGCGCCTGCTGATCGATCTGCTCCAGCAGCCACGCCTGCGGCTGCGCCGGGGGAGCCTCCCCAAGCCTGAGACCCAGGCCGAAGCGGATGGCGGCGATATGCCCAAGCATGCTCATGGCGATAGCATACCACAACAAGCGCGCGCTTGGGGTAACAGCTCGTGACAACGCGTTGCGCGCTACCCCCGTGCATCCTGAGCGCGGCATGCGGCGAGTGCTTGCAAAAACCGTTGGGAGAGGGCATGTCCCGCCTCGACAAGCTTAGAGTCGGACAAACTCTCGGAACCATGGCGCGGGCGGCAACGGGCGGAAGCTCGATGTCGAACCCGCTTTCGCGTATGGAGACCCATCGTGGCGCGCACTGAACTGGCCCTGATCCGCAACATCGGCATCACCGCGCATATCGATGCCGGTAAGACGACCACGACCGAGCGGATCCTGTACTACACCGGCAAGTCCCACCGTATCGGTGAGGTGCATGACGGCAACACCACGACGGACTACATGGCGCAGGAGCGTGAGCGGGGGATCACCATCACCTCCGCCGCCGTGACGGCGATCTGGAAGGATCACCGGATCAACGTCATCGACACCCCCGGCCACATCGACTTCAACATCGAGGTCAACCGGTCGCTGCGCGTGCTCGACGGCGCCATCTTCATCATCGAGGGCGTGGCCGGCGTGCAGCCGCAGTCCGAGACGAACTGGCGCCTGGCCGACCGCTACAACGTCCCGCGCATCATCTTCATCAACAAGCTGGACCGCACGGGCGCCGATTTCTATCGCGCCGCGGACACGCTGACCGAGAAGCTGGGCATCAACTGGGTGGCCCTGCAGCTGCCGATCGGCATCGAGGACACCTTCAAGGGCGTCGTCGACCTGGTGGAGATGAAGGCGATCGTCTGGTTCGGCGATGAGCTGGGCGCGCAGTACGAATACCAGGAGATTCCGGACGACCTGAAGGAAAAGGCCGCCGAGTATCGCCAGAAGCTGGTCGACACCGCCGTCGGCATCGATGAGACGGCGATGGAGGAATACTTCGACAAGGGCGACGTGACCGTCGAGACCCTGAAGAAGTGCATCAAGAAGGGCACCATCAGCGGCGAGTTCCGCCCGGTGCTGTGCGGCACCGCCTTCAAGAACAAGGGCGTGCAGCCGCTGCTCGACGCCGTGCTGGACTACCTGCCGAGCCCGATCGACATCCCGGGCATCAAGGTGGCCCCGGCCGAGGGCGAGGATGAGACCGCCGACCGCCGGATCATACCGGCCGATGCGGACGCGCCCTTCGCCGGCCTCGCCTTCAAGATCATCAACGACAAGTACGGCAACCTGACCTTCGTGCGCGTCTATCGCGGCACGCTGCGCCAGGGCGACATGGTGATGAACACCACCAAGGACTCGCGTGAGCGCATCGGCCGCATGTTCCAGATGCACGCCGACAAGCGTGAGGAAATCAAGGAAGTGTTCGCCGGCGACATCGCGGCCTTCGTGGGTTTGAAGGACACCGGCACGGGCGACACCCTGGCCGATGCCGCCGACCCGGTGATCCTGGAGCGCATGGCCTTCCCGGTGCCGGTCATCGACATCTCCGTCGAGCCGAAGACCAAGGAGGGCGTCGAGAAGATGACGCTCGGCCTGCAGAAGCTGGCGGGCGAAGACCCCAGCCTGCGCCTGCGCACGGACCAGGAAACCGGCCAGACCATCCTGTCCGGCATGGGCGAGCTGCACCTCGAGATCATCGTCGACCGGCTGATGCGCGAATACGGCGTGGACGCCCATATCGGCGCCCCGCAGGTGGCCTATCGCGAAACGATCACCAAGAGCCACACCGAGATCTATACCCACAAGAAGCAGTCCGGTGGCTCGGGCCAGTACGCCGAGGTGAAGATCACCTTTGAGCCGAAGGAGCGCACCGAGGGTGTCGAGTTCGTCAACGGCACCACCGGTGGTTCGGTGCCGCGCGAATACATCCCGGCTGTGGAAAAGGGCATCCGCGTTCAGGCCGATACCGGCGTGCTGGCCGGCTTCCCGACGGTGGACTTCAAGTACACCCTGGTGGACGGCAAGTACCATGACGTCGACTCGAGCGCCCTGGCGTTCGAAATCGCCGCCAAGGCCTGCTTCCGCGAAGGCATGAAGAAGGCCGGCCCGGTGATCCTGGAGCCGATCATGGATGTGGAAGTCACCACGCCGTCCGACCATGTCGGCGACGTCGTTGGCGACCTGAACCGCCGCCGTGGCGTCATCCAGTCGCAGGACATGGCGGGCACCTCCGTCATCGTGCGCGCCCATGTGCCGCTGAAGGAAATGTTCGGCTACATCTCGAACCTGCGTGGCATGACCAAGGGCCGCGCCAGCTTCTCGATGCAGTTCCACCACTACGACCCGGTGCCGCGCAACGTCGCCGAGGAAATCATGAAGAAGTCCGCCTGATCCCTCCGGGATCGGCGACCGGCATGCGGCGCGGGGGGCAACCCCCGCGCCGCTTGTCGTTTCAGCGCTTCAGGAAATGCGTGCCCAAGGCATCCAGCACCAGCCTGCCGTCGCGCGCCGTGGCCACCAGGTAGCGCAGCTTCGCCACTGCCATGTCCGGCTTGCTGCGGCTGGTGCGGATCTCCTCCACCACCAGGCGCATCGTCACCGGCTCATCCGGCTCAAGGGGTGTGGGCCAGACCAGCGTTGCGCCGCCCCCGGCCAGGTTGATCCCGGACAGCAGCCCGCTGCGGATCAGGTGGCCAACGGTGGCGGAATAGGTGTGCAGCCCGCTGGCCACCAGCCGTCCGAATACGGAATGCCGCGCCGCTTCCTCATCCAGGTGGAAGGGCTGCGGGTCCCAGCGCGCGGCGAATTCCAGCACCTCCGCCCGCGGCAGCACGAAGCCGCCGAGGTCGAAGGACCGGCCGGGCGCAAGGTCATCCGCCGAGCGCAGCGGCGTCATGCGGCATTCGGCACCGGGGACCGGCGGAAGCCGCGCGCCAGCATCACCAGCCAGATCATCAGGGTAAGGACACCCAGCGTGCCGGCGATCGGGCGGCTGAAGAAGTCCAGGAAGGCGCCATCGGCCTTGATCATGGACTGCACGAAGGTCTGCTCCAGCATCTCCCCCAGCACCAGGCCCAGGATCAGCGGCGCGATGGGGATGCCATGTTCCTCCATGATCCAGCCGAGGATGCCCATGGCCAGCATCAGCACCACGCCATACAGGCTGTTGGTCATGGCGAAGCTGCCGACCAGGCAGAACAGCAGGATCACCGGCAGCAGCAGGTTGCGCGGCACGCGCAGGATCTGCCGGGCGGATTTGATCGCGGCATAGCCCAGCGGCAGCATGATGAGATTGGCCAGGATGAAGATCAGGAACACCGAATAGATGAGCTGCGGGTTTTCCTGGAACACCGTCGGCCCCGGATTCATGCCCTTCATGTAGAGCACGCCGATGACGATGGCGGTGATGCTGTCGCCCGGGATGCCGAAGACCAGCGCCGGGATCCAGGCGCTGCCGAGCGCCGAATTATTGGCGGAGGTCGCATCGACAATGCCCTCCACCTCCCCGGTGCCGAACTTTTCCGGCTGCTTGGAGAAGCGCTTGGATACGGCATAGCTGATCCAGGCGGCGATATCGGCGCCAGCGCCGGGCAGGGCGCCGATGGCGGTGCCGATGAAGCTGCCGCGCAGGAAGTTCACCCAGTAGCGGCGGAACACGCCGCCGAGGCCACGGAACAGGTTTCCCACCGCCTGGGTGACCACCTTGGTGGTCGCATCCACCGTCACCGCGCCGCGCATCAGCTCGCTCACCGCGAACATGCCGATCATGGTGGCGATGAAATTCACCCCGCCCATCAGGTTCACATCGTCGAAGGTGAAGCGCGGGAAGCCGGCGGCCGGGTCGATGCCCACGGTCGCCAGCAGCAACCCGAAGAACAGCGAAAGAAAACCCTTCACCGGATCGGCGTTGGACATGAAGACGGCGCAGGTCAGGCCGAGGCAGGCCAGCCAGAAATACTCATAGGAGGAGAAGTTGATAGCGACTTCCGCCAGCATCGGCGCGAAGGCGATCAGCACCGCCACCCCGATCAGCCCGCCGCCAACGGAGAATACGAGGTTGACGCCCATGCAGAGGTTCAACTGGCCCTTCTGCGTCATGGCGTAGGATTCATCGGCATAGGCGGCGGAGGCCGGCGTGCCGGGCATCCGCAGCATGGCGCCGGGGATGTCACCCGCGAAGATCGCCATGGTGGTCGCGGTGACGATGGCGCCAAGTGCCGGCACCGGCGGCATGAAGAAGGTGACGGGCACCAGCAGTGCGGTGGCCATGGTGGCGGTCAGCCCCGGCATGGCGCCGACGAACATGCCGAATATGGCGGACAGGCCGATCACGGCCAGGACGAAGGGGTCGAAGACCAGCCCGAAGGCCTGGAGCAGCGGGTCCATCAGCCGGTCCTCACAACACGCTGTCGAGGATGCCGCGCGGCAGCGGCACGCGCATCAGCCCGGCGAAGAACCAATGCACCAGCAGGGTCATCCCCGCCGCCACCGGCAGCGCCACCACGGGCCGCGCCTTGAACCACAGGAACAGGCCGAGCAGCAGCAGGAAGGCGGTCGGGATGAAGCCGAGCGGGTCGGAGACCAGGATATAGGCCACCGCCGCAAGCGGGATCAGCAGGAAGGAGATCAGCCGCGCGGGCTGCATCACCCATCCCTCGACCACCAGCAGCGGCGCGCGGCTCCGCACTCCGCGCAGCACCAGCACCAGCGCGCATAATCCGATGCCGGTGGCGAGGATGCGGGGGAACAGGTTCGGTCCGTAATCCTGGCCGGGGAAGGCAGGGAAGAAGCTGGTCAGCCACCAGATCCACCCCGCGAATCCAAGCAGGATCGCGCCCAGCAGGGCATCGTTCAATCGCATATTCGGTCTTCCGGACGGCGCCCAGGCAAAGGGGGCGGCGGCGCCGCCCCCCCGGAAACTCAGCCGCGCGCCAGGCCCGCGCCGCGCATCGCCTCGCCCATGGCGCGGTCGCCCTCGGCCATGAAGCTGGCGAAGCCGGCCGCGTCCTGCCAGACCGTGCCGAAGCCGCGGCTGGTCATGAACTCCTTGAACTGCGGGTTGTCATAGGCCGCCTTCAGCGCGGTGCCGAGGCGCTGGGCCACCGGCGCCGGCAGGTTCTTCGGCCCGGCAATGCCGCGCCACGCACCGACCGAGTAGTTGATGCCCAGCGTCTCGTTCAAGGTGGGCACCTGGGCGAACATCGGGTTGCGCGCGGGCGCCATGATCGCGAGTGACTTGGCGCGGCCGGCATCGATCATCGCGCGGGCTTCGGGCACCGAGCAGGTGACGATATCGACGCCGCCAGCGGCCAGTTCCTGCATCGCCGGTGCCGCGCCGTTGGAGGGAACCCAGCGCACATGGTCGCCCTTGAGCCCCATCGCCTGCAGCCAGCCGACCAGGGCCAGGTGCCAGATGCCGCCCTGGCCGGTGCCGCTCGCCTTGAAGGTGCCGGCCGGCTGCGCCTTGATGGCATCCGCCAGCGCCTTGATGTCGGCATAGGGCGAGTTGTGCGCCACCTGCACGCCCGGCGGGTCCGAGTTCATCAGCGCCAGCGGCGTGTAGGAATCCGGCTTGAGCTGGGTCAGCCCCTGCCAGTGCATCATGGTGATTTCCACCGTGATCATGCCGATGGTGTAGCCATCCGGCTGCGCCGTCGCGATGGCGGAATGCCCGACCACGCCGGACCCGCCGGTGCGGTTCACCACGTTCACCGGCTGCCCGAGGTCGCGTTCCAGCAGGCTGGCGACGATGCGCGCCGTGGCATCGGTGCCGCCGCCGGCGCCCCACGGCACAATGAGCTGGATCGGGCGGTTCGGCCAATTGCCCTGGCCGAGGGCCGGCACGGCGAGCGGCGCGGTCAGTGCGGCGCCGCTGGCGGCCAGCAGGGTACGGCGGGACAGCAGGGTCATGGAATCGTCTCTCCTCCTCTGCGCCCAGGTTGGTCCCAGGCACTTGCCGGCAGGCTAGGCCGGGTTGCTTGGCGGCTTCAAGCCAGGAGAGCGGCGGCGAGGCAACTTCATTGCGCGGTTACCGGTGTTTCACCGCCGCCGCGGTCAGTCCTCCGCCGCCGCCGCGATCTGCGCCGCCCGATCCACCCCGCAGGCGGCGGCGCGGCGTTGCAGATAGGCGCTGCGATAGACCGCATAGGCATCGAGCGCCTCGGCCTCGATCCGGCCCAGCTCCGTCGAGATTTCGCTGTAGGCCACCATCAGGTCGCCGCCGCGCAAGGGGAGGAAAACCTGCGGCCCGAGCGCCTGGGCCAGCCCTGCGCTGGTCGCCAGCAGCGCCCCGGCATCGCGCAGCGTCGAGGGGCCGAGAATCGGCAGCACCACATAGGGCCCGCTCGGCACGCCCCAGGCGCAGATCGCATCGCCCGGCTGCGCCACGCGCCGCGGCCAGCCCCATTCGGCGGCGCTGTCCCGCACCCCGGCCAGGCCGAGGCTCGAATTGATGCCGAATCGGGCGGTCGCGTGCCAGGCGAGGCCGAAATCGCCCGCCGCCAGCCCGGACAGCACCGTGATGGGCTCGCGCAGATTGGCGAAGGCATTGGCGATGCCGGTGCGGACCGGCGCCGGGGCGTGGGTGACATAGGCCTCCACCACCGGGTCCAGCAGATGCGCCTGCACCAGGCGGTTGAAGCCGTGGATGCGGCGGTTCAGCCCCTCCAGCGGGTCCGAGGCCGCGGAGGCCGGGGCGGCGGCAAGCACCAGCAGCAGTGCGGGCAGAACAACGTGGCGCATCAGGCC
>NZ_JAUYTS010000121.1 GCF_030695085.1 Falsiroseomonas sp. | reverse complement strand
AACGCCTATCGCGGAAATAGAATCCGCGATCTGGAGATGCCGGCAAATCACCCTTAGGTTTCGTTTCGCAGAGGAACGATGATCGGTCCTCCCCACGGAAAGGAAGCCCGAAATGACCCGTATGACCCTGACCGCCCTGGCCCTCGGCCTGGCCCTGCCCCTGCTGCCCGCCACGATCCCGCAGGCCGAGGCGCAGACCAACACCTGCCGCAACCGCGTCTTCATCGACTCCGTGTACCAGACCGGCCTCGGCGGCAACCGCTACGAATACTTCCTGCAGGTCCGCAACGGCACGCCTATCCCCGTGAGCCTGCAGATCAACATCGGCACCATGTTCCCGACCGTCTCGGTGTTCAGTCCGCAGCTTTCCGGCATCAACCTGCCTGCGCATGGCAGCCAGACCATCCGCTGGGCCAACGGCACCCACAACAACATCAGCCTCGGCACCGTGTCCGTGGTGTATGACGCGCCAGCGACCGGCGGCAGCCCCACCATCGCCGTCAACAACTGCCGCTGACCGGAACGCCGCGGCCACGAGGCTCGCGGCGTTTCCCTGCACACCCGGAAGGTCTAGCCACAGCACATGCTTGAGCTGGTCGATATCGGCCGATCCTACCGCGTCGGCCCGGGCGAGATGCACATCCTTCGGCATCTCTCGCTGACCGTCGCAGCTGGGGAGCTGGTCTCCATCATGGGCGGCTCGGGCTCCGGCAAGACCACGCTGATGAACATCATCGGCCTGCTCGACAAGCCGACCAGCGGGCAATACCGGATCGACGGCCAGGACGTGCTGAAGGCGGAGGCGCGGGAGCTGTCGCGGCTGCGGAACCGGCTGATCGGCTTCGTCTTCCAATCCTTCTTCCTGCTGCCGCGGCTGAATGCCTGGCGCAACGTGGCGCTGCCGCTGATGTATCGCGGCACGCCGGAGGCCGAGGCACGGAGCCGCGCCATCGCCATGCTGGAACGCGTCGGCCTCGGTGAGCGGACGGAGCACATGCCGGCGATGCTGTCCGGCGGCCAGAAGCAGCGGGTGGCCATTGCGCGTGCTTTGGTCGGCGAGCCGCGCGTGATCCTGGCCGATGAGCCGACCGGCGCGCTCGACCCCAAGGTGAGCCAGGAGATCATGGATCTGTTCTTGGCGCTGAAGCGCGAATACGGCGTGCTGATCCTGATCATCACCCACGACCCGGGCGTTGCCGCGCAATGCGAGCGCCAGGTGGTGCTGGCCAATGGCGTGCTGACCGAGGTTGTGCCCGCATGCTGAAACGTGTGGTGGCCGAGGCGGCGGCCAACCTGCTGGCGTCCCGCCAGCGGTCGGCGCTGGCGCTGCTCGGCATCGTCATCGGCGCGGCGGCGGTGATCGCCATGCTGAATGTCGGCGCCATCGCGCGCAACGAGACCATCCGCCAGTTCCGCCAGCTGGGTACGGACATCCTGACGCTCCGCGCCGATGGCAATATGGGCCTCGGCCATTTCCAGCTCTCCGACCTGGAGGCGCTGCCCCTGGAACTTTTGGCGGTGCGGGAAGTGGCGCCCTTCGTCATCGGCGGCGGCAGCGCGCAGCATGAGGGGCAGGTAGCCCATTCCTCCCAGCTCGGCATCACCGCCGCCTTCGCGCAGGTGACGCGGATGCGGATGCGGGAAGGGCGCTTCATTTCCGACTATGACCGGTTCGAGCTGTATGCCGTGGTCGGCGCCGGGCTGGCGCGGCAATTATCCACGCCCTATGCGCCGATCCGCGTCGGCTCCCCGCTGCGGATCGGGCGCTACGTCTTCACCGTGATCGGCGTGGCGGAGCCGATGCTGCACAGCCCGATGATGCCGGTGGACATCGACAGCACGCTGTTCGTCTCGATCCCCAATGTCCGCCGCATCATGTTCAACCCGTCCCTGTCCATGGCCATCCTGCGCATGCAGCCGGATGCGGATGCGGAGGTGGTGGTCGGGCAGTTGCAGCGCCATCTCGGCCCGAAGCTGCGCGACCAGCGGCTTTCGGTGCAATCGGCGCGGCAGCTCATCGCCGGGATGCAGAACCAGATGCAGTTGTTCACGCTGCTGCTGGGCGCGGTGGGCGCCATCGCGCTGGCGCTCGGCGGCGTCGGCGTGATGAACATCATGCTGGTCTCCATCGCCGAGCGGCGGCGGGAGATTGGCGTGCGGCTGGCGATCGGCGCCCAGCCGGGGGATATCCGCACGCTGTTCCTGGCAGAAGCCGTGCTGCTGTCGGTCACCGGTGGCGTGCTGGGCATTTTCCTCGGCATCGCCGGCGCCTGGGGCTTTGCCTGGCTGTCGGGCTGGGAATTCGTGATCTCCCCCACCGCGGCACCGCTGGGGGCCGGGGTTTCGGTGGCGGTCGGGATCTTCTTCGGCTTCTACCCCGCGGTCATGGCATCGCGGCTGGATCCGATCGAGGCGCTGCGGGCGGAGTAGGCGGCTGGAGGGTGATCGGCGGCTCGCCGGTCGGCTCCGCGATGGCCGGCATCGGCAGGATGCTGGGCGTTTCCATGCTGGCCGCATCGGGCGGGCCGCGCAGCACGGCCGGCATGCCGCAGGCCGCCAGCATCAGCAGCAACCCGAGGCCCGCGCATCGCAGCAACCCGCCGGGGGGGAACCCGGCGGGTGGCGCGACCGGCGGCCTGGGGGGCAGCGGCCTGGGGGGCGGCGGCCGCATGGGTCGCGTTGCGCTCAACTGCGGAGGGTGCAGGAGGTGATCCGCAGCGTCACCACGCTGCCGGCGAGCGAGCCCGGGAAGGCCTGGATGCTCGGCCGCGTCGACTGCTCGCCGGGGTTGGCGTTGTCCACATGGATGCTGCCGCTGGTGAACTCCGCACCCCGCCGCAGCTCGATCTGCACATCGTAGCGCAGGCGATTGTGGCTGGTGTTGGTGATCACCAGGTGGATCGGCTGGCCGGCATTGGGCTGGTAGATGCGGTCCAGCCGCAGCGCGCAGTTGGTGACAGTCGGCGGGTGGTATTGGCGGTTCTGGCCCTGCCATTCATGGCCGCTCTGCGCCTGTGCGGCGCCGCCTGCGGTGACCGCCGCCAGCGCCAGGGCCGCGGTTGCCAGTTTTCCTGCGTATCGCATGATCCGTGTCCCGTTTCGTTCGATGTGCGCCCGGCGGAACCATTCCGATCCGGCGACGACATGAGGATTGCGCGGAGCGAAACAGTTTAGCAATTCGGTGCTGGCAATGCGCGTGATAGGAAACACCTTACGGTCCCGCATTGCTTCCCCACCCTTCCGGATGAGATAGTTTGGCGGAAGCGAGGTTGCACGGAAAGAGAAGGGTCGGCCGGGTGGCATGGCATGTCGTGGCGGGGATCGGCGCGATGCTGGTCCTGCTGATGGGGCCGGCGGGGGCGCAGCCAAGGCAGCCGCCGGGCACGCCAGCCAGGCCGCCCGCCGACGCCGTGCCGCTGACGCTGCCGGAGGCGGTGGCGCTGGGCCTGCGCAACAATCGCGGCATCCGCGGCGAATACCTGCAACGCATCGCCGATCGCTTCGCGCTGCGCGTGGCGGAGGACAGCTTCACCCCCCGCCTCGCCCTGGCCGCGGAAGCCGGCCGGTCGCGCACCGGTGAGGTGCGGACCTCGCGCTTCGCGGTGGGGCCGGTGGTCACGGTGGATACGCCGACCGGGGCGGTGTTCCGCATGTCCTGGCTCAGCAGCCAGACCAATACGCGCGGCCAGACGCCGCAGGGACCGTCACAGATCGGCTTCCAAGTGGAACAGCCCCTGCTGGCCGGCGGCGGCATCGACTACGCCATGGCACCGCGCCGCATCGCCCGCATTTCCGAACAGGGCGCCCAGCTGCGGCTGAAGGCGCAGGTGATCGACCAGATCTCGCAGATCATCGTCGCCTATCGCACGCTGCTGCAATCGCAGGAACAGACCCGCATCGCGGAGGAAAGCCTGCGCCGCGCGCGTGACCTGGTGGAGGTGAACCGCGCGCTGATCGCCGCCGGGCGGCTGGCGCAGGTGGAACTGATCCAGTCCGAAGCCAGTATCGCACAGCAGGAACTGCAGCTCATCGCCGCCCGCAATGCCGGTGAATCGGCACGGCTTTCGCTGCTGGTGCTGATGGGAATCGACCCCTCCTCCCCCATCTGGGCGGCGGAACGGCCGGCGGCGCCGGCGGTGCAGGTGGATATGGACCGCGCGCTGGCCACCGCCTTCGCCAACCAGCCCGCCTATCTGGCCCGGCTGCTGAGCATCGAGATCAGCCGCATCAACCTCGACATCGCGCGCAACCAGCGGCTGTGGGACGTCTCCATCGTGGCCGGCGCCGGGCAGCAGGCGCTTCGATCCCAGGTGATGGAGACGATCGGCGCGCTGTCCACCGTGCGATCCGACTTCAACATCGGGCTGCGCGTCAACATCCCGATCGGCGGCCTTTCGCGCGAACAGCAGGAGGTCAACGCCACGGTGGCGCTGCGGCAGAACGAGGTGCTGGTCGAGGAAGCGCGCGACCAGCTGCGCCGGCAGGCGGAAGACGCGGTGCGGAACATCGATGCGCAGCGCCGCCAGGCGCAGCTCGCGACGCGCGCGCGGGAGCTGACGGCGCAGCAATTGGCGGCGGAACTGGTGAAGCTGCAGGCCGGGCGGTCCAGCAACTTCCAGGTGGTGTCCTTCCAGTCCGCGCTGCAGCAGGCCGAAAGCGCGGAACTGGCCGCGGTGATCGCCTATCTCAACGCGCTCACGGCGATGGACCAGGTGCTGGGCACCACGCTGGACACCTGGCGCATCAGCCTGAACGAACGCTGATGGATGGCGTGACCGACCCGGCGGAACCCGCACGACTGGCGGCGCTGGCGCGCACCGCCATACTGGACACACCGCCGGAGCCTGCCTTCGACGATGTGGCAAGGCTGGCCGCCAGCCTCACCGGCTGCCCGATGGCCTATGTCGCGCTGCTCGATGCCGGGCGGCAATGGCTGAAGGCCGCGCATGGCTTCGAGGCCGCGCTGCTGGCCTGCCCGCGCGACCAGGCCTTCTGCAACGACACGATCCGGGCGCGGGACCTGTTGGTGGTGCCGGACCTGGCCGCGCATCCGCGCTATGCCAGCTACCCCAGCGTGGCCGGGGCGCCCTTCCTGCGCTTCTACGCCGGCGCGCCGCTGATCTCGGCCGAGGGGCACGCGCTTGGCACGCTCTGCGTGGTGGATACGCTGCCGCGGGAATTGGCGCCGGCGCAGGCGGAGGGCCTGACCCTGCTGGCCGGGCGGGTGGTGGCGGAGCTGGAACTGCGCCGCCGGATGGCCGAGCTGGACGCGACCGAGGCCGATATCCGCGCCGCGCATGACCGGCTGGAGCTGGATTTCAACGCGGCGCTGGATGGCCTGGCCGATGGCGTGGTGACGCTGGCCAGCGACGGCGCCGTGATCGCGATGAACCACGCCGCCGCCGCCATGCTCGGCCTGCAGGCGGATGCCGCGCAGGGCGCGACGTTGCAGGGCGCGCAGGGCGCGACTTTGCTGGCATTGCTGCCGGATGACGGCACCGCGGATGATCTGCTGGACGCGATCCTGGCACCGATCGGCGGGGCGGAAGCGCCGCCGCGCCGCACCGTCAACTTCGGCCCGCGCCGCCTTTCCGTG
>NZ_JAUYTS010000113.1 GCF_030695085.1 Falsiroseomonas sp. | reverse complement strand
CAGCCGAGAGAATCGCCGCCATGTTCAGGTAGCTGTCGCGGGCCGAGGGCGGGCCGATGCAGACGCTCTCATCCGCCAGCCGCACATGCATCGCGGTATTGTCCGCGGTGGAGTGCACGCCGACGGTGCGGATGCCCATTTCCTGGCAGGCGCGATGCACCCGCAGCGCGATCTCGCCGCGGTTGGCGATCAGGACCTTCTTGAACATCACTCGATGATCATCAATGGCTCGCCGTATTCCACCGGCGACCCGCCCTCGACCAGGATGCGGGTGACGGTGCCGGCGCGGGGGGCGCGGATCTGGTTGAAGGTCTTCATCGCCTCGATCAGCATAAGGGTCTGGCCCTGGCTGACCTTTGCGCCGACCGTGACAAAGGCGGCCGCGCCGGGTTCTGGCGAGAGATACGCCACGCCCACCATGGGGGAAGCGATCAGCCCCGGATGCGCGGCATCGGACACCGGCTCCGCCACCGCCGCGACCACCGGGGCGGCGGCCATCGGCGCGCCGGCAGCCGGCAGATGCGCCACCTGGGTCACGGTGATCTGACGCGCCACGCGGATGCGGCTGTCCTTCTCGACCAGCTCGATCTCGGTGAGATCGGTCTCCCGCAGGATCTTGGCGAGTTCGCGAATCGCCGCCGCGTCGAAATTCACGCCCGACATCAGGGCTCTCCTTCTTCGGCCACAAGGTCCGCGATCGCCTGCAGCGCCAGCGCATAGCCGCCGATGCCGAGACCCGCGATGACGCCGGTCGCCGCCTTGGACACATAGCTCAAATGCCGGAATTCCTCCCGGCGATGAATGTTGGAAATATGGACCTCGACGATCGGCAGGTCGGTCGCCTTCAGCGCATCCATCAGGGCGATGGAGGTATGGCTGTAGCCGGCCGGGTTGATGATGATGCCGGCGGCGCGGCCGCGGCATTCCTGCACCCAGGTGATCAACTCGCCCTCGCCATTGGTCTGCCGGAAATCGATCGCCAGCCCAAGCTGTTCCGCCGTCTCGGCGCAAAGCGCCTCCACATCATCCAGCGTCGCGGCGCCGTAGATCTCGGGCTGGCGCGTGCCGAGCAGATTCAGGTTCGGGCCGTTCAGGACGACGATCAGCGGCGGGTTCACGGGGGAGTCCCAGGTTTTTCAGGGACGCCCCGGCTAGCACGCCACGATCGGCAGGGGCAAGCCGAGGCCTGCCCAAGCCGTTTGGCCCGGTCGCGATCAGCGCGCCGCCAACTGGTCGAACCAGGTTTTCCAGGCCGGGACGGAACGCGCGAAGGTGCCGCGATGGGTGGCGTCGGCGCCTGCGGAGATCGCCTCGACCTTGTCGTTCCCCATCGCCCGCTGGAACTCCATGGCCAGCCGGCCGACCCCCTGGGTGATCACCTCATCCACCTCGCCGTAATGGTTGCGGACCGGCGTGCGAACCACCCAGCGATAGCCGTGATTCGCGGCCATCTGCCGCCCGAAGGCCGATTCGCCGAAGAATTGCGGGTCGAAATAGGCATCTTCCACCAGGTCGCGCAGCTTCGTCGGCACCTGCGCCGGGTCGAAAGGCAGGCCCTGATAGGCGCGCAGCGACAGGTCGTAATGCGCCGGCTTCAGGATGGCGCGCGCCAGGCCGGGCATGCCGTAGTAATTCTCGAAGGAGAAGGAGGCGAGGATGAACAGCGTCGTCGTCCAGGGTGCGTCGATCGGCCGCGGGAAGTTCAGGAAGCCGTTCAGCGACAGCCACAGATCGATCGGCGCGCTGGCGGTGGCGGCCGCCTGCACCGGCATGCCGATCGCCTCCAGCCGCTCCAGCAGCGCCATGGTCACCCAGCCGCCCTGCGACCAGCCGGACAGGAACAAGCCGGTATCGGTCAGGCCCATCGCCTGCATCACGGCCCGCGCGGCGGGGATCAGGTCAGCGGTCGCCTGCTGGTGGCTGCCCTTCACCATGAAGCCCTGCGGCTCCGTCGATTCGCCCATCCCGATATAGTCGGCACCGATCAGCGCGTAGCCCTGGCCGGCGAATTGCGCGATCATCAACTGCGTCTCGGGCGACGTCTCGGGGAAGGAGGGCACCTCGTGCTTTCCGTAGACGGTGCCGTGCTGGTAGGACACCAGCGGCAGCCGCGGCGGCGCATCCTCCAGCACCGCCAGCAGGCCCGTCAGCACGACCGGGCGGTTGCCGCGTTCCGGCGAGAAGGTCGGGTAGCTGATCCGGTACAGCCGCACACCGGTCCTGGCCGGCGTATAGGTTACCTGGAAGCCGGAAAAAGCGGGGGTATCCGTCGTCAGGATCCGGTTCAGCCGCGCCGTGTCCCAACGGCCGATCAACCGGTAGCTGATGCCACCCGGCACCTGCTGCGCACCCCCCGCGGGCGTTGCAGCCGGTGCTGCGACCTGGGCCGCGGCCGGCTGTGCCGCAGCCGCCAGCGCCAGGGCGCCGAGGGCAAGCCCCGCGGCCTGCCGGCGCGGAAGGCCGGGCGGCGTGGCTTGAACCGGCGTGGATTGGATTGCTGGGACGGGGACCGGCGGCTCGGCTTGTGTCATGGCTTTCCTCGCATCGAAACCACAACGCAAGTAACCGGCATTCCAGGTCAACGCAACCATGGGTTGCATCGCCGGACCTGCGCCGATGCCAGCCTTGCACCCGACGCGTCTTGTCCGGCGTCGCCACCCCCGCCATCTTCGGCCTATGACGGAAAGCACCATGGCGATGCGGATCGGGGTGGAGGTGAATGGCGAACGCCGGGAGGTGCCGCAGGGCGCGTCCGTGGCGGAATTGCTGGCGCTGATCGGCCTCGCGGCGCCCAAGGTTGCGGTGGAACGCAACCTGGAAATCGTGCCGCGTTCCGCCTGGGCCACCACGCCGCTCGCCGAGGGCGACCGGCTGGAGATCGTGCATTTCATCGGGGGTGGCTGAGATGGACGGGATTGCAGGTGCCAGGGAAGGTGGGGCGGATGAAGGCTGGACCGTCGCCGGGCGCCGCTTCCGCTCCCGCCTGGTCGTCGGCACGGGGCGCTACAAGGACCTGCCGGAGACCCAGGCGGCGATTGAGGCATCCGGCGCCGAGATGGTCACCGTCGCGGTGCGTCGGGTGAACCTGTCCGATGCCTCGCAGCCCATGCTGCAGGATTTCGTACCGCCAGATCGCTACACCTATCTGCCCAATACCGCCGGCTGCTTCACCGCGCAGGACGCCGTCCGCACCCTGCGCCTGGCCCGCGAAGCCGGGGGCTGGAACCTGGTGAAGCTGGAAGTGCTCGGCCCGCCCCCCTTCCTGTACCCGGACATGGCCGCGACCTTCGAGGCCGCCGCCGCCCTGCTGGCCGATGGCTTCGAGGTGATGGTCTATTGCGCCGATGACCCGGTGGCGGCGAAGCGGCTGGAGGAGATGGGCTGCGTCGCGATCATGCCACTCGGCGCACCGATCGGCTCCGGCCTCGGCGTCGCCAATCCCTTCATGATCAAGGCGATCATCGCCCAGGCGAAGGTGCCGGTGCTGGTCGATGCGGGCATCGGCACGGCGTCCGACGCGGCGCTGGCCATGGAGCTGGGCTGCGACGCGGTGCTGCTGAATTCCGCCATCGCCCATGCGCGCGACCCGGTGCGGATGGCGCGCGCGATGAAGGCGGCGGTGGAGGCGGGCAGGGACGCCTTCCTGGCCGGGCGCATGCCCCGCAGCACGGCGGCCGACCCATCCTCCCCCACCACCGGCCTCATCCTCTGACGGCGCGGCGCGAAACAATCTGACACCGGCGGCGCCACCGCCGGTTGTGCCGTGGCTTGAGGCTCATGCGGTAAGCGTTCTAATTTTGCTCCCGGTCCAATCAACGGCAGGATGGGAGTGCATGATGAAACGCCGCCAGATCGGGATGCTGGGTGCCACGGCCCTGGCGCTGGGCGCCTGCGTCCAGGAACCGCAGCGCACCGTGGTCGTGGTGCCCTCGCAGAGCTGCAACACGGCCTTCCGCGTGGTCAACGCCTCCTCCCGCACCGTGGAACGGCTGTATTTCAGCCATTCCAGCATGAATGGCTGGGGCAATGACCAGCTCGGCAACGCCGTGCTGCAGCCGGGGCGGCAGGTAACCTACCGGGCTGCCAATACCGGCAACTACGATTTCCGCGTGATCTGGAACAACGGCCAGGCGGCCGAGCTGCGCCGGATCAATGTCTGCGCAGCCAACCAGATCACGGTGACCAATAGCGGGCTGCGCGCCAACTGAGCCAAACCCGTTCCGGCGGATTCGCGCGACAACCGCGCGATTTGCCGGAGGCTTCGCGGCCCGCCCCCCCGGGGCACCATGGCGGTTTCCGGCCATTCAGCGCCCGTCGCGGAAAAAAACCGGCTTGGGGGGGCATTTTCCGCTTTCCCCCTGGGCAAGTGGCGCCTATATGCGCCGCAGACGCAGTACGCACGTGCCGAAGGCCCCAGGCCCACGGAACCCGCTCATGATCCGCTCATGACAAGGGTCACCGCGGCGCAAGGTTAACGCAACGACGTCAGCGTTCTGGCAACCCCGGCGGCTCACCCCGCCGGCCTCATTTGGTCGCTGGTTCGTTCGACCGTTTCGTCAATCTAGGGGCCGCCCCCGCGGGGGGGCTGTCTCCACTGTTTGCAGGGGAGTACGGGCGCGATGAACCCGAAAATCGCTTCGTATCTGCGCGACCACGCGCCCGCCACGCCATGCCTGGTGCTGGATGTGGATCGCGTCGAGCAGAACTACAGCCGCCTGAAGGCCGCGCTGCCGCTGGCGCGCGTCTACTACGCCGTGAAGGCGAACCCGGCCGCGCCGATCCTGGACCGGCTGACCATGCTCGGCTCGTCCTTCGACGCCGCATCCTGGGAAGAGATCCAGGCCTGCCTGGAAGCTGGCGCGCGTCCGGCCGACATTTCCTTCGGCAATACGGTGAAGAAGGAATCCGCCATCAAGGCCGCCTTCGCCGCCGGTGTGACCATGTTCGCCTTCGACAGCGAGCCGGAGCTGAAGAAGCTCGCCCGTTCCGCCCCTGGCGCGCGCGTCTATTGCCGCATCCTGGTGGAGAACAAGGGCGCCGAGTGGCCGCTGTCCCGCAAGTTCGGCTGCGAGGCCGAGATGGCGAAGGCGCTGATGGTGAAGGCCGCCGAATGGGGTCTCGACCCCTATGGCATCTCCTTCCATGTCGGCAGCCAGCAGACCCAGACCGGCGCCTATGAGGCGGCGATCGCGCGCGTGGCGACGATCTTCACCGATCTGAAGGATGCCGGCATCAACCTGCGCATGGTCAATCTCGGCGGCGGCTACCCGGTGCGCTACCGGGCGGAAGTGCCCGAGATCGACCAGTTCGGCGATGCCATCATGGGCGCCATGGCCGCGCATTTCGGCAATGCACTGCCGGAGATGCTGATCGAGCCGGGCCGCTTCATGGTGGGCGATGCCGGCGTGGTGTCCTCCGAGGTGGTGCTGGTGTCCCGCAAGGCGGAGGATGATCCCGTCCGCTGGGTCTATCTCGACATCGGCCGTTTCGGCGGCCTCGCCGAGACGGAGGGTGAGTCGATCCGCTACGAATTCCGCACGCCGCATGATGGCGATGCGGAAGGCCCGGTGACCATCGCCGGACCGACCTGCGACAGCACGGACACGCTGTATGAGAAGTCCAACTACCGCCTGCCGATGGCGCTCGACGCCGGCGACCAGGTGCAGCTGCTGGCCACCGGTGCCTATGTGACGACCTATGCGAGCCAGGCCTTCAACGGCTTCCGCCCGCTGGCCGAACACTACATCTGAAGCCATCCGCTGGGATTGGCCGGAAATTATGCGGCGGGCGCGAGCCCGCCGTTTCTTTTTTTGGCCTGGCTGGGCTAGGTTACAGTCATGGATGAAATTGACCGCAACCTCGTCGTCGCCCTCCAGGAAAACGGGGCGGCTGGCCTCGCGGAGCTGTCCAAGGTCGCCGGCCTCTCCGTCTCCGCTACCGCCGAGCGGGTGAAGCGGCTGGAGGAGCGGGAGGTGATCCGCGGCTGGCGGATCGACCTCGACCCCATCGCCGCCGGCTGCCCGTTGCTCGCCTTCGTCTTCGTCGCCATGCATCCCGGCGATGGCGATGCCGGGTTCATGGCCGCGATGAAGCAGCAGGAGGCGGTGCTGGAATGCCACACCGTGACGGGCGCCTGGTGCTACCTGCTGAAGCTGCGCCTGCCGGATATCGCCCGGCTTGAGGCCTTCGTCTCCGAAGTGGTGCGCGGCCAGGCCGGCGTGGCGCGGACCGAGACCATCCTGGCGCTCGCCTCGCCCAAGGAAACCGCCATCCTGCCGGTGGCCGAGGCGGAGGAAGAATAGGGGAGGGCGCCGGGGCACCCTCCCGCCGCGCTCAGTTCGCCGGGCGCGCGCCCATGGCGACCGTCCGCTCATCCATCCGCGGCTCATAGGTGATGCCGCGGCGCGTGGCCCAGAAATTCACCAGCTGGAACAGCGGGATCATCGCCGTCTCGCGGTCCACCATCGCCACGGCTTCCTGCAGCAGCTTCTCGCGCTCCACATCATCCAGCGTGCCGGCGGCGCGGGCCGTCAGCGCGTCCAGCGCCGGGTTCGAGTAGCGCGAGTTGTTGGAGGCGCCGGTGCGGCGCTCGCGGTTGTAGGTGCCGAAGATATTCACCAGCATGTAGCTGGCCTCGCCGGTCACGCTGCCCCAGCCGGCCAGGCGGGCGTTGAATTCCTGGCGGGCATTGCGCGCCGCATAGGTGGTCCAGGGCAGCGCATCGATCGCGGTGCGGACGCCGACGCGGCTCCACATCTGCGCCACCGCCTGCGCCGTGCGCGCGTCATTCGGGTAGCGGTCGTTCGGCGTCGTCAGCGTCAGCCGGAAGCCCTGCGGAAAGCCGGCCTCGGCCAGCAGGCGGCGCGCGCCATCGGGGTCTGGGCGCGGCGCCTCGACCGCCGGGTTGTAGGAGTAGGAGCCGGGCGGCAGCCACTGGCCGGTGGGCTTCGCCGTGCCTTCCATGACCCGATCGGCCAGCGCCTCACGGTCGATGGCTATGGACAGCGCGCGGCGTACCCGGGGGTCGAGCATCGGGTTGCGCTCCAGCGGGCGCCCTTCATGGTCGCTGACCAGCACCGGTGCCGTATCGGTGCGGGAGAAGTCGGTCATCAGGTAGATCAGGCGCAGGCCCTGGATCTCGGAGATGCTGATGCGGTTGTCGCGGCGCAGCCGGGCGATGTCCGTGGACGGCACCTGGTCGATCACGTCGAGATCGCCGGCCAGGATGCCCGCCGTGCGCGCCGCGTCATTGGCGACGAAGCGGTAGGAGACGCGCGCCCAGGGCTCGGCGCCCTTCCAATAGGCGTCGTTGCGGGCGAATTCCGTGCGGTCGCCGGGGCGGTAGGACACCAGGCGATAGGGGCCGGTGCCGATGGCGGCGCGGCCGGCATTGTAGTCCTCGGTCGCCGCACCCTCACCGACATGGCGGGAGATGATCTGGATCGAGGCGAGTTCCGTCGGCAGCAGCGGATGCGCGGCGGCGGTGTGGAAGCGGATGGTCAGTGGGTCCACCACCTCGACGCGCGTGATGGCGCGGACGAAGCCGCCGAAGCCGCCCGGGCTGTTCGGCACATTGGGGGCGCGACCGATGGTGAAGGCGACGTCGTCGGCGGTGAAGTCCCGCCCGTCATGCCACTTCACGCCGGCGCGCAGCTTGAATTCCCAGGTGGTCGGGCTGATGGCGCGCCAGCTCTCCGCCAGCGCGGGCTGGATCCGCGCCGTCGCATCCTGTTCCGTCAACCGGTCGAACAGATGCATCGTCTGGCTGATATTGGGCGAGGCATTGTAGAAATGCGGATCGAGCGACGTGGGTGACCCGCCGATGCCGATCGTCAGGTTGCGATCCTGCGCCAGGGCCGGCCCCGCGACAGCGAGCAGGGCGGCGGACAGGATGGCTCGGCCGGGCCACAAACGAACGAAACTCATACAAAACCTCATCTGGACGACAGAAACGAACCGTCAGCCTAGGCGCTTGCGGGGCAGGCTGCTATACCTCGCGCTTCGGGGAAGCTTTGTTGAGGAGAGAGTGATGCGAAACAGCATCCGCAATACCGCTGTGGCGGCGGTGTCGGCCATGATCGTGGGAATGCCCGCGGCGCAGGCGCAGCAGGCCCAAACGTTGAACATGGGCGTCGGTTCGCCGGTCACTTCGCTCGATCCGCATTATCACCAGTTGTCGCCGAACAATGCCGTCAGCGACATGATCTTCGGCAAACTCGTCGAGACCGATCACGCAGCGCGCAACATCCCCGGCCTCGCCGAAAGCTGGCGCGCCGTCGGCCCGACGGTCTGGGAATTCAAGCTGCGGCCGAACGTCACCTTCCACAACGGCAACGCCTTCACGGCGGAGGATGTGGTTGCGACCATCCAGCGCCTGCCGAATGTGCCGAACAGCCCATCCTCCTATGCCGCCTATGCGCGGCCGATCGTGCGGATGGAGATCGTCGATCCGCTGACCATCCGCTTCCACACCGCCGAGCCCTATCCGCTGCTGCCGCTGGACATGACGAATGTCCGCATCCTCGATTCCGAGACGCATGCGAATGTGACGACGGATCAGTTCAACAACGGCAGCGCCGCGATCGGCACCGGCCCCTGGCGCGTGGTGAACCATCGCAACGGCGACCGCATCGAATTCGTCCGCAACGACAGCTACTGGGGCGACAAGCCGGCCTTCGCGCGGGTGAACTACCGCATGGTCACGAACAACGCGACGCGCACCGCGTCCCTGCTGTCCGGTGACCTCGACGTGATCGACCAGGTGCCGACCAGCGACCTGGCGCGCCTTCGCCGCGACCCGAACTTCAGTGTGTCCGAGACGGTCGGCCTGCGGCTGATCTTCCTCGGCCTGGACCATCTGCGTGGCGCGGATGAGAATTCGCCGCAGATCACCGACAATGATGGCCGCCCGCTGGGCCGTAACCCGCTGGCCGATGTCCGCGTGCGCCGGGCGCTGTCCATGGCGATCGATCGCAAGGCGATCGCGGAGCGGGTGATGGAGGGGGCCGCGACACCGTCGGGCCAGTTCCTGCCGCCGGGCACCTACAGCCACGTGCCGGGGCTCGAGGCGCCGGAATACAACCCGGATGCGGCGCGCCGCCTGCTGACGGAGGCCGGCTACCCGAACGGCTTCCGCATCACGCTGTCCGGCCCGAATGACCGCTATGTCAACGACGCCCGCATCATCCAGGCGGTCGGCCAGATGTGGACGCGCATCGGCGTCCGCACCGCGGTCGAGGCGCAGACCTGGTCCACCTTCGTCGGTCGCGCTGGCCGGCAGGAATTCTCCTCCTTCCTGATCGGCTGGGGCTCCAACCCCGATGCGAGCCACCCGCTGCGCAACATCCTCGGCACCTACAGCCGCGAGCGCGGCTGGGGCGCCTCCAATCGCGGCCGATTCTCCAACGCCGAAGTCGACGCGCTGCTGACCCAGTCCCTGTCGGAGCTGGATGAGCAGAAGCGTGAGCAGCTGATGATCCAGGCGCAGCGCATCGCCGCGGATCAGGTCGCGGTGATCCCGATGCACATCCAGACCAACATGTGGGCAACGCGCCGCGGCTTGACGCATCAGGCGCGCGTCGATGAACTGACCCGGGCGCAGGACACGCGCCCGGCTGCCGCCCGCTGAGCTGGCGCTGGGCGGATTAGGGCAAGGGGACCGGGATGAGCGTTTATCTGCTGCGCCGATTGATCCAGGCCGGCGGCGTCGTGCTGGCGATGTCGATCATCGTCTTCATCGGCGTCTTCGCCATCGGCGACCCGGTCGAAATCCTGATCAGCCCTGATGCCGACCAGATGGAGCGTGAGCGGGCGGTGGCCGCGCTCGGGCTCGACAAGCCGCTGTGGCACCAATACCTGATCTTCCTGGGCAAGGCGGCCCAGGGCGATCTCGGGCGGTCCTTCGTGTTCAACGAGCCGGCGCTGGAGCTGATCCTGCAGCGCATGCCGGCGACGCTGGAGCTGGCTTTCGCCGCCACCTTCGGCGCCATCCTCATCGGCCTGCCGCTTGGCCTCTATGCCGGGCTGCGGCCGAACAGCGTGGGCTCCAAGGCCATCATGGCCGGCTCGATCCTCGGCTTCTCGCTGCCCACCTTCTGGGTCGGGCTGATGCTGATCATGGTGTTCGCCGTGCAGCTCGGCTGGCTGCCCTCCACCGGGCGCGGCGATACGGTGGAGGTTCTCGGCACGCGCTGGTCCTTCCTGACCTGGAACGGATTGCAGCACCTGGCGATGCCGGCGCTGAACCTCGCCTTGTTCAAGATCAGCCTCGTCATCCGCCTGACCCGCGCGGGGGTGCGGGAGACGATGCTGATGGACTACGTGAAATTCGCCCGCGCCAAGGGGCTGAGCCCGTTCCGCGTGACCTTCGTGCACGTCTTCAAGAACATCCTGATCCCGGTGGTTACCGTGACCGGCCTGGAGTTCGGCAGCACCATCGCCTTCTCGGTCGTGACGGAAAGCATCTTCGCCTGGCCGGGCATGGGCAAGCTGATCATCGACAGCATCAACGTGCTCGACCGGCCCGTGATCGTCGCCTACCTCATGATCGTCGTGCTGATGTTCATCACCATCAACCTGATCGTGGACCTGATGTATTCGGTGCTCGATCCGCGCGTGCGGCTGGAAAGCAAGTGAAGGGGGGCACGGCATGAGCGCGGTTGTCGGCCAGGGGGCGCCCATCGAGGACCCCGCCAAGATCAAGGTCGAAACGCCGTTCCGGCGCTTCTGCTCCGAATTCGCCGAATCAAAGCTCGCTTTGGGCGGGCTCATCGTGATCTCCATCATCATCCTGGTGGCGATCCTGGCGCCCTTCATCTCGCCGCAGGACCCCTATGACCTGGCGGTGCTGGACATCATGGATGGGCGGCTGGAGCCCGGTGAGAAGTCCGGCGACGGGTCCATCACCTACTGGCTCGGCACCGATGACCAGGGGCGGGACATGCTGTCCGGCATCATGTACGGCCTGCGTATCTCGCTGACCGTCGGCGCCGGCTCCGCCTTCATCGCCGTGATGATCGGCGCCTCGCTCGGCCTCGCCGCTGCCTATGCCGGCGGCAGGACCGACAGCATCATCATGCGCGTCGTCGATCTGCAGCTGTCCTTCCCGTCGATCCTTGTCGCGCTGATGATCCTGGCCTTCCTCGGAAAGTCGGTGACCAACGTCATCATCGCCATCGTCGTGGTGGAATGGGCGTATTACGCACGCACCGTGCGCGGCACCGCGCTGGTGGAACGCCGGCGCGAATACATCGAGGCGGCGGAATGCCTGGCGCTGCCGCGCTACCGCATCCTGTTCCGGCACCTGCTGCCGAACTGCCTGCCGCCGCTGATCGTCATCGGCACCATGCAGGTGGCGCGCGCCATCGCGCTGGAGGCGACCTTGTCCTTCCTCGGCCTCGGCGTGCCGATCACGGAGCCCTCGCTCGGCCTGCTGATCGCCAATGGCTATGAATACATGCTGTCGGGAAAATACTGGATTTCCTTCTATCCCGGCATCGCGCTGCTGGTGACCATCGTCGCCATCAATCTGGTCGGCGACCAGTTACGCGACGTCCTGAACCCTCGGCTGCAGAAGTAAGGGTGCCCATGGCTGAACCAATGAACGCGGCGCCGACGCTGGAGGTCCGCAACCTCCAGACCCACTTCTTCACCCGCGGCGGTGTGGTGAAGGCCGTGAACGACGTGTCCTTCAGCATCGCCCGCGGCAAGGTGCTGGGGCTGGTCGGCGAAAGCGGCTCCGGCAAGACGGTCACCGGCTTCTCCATCATGAAGCTGGTCGATCCGCCGGGCCGCATCGTCGGTGGCTCCATCCTGTTCCAGGGGCGCGACCTCGCCACGCTGTCCGAGGAGGAGATGCGGCATCTGCGGGGCAACCGCATCGCCATGATCTTCCAGGACCCGATGATGACGCTGAACCCGGTGCTCCGCATCGACACGCAGATGATCGAGACGGTGCAGGCGCATGAGAAGGTCTCGGACGAGGATGCCCGCGCCCGGGCGCGGGATGCGCTCGGCATGGTCGGCATCCCATCCCCGGATGAGCGGCTGAAATCCTACCCGCACCAGTTCTCCGGCGGCATGCGCCAGCGCGTGGCGATCGCCATCGCGCTGCTGCACCGGCCGGATCTGATCGTGGCGGACGAGCCGACCACCGCGCTCGACGTGACCATCCAGGGCCAGATCCTGGCGGAGGTGCAGAAGCTGTGCGCCACTACGGGCACGGCGATGCTGTGGATCACCCATGACCTGTCCGTGGTCGCCGGCCTCGCCGACGATATCGCCGTCATGTATGCCGGCCGCGTCGTGGAATATGGCGATGTGGGAGAGGTGCTGGACAAGCCGCTGCACCCCTACACGCATGGCCTGATCGGCAGCGTGCCGTCGCGCAACAAGCGGGGCGTGCCGTTGCGGCAGATTCCGGGCATGACGCCCTCGCTGCTCAACCTGCCGGAGGGTTGTTCCTTCCGTGCCCGCTGCCCGCGCGCGGCGGAGGATTGCATCGTGATGCCCACCCTGCACCCCTGGCTGCCGGACCGCCTGGCGCGCTGCCACCACCCGCATCTTGAGGAGGTGGCGACGGCATGAGCCAGTCCCAGACCCAGCTTCAGGAACAGGTCCCGGACGCGCCACGCACCTTCGCCGACAGCGAAGTGCCGATGGTCGAGCTGAAGCAGGTTTCCCGCCGCTTCTCCAAGAAGCTCGATATCGCCGCCAGGCTGGCCCGCCGCCTCGGCGCCGCGGTGAAGGAGGAGATCGTCCACGCGGTGGACCATGTGGATCTCCGCGTCCGCAAGGGCGAGGTGGTCGGCCTGGTCGGTGAATCCGGCTGTGGCAAATCCACCCTCGGCCGCATCGTCGCGGGCATCCTGCCGCAATCGGAGGGGCAGGTTTTCTGGAACGGCCAGGATGTGGCCGGCATGCAGGGCGAGGCCGCCAAGATCGGCAAGCTGCGCCGGCAGATGATCTTCCAGGACCCCTATGCCAGCCTGAACCCGCGCATGCGGGTGGCCGACATCGTGGGGGAGGCGCCACTGGTGCACGGCTTGACCACGCGCGGCAATTTCGACGCCTATGTCGATGAGCAGATGCGCCGCGCCGGCCTCGACCCCGCCTTCAAGCGCCGCTACCCGCACCAGTTCTCCGGCGGCCAGCGCCAGCGCATCGGCATCGCCCGCGCGCTTGCGGTGGCCCCGGAATTCATCGTCTGCGACGAGGCAGTGGCGGCGCTCGACGTGTCGATCCAGGCGCAGATCCTGAACCTGTTCATGCAGCTCCGTAAGGATCTGGACCTTACCTACCTGTTCATCAGCCACGACCTCGGCGTGGTGGAACATCTCAGCGACCGGGTGGTGATCATGTATCTCGGCCGCGTGGTCGAGGAAGCGCCGACGGAGCGTGTCTTCGCCGGCGCCAACCACCCCTACACCCAGTCGCTGCTCGCCAGCGTGCCGCGCATCGGCAACCGCAAGCGCGCCTTCGCCACGGTGAAGGGGGAAATCCCCTCGCCGCTGAACCCGCCACCCGGCTGCCATTTCCACCCGCGCTGCCCGCACGCCTTCGACCGCTGCATGGTGGAGGTGCCGAAGCTGCGGGAGATCGCGCCCGGCCAGCGCAGCGCCTGCCACCTGAACGACGCCGCCTGATCCCCTATCGCGCCCAGTGGGAAAGCCGCGACCTGGTCGCGGATTTCCTCGCCGGGCGCGACGCGGCGACCGATCCGCTCTGGGCCGCGAGCGGCGCTGCGAATGCGGCGGAGTATGCCCGCTGGTCGGAGCATCTCTGCGGCTGCGCCTGCCTCCAGATGGCACTCGGCGCGCTCGGCCGCCCTTTGCCGCCCATCCATGGGATCCGGCGCGGTGTGCAGGCCGAAGGCGGCTATTTGGAGACGCCGGAGGGTGGCATCCGCGGCCTGGTCTATGCCGGCGCGGTGGCCTGGCTGGCGGGGCAGGGCATCGCCGCGCGCATCCTGCTGGAGCTGACGGCGCGCGATATTCCGGCGCAGGGGCTGTTCCTCGCCTCGGTGCATCCCGGCATCCGGCGGCCGGATCTGGCGCCGCCCGGACGAGGTGGGCATCTGGTGCTGGTCTTCGGCCGGGATGCGGCGGGCGCGCTACGCTTCCATAACCCCTCGGGCGATACGCCGGCGACGCAGGCGGATGTGCGGATGGCGCCCGGCCGCTTCGATGGCTTCTTCGCCGGGCGCGGCATCCACATCGGATAGCCGCTGCGTCAGGTCCGCTTTGTCGGCGGCGCGGCGCCGCGACCGCGGCCGGGCGGGTCGGAGGGGTCGTTGTCGCTCGGCCCCGCCGGTGCCCGGTTGCCGCCGCGGCCGCGTCCGGGCGGGTCATTCGGGTCGCTATCGCTCGGCCCCGCCGCCCGGTTGCCGCCACGGCCGCGCCCGGGCTGGTCGCCCGGGTCGCGATCCGTCACGCCGGCCGGCGGGCGGTTGCCGCCCCGGCCATTGCCGACATCATCGGAGGGATCGCTATCGGTCAGCCCGCTGCGCTGCGGCGGGGCACCACCCTTGCCACCCGGCGCGGTGCCGCCCGCGCCGGATTTCGGCTCCTGCGCCTGGGCTGCCAGCGGCAGGGCCGTGAGGCCGAGCGTGGTGACCCGCAGGATCAGCAGGCGCCGGCCAGGTGCCGGCCCGTCAGATGTGGACATGCGGTGCTCCTTCACTCGATCCATGTTCGCGATGTGCGGTGGTTTTCACAAGCGGCGTGTTGCCGCCGCGCGCAACGAAGGCGCTTGCCTTCATGTTCTTGATATGTTCCTCTCGCCCCATGAGCACCATCGCCCTTGGCCGCAGCCTCCAGGCCGATACTGCGGCCGACATCCCTCCTGATCTTCGGATCCCGCCGCGCCCGCGCGCGCGTCACGCCCGGGCCGCACCGGCGGTGCGGGAGCCGGCGTGGCGGGAGGCGATGCGTTGGTCGCTGCTCGGCCTTACTGCCAGCCTGGCGGCCGGGGAGGTGGCGCTGGCGCTGTTCGGGCCGTGACCCGTGTCACACCGGCAGCGTCGCCAGGGCCGAAAGCCCGCCACCCGGCCGGTTCCGCAGCACCACATCGCCGCCATGCGCCCGGAAGATGTTGCGCGCGATCGGCAGGCCAAGGCCGGTGCCGCCGGTTTCCCGGTTGCGGCTGGCCTCCAGCCGGTGGAAGGGCTGGAAAACGGTTTCCAGCTCGCAATCCGGCACGCCCGGCCCGTCATCCTCCACCGCGATCCGCACCACCCCGCCCACAGGCGGCTGCAGCCGCAGCTTGGCGGAGCCGCCATAGGCCACCGCATTGCCCACCAGATTGGCCAGCGCCCGCTTCAGTGAGCCAGACCGTGCCGCCACGGTCAGATGTTCCGGGCCGGTATAGCTGATGAGCTCGGCGAAATCCGGGCTGGCATCCGCCGCCTCGTCCAGCACCGTGCGACAGAGCGAAGCGAGGTCCACCGCCACCGAGGGCTCCCGCGTCGAGTCGTCGCGCGCGAAGGCCAGGGTGGCGGCGATCATCGCCTCCATCTCGTCCAGGTCGGCCAGCATCTTCCGCCGCTGCTCATCGTCATCCAGGAATTCGGCGCGCAGCTTCAGGCGGGTGATCGGTGTCTTCAGGTCATGGCCGATGGCGGCCAGCATCTGGGTGCGGTCGCCGACGAAGCGGCGGATGCGCTCGGCCATGGTGTTGAAGGCGCGTGCCGCGGTGGCGACCTCCTCCGGGCCGGTTTCCGGCAGCGGCGGCGCATTCACGTCGCGGCCGAGCCGGTCCGCTGCCTGCGCCAGCGCCGTCACCGGCCGGGTCAGCCGCCGCACCGCCCACAGGGTCAGCGCCACGGCGGCCAGCGTCATCAGGACGAAGGCGATGAGGAAGGTCATGGAATGCCAGGGCCGCGGCGGCGGGATCTCCAGCCGCAGGTTGAGCCAGCCCTGGTCCGGGAAGCGCAGGCTGACCATCAACCGGCCCGGATGTCCATGCGTGCCGATGATCACCTCCCGCGGCCGCAGGCGCGGCGGGGCGCGGTGCAGCCCATCGAGCCGCAGCAGCCGGATCAGCCCGGGTGGCGGCGGTGGGAAGCCGGGCTGGGCCAGCGCCACCTCATCCAGCGTGATCCGCATGCCCGGTGGCATGTCCAGATCCTCCAGCACCGACTGCCGGCGGTCCGGCGGCAGGGGCAGCAGGCTGCGCCAGGCGCCGAAGGAACGCTGGGAAATCTCCCGCGCATGCTGGTAGCGCTGCAGATCCACGCGATCCAGCGCATGGATGGTCAGCCCCGCCACCTGCACCAGGATCAGCCCGCCGATCAGCACCAGCGCGGTGCGCTTGGCCAGGCTGCGCGGCCACAGCCAGGCCAGCCAGCGACGCATCAGCCGCGCTCGACGGTGGCGGACAGCACATAGCCGCCGCCGCGCACGGTCTTGATGACCTGCGGGTTGCGGCCGTCATCCTCCAGCTTGCGACGGAGGCGGGAGACGGCGACGTCGATGGCGCGGTCGAACGGCCCGGCCTGGCGGCCGCGCAGCAGGTCCATCAGCATGTCCCGCGTCAACACCCGGTTCGGGCGTTCCACCAGCACCATCAGCAATTCGTATTCGCCCCCGGTCAGCGGCACCTCCGCGCCCTGCGGATTCAGCAGGCGGCGGCGCGTCGGCTCCAGCACCCAGCCGGCAAAACGGAGAACCTTGGCGGGTGGCTCCTGGGACGGGCCGGTGCTGCTGTCGGCCGTCGCACGGCGCAGCACGGCGCGGATGCGCGCCAGCAATTCGCGCGGGTTGAAGGGCTTCGCCACGTAGTCATCGGCGCCGAGTTCCAGGCCGACGATGCGGTCCGTCTCCTCCCCCATCGCGGTCAGCATCACGATCGGCACCTCGGATTGGGTGCGCAGCCAGCGCGCGAGATCCAGGCCGGATTCGCCCGGCATCATCAGATCCAGCACCACCAGATGATAGCGGCCGAGCGGCCAGAGCTTGCGCGCCTCCCGCGCATCGCGGGCGGCGGTTACGCGGAAGGACTGCTTCTCCAGGAACTTCCCGAGCAGTTCGCGGATTTCGCGGTCATCATCGACCACGAGGATATGCGGGGCTGTTGCGTCCATGGCTGTAACATAGCGCGCCGCGCGCCGGCCCCTAGGGCGAAACCCCGCCCAGTGTTGCGGCATGTGACCCTTGGGGGTCCTGTTACCGGGCGTTGCATTTTCTCATGCTTTCGGCCCTTCCGCCGTAACCCGCAGGGCGCATGTAACGAGAGGCAAGGCGCCACTGCCGGCTTCGGCCCCGACTTCGCCGCGGGAATCCCCCCTCCCGGTCCGGAGTGGCGTGTTGTACTGGCGGCGGGGATGACCCTCTCTCCTGCGTCCCCGCCGCCACATTTCCCGGAACCGTCCCCCCCTTGGGTCCGGGATGCGATGGCGGCGCTGGTCGCGGCCGATCCGGACCTCGCCGCCATCGAGGCGGCCGCCGGCCCCTTGCCCTGGCGCTCGCGCCCGGCCGGCCTGCCCGGCCTGTTGCGGACCATCTGCGGCCAGCAGATCTCGAACCAGGCGGCCGGCGCCATCTGGCGCCGGCTTTCGGCCATTCCCGGCGCGCTGGACCCGGCGGTACTGGTCACGCTCGATGACGCGGTGCTGTGTGGCATGGGCGGCCTGTCCCGCCCCAAGGCCGCCCATGCCCGCGCCCTGGCCGCCGCCTGCCTCGATGGCACGCTGCGGCTGCAGGCGCTGGACGGCATGGCGGATGAGGCGGCCGTGGCGCATCTCTGCACCATCCGCGGCCTCGGCCGCTGGACGGCGGAGGTGCATATGCTGTTCGCGCATGACCGGCCGGATATCTTCCCCATCGGCGATATCGCGCTCGCCGCCAGCGTCGCGCATCTGAAGCGGCTTCCGGCCCGGCCGACACCGAAGCAGCTGGCGGAGATCGCGCGCGCCTGGCAGCCCTGGCGTGGCCTGGCGGCGCGGCTGTTCTGGCATCATTGGCGGCACATCACGGGACGGCCGCTGATCGAGGATGCATGGACGCCGGAGGCTCCTGGCGGCAGTTTGGCCGGATGATGCTCTCCGCTCCTTTGCTCGCCACCGCCGAGCCGCCGATTCCCGCCGCCCGCATCTGGGCCGCCCGCTATGCCGGCGCCGCCGGCCCGGCGCTGGACCTGACCCAGGCGGTTCCCGGCTATCCGCCGCCCCCCGAACTGCTTGCCCGGCTGGCAGAGGCCGCGGGCAGCCTCGCCTGCGCCGGCTATGGCCCGATCGATGGCGACGCACAGCTGCGGGAGGCGCTGGCCGCGGATATCTCCGGCTTCTACGGGGCGGATGTCACGGCCGCGGACATCGCCATCACCGCCGGCTGCAACCTGGCCTTCGCCATGACCATGGCAGTGCTCGCCGCGCCGGGGGAGGCGGTGATGCTGCCCGCGCCCTGGTACTTCAACCATCAGATGGCACTCAGCATGCGCGGCGTGCGCGCCGTGCCGCTGCCCGCCCGTGCGGAGCAAGGCTTCGTGCCGGACCCGGCCGAGGCCGCCGCGCTGATGGACGCCAACCCGGTGCGCGCCCTGGTGCTGGTCACGCCCAACAACCCGACCGGTGCGGTCTATCCGCCCGAGACCATCCAGGCCTTTGCCGAGCTGTGCCGCGCGCGCGGCGTCTGGCTGGTACTGGATGAGACCTACCGGGATTTCCTGACCGAGGCCCAATCCCCGCCACACGCCCTGTTCGGCGATCCGGCCTGGCGCGATGGGCTGGTGCACCTTTATTCCTTCTCCAAGGCCTATTGCGTACCCGGCCACCGGCTTGGCGCGGTGGCGGCAGGGCCGGGCTTCCGGGCGCAATTGGCGAAGGCGCTGGATACCTGGCAGATCTGCCCGGCGCGGCCGGCGCAGGCCGCCCTGGCCTGGGCGATTCCGGCGCTGGCCGCCTGGCGCGCCGGCAACCGTGCGCTGATGGCCGAGCGCGCCCGGCTGTTCAGCGCCGAAATCGTGCAATT
>NZ_JAUYTS010000100.1 GCF_030695085.1 Falsiroseomonas sp. | reverse complement strand
CGCCTGCGCGACGGCGGGCGCGGCCAGCGTTGCAGCAAGCAGGTGGCGGCGGGTCAGGCGCATGGTCAGGCTCCGAGGAAATACTTGCGGAGAAGGTCCAATGTCCGGGCCGGCGCTTCAAGCTCCGGCAGGTGTCCAATTCCGGGTGGCGAGACGAATTCCGCACCGGGGATGGCCGCCGCGATCAGCCGCCCCACCGTCTCCGGCGGATTGACCGCATCCTCGGCGCCGCTGATGCAAAGCGTCGGCGCGCGGATCAGCGGCGCGAAGTCGGCGATGACATCCACCTGGTCCGTGCAGCGCGCCGCCTGCAGCAGCCCGCGTGGATGGGTGGCGGCGACCATGCCCTGCACCAGGTCGCGCACCAACTTCCCTGCGCCTGGCGCCACGAGTTTCTCGGACCGCGTGCGCGCCAGCGCGACACCGCCGCCGGCCACGCTGGCCTGTCGCATCGCCAGCATCGCGGCGCGCCCCTCCTCCCCCTTCCAGCGCTGCCCGCGGGAGGTGCCCATCATCACCAGCCTTGCCACCCGCCCGGGATGTCGCGCCGCGAGACAGGCGCCGAGCATGGAGCCGAAGGAGGACCCCACGACGCAGACCGGCCCCTGCACGCCCAGCGCATCCAGCAGCGCGAGCGCCACCGCCGCATAGGCCTCGGGCACCGGTGCCTCGGCGGCAAAATGGTCGGACAAGAAATAGCCCGGTGCGTTCCAGGCGATCACCCGCGCCCGGTCGGACAGGCCGGCGAGGGAGAAGCGCCAGCCCATGCTGTTGGCGCCGATGCCATGCAGGCACAGGATCGTCTCCGGCCCCTGCCCGGCCTCCATATAGGACAGCCTCGGCCCTTCCAGGCCGAGCGCCGCGGCGTCCACTTCGCAGAAGCTCGGGTCGGGCAGCGGCGGAACCGGAGTACCGTCCGAGTGGATCATGCGCTGTCCTTTCGCGCTTCCTCATGCCAGGGCGGCAAGGGGTCCTCCGCCGGGAAGCGGCCGCGCTGCATCCGGCCGGTGGACAGTTCCGTCACCACGCCATGCAGGGTCCGCAATTCCTGTTCCGTCACCTCGCCGCGCTGGAACCAGTGGCGCAGATTGCGAACCATGCCGGGGCGCTTCGGCGGGTTGTGCAGGAAGCCGGAGGCATCAAGTTCCGCCACCAGCCGGCTGAGGAAATTCTCCAGCGCACCCTTGGTCGCCACCGGCGTGCCGTTGGTCAGGAACTGCCGGGGGGGCGTGGTCTCGGCCGCCATCCACCATTCATAGGCCAGGATCATGACGGCCTGCGCCAGGTTCAGCGAGGTGTGTTGCGGGTTCAGCGGGTAGCGCACCAGCGTGTCGCAATGCGACAGATCCTCCGCCTCCAGCCCCGCGCGTTCCGGCCCGAACAGCACCGCGGCGCGCAGGCCGCGCCCATTGATCTCGCGCAGATCGGCGGCCGCCGCACGGGCATCACGCAGCGGCACGATGACGTGGCGCGGTCGGGGGCAGGTGCCCATCACGCGGTGGCAATCGGCGATGGCGGAGGCCACGTCCGGGAAGACCTGCGCCGCATCCAGAATGGCATCGGCGCCGGAGGCGGCGGCATAGGCGTTGGGCTGCGGCCAGCCATCCCGCGGCGCCACCACGCGCATATGGAACAGACCGCCATTGGCCATGGCCCGCGCCGTGGTGCCGATATTCATGGCCATCTGCGGCCGCACCAGCACCACGATGGGGCTTTCGCCCGGCGGTGCCGTCAGCGCGGCGCGGCCATCCTCCCGCCCGCCCGTCATCGCGGGGTTGTTCGGGCGAGGAAGGCGCGGAGCTGCGCGATCTCAGCTTCCTGCGTGCGGATCACGGTCTCCGCCAACTGGCGCATTTCGGGGTCCGTGCCGTGGCGAAGCTGGATGCGGGCCATGTCGATGGCGCCCTGATGATGCGGGATCATGCCGGCGGCGAAGTCCCGATCCGCGTTTCCCGTATAGGGAATGTCCATGTCGCGGTGCATGCGTTCGCTGGCGGCGCGGTATTCCCGCGTGCTCGCCGGCTCGGCGGTGCCGGGCCGCGCGGCGGGTGCCGCGTGCTGGCCGTGGTGCTGATGGCTGTGTTGCGCGAGCGCAGGCCCGGTCAGGACGAGGGAAAGGGCAGTGACGATGGCGAGGCGGGGCATGTCGGGTCCTCCGGTTGATGGGCCGGAGGACCCGGTAGAACCTTCCCCCAAAGGGAAAGCAAGCGGATCACGCACGGCGCCAGCTCGTGCCCTGCGGCCCGTCTTCCAGCAGGATGCCCTGCGCCGCCAGATCCTGGCGGATCCGGTCCGCCTCCGCCCAATCCTTCGCCTTGCGGGCGGCAAGCCGGGCGGCGATGGCGGTCTCAATCGCCGCCGCATCGCCGGCCTCGCCACGGAACCAGGCCTCCGGCGCCGTGCCAAGCAGGCCAAGCAGCGCGCCGCAGGCCAGGATGCGTCCCTTCAGATGGCCAAGACCCGCCTGCGAGCCCTGGGCGAGCCGGTCATTCACGGTGGAAACCAGATGGTGCAGCGTGGCCAGCGCAAGCGGCGTGTTCAGGTCATCCGCCAGCGCCTGTTCGAAGGGCGGTGATTCGGCCGGATGCGGCACGTCGCCCTGCTCCGGCTCGATCGCGGCCAGCTTCGACAGGGCACGGTAGAAGCGGTCCAGCTCCCTCCGCGCCTCCTCCAGCGCCGCTTGGCTGTAGTCCAACGGGGCGCGGTAATGCGTGCGGAGCAGCAGCAGGCGAAACGCCTCCCCAGCCCAGGGTCCATGCTCCAGGATGTCCTGCACGGTCCGAAAATTGCCGGCCGACTTGGCCATTTTCTCGCCATCCACCAGCAGCATGCCGTTGTGCAGCCAGAAGCGGGCATAGTGGCTGCCCGGGAAGGCACACAGGGATTGCGCCACCTCATTCTCGTGGTGCGGAAACATCAGGTCGGCGCCGCCGCCATGGATGTCGAAATCCGGCCCGAACTGCTTCCAGGACATGGCGGAGCATTCGATGTGCCAGCCCGGCCGGCCTCGGCCCCAGGGGCTGTCCCAGCCGGGCTGCTCCGGCGTGGAGGGCTTCCACAGCACGAAATCGCCGGCATCGCGCTTGTAGGGCGCCACCTCCACCCGCGCGCCCGCCAACAGCTCATCGGTGGAACGGCCGGACAGCGCACCGTATTCGGGGAAGCTGGCGACGGAGAACAGCACATGGCCCTCCGCCGCATAGGCATGGCCATTGGCGATCAGCCGCTCGATCAGCGTCACCATCTCCGGGATGGAACCCGTCGCGGTCGGCTCCACATCCGGCGGCAGCACGCCGAGGGCCGCCATGTCGCGGCGGAATTCGGCGGCGGTGCGGGTGGTCAGCGCCTCGATCGTCTCGCCGCTCTCGCGCGCGCGGTCGATGATCTTGTCCTCGACATCGGTGATGTTGCGGGCATAGGTCAGCCGCGGATAGGCCTGCCGCAGCAGCCGCGCCAGCACGTCGAACACCACATTGGGCCGCGCATTGCCCAGATGCGCCAGATCATAGACGGTCGGGCCGCAGACATACATGCGGATATGCTGGTCATCGATCGGCACGAACCGTTCCTTGCGGCGGGTCGCGCTGTTGTGGAACTGGATATCCATGGACCTAACCTGCAACGGCCTGCGACAGGCGCTTCAGCGCCCGTTCGCGGCCGATCAATGGGAGAAAGACCTTGAGGTCGGGGCCGTGATCCTCGCCCGTCAGGGCGCGACGCAACGGCAGGTACAGCGCACGGCCCTTGCGGCCGGTGCGGGTCGACAGCTCGGATGTCCAGGCAGGCCAGGTGGCCTCATCCCACGGCTCCTCGGGCAGCGTCTCGGCGGCCAGGCGCAGAAGTTCGGCGTCGGCCGCGTCGCCAAGCGGCACGATACCACCGGCGACAACCTCCCACCAGTCGCGGGCTTCACGCAACAGATCAAGGTTGCCGCGCACCGCGAGCCAAAAATCCTCACCCGCCGCCTCCGGCAGCCGGTCCTTCACGGCCTCGAAGGGCAGCGCATGCAACCAGCGGCGGTTGAGCGCCAGAAGCTGCCTGGTGTCGAAGCGGGCTGCCGATTTGGAGACGCGCCCGAGGTCGAAATCCGGGACAAGATCGGCCGGCATGGAAGCCACCGGATCGGCCGAGGTGCCGAGTGCCGCCAGGTAGCCGACCAGCGCCGCCGGCTCCACCCCGTCCCGCCGCATCTGCCGCAGGCCCACACTGCCGGTCCGCTTGGACAGCGGCCCACCATCCGCATCAGTCAACAGCGGCAGGTGCGCGAAGCGGACACTGCGGGGATCGCCGCCGAGCGCCGTGAGGATATCGAGCTGGATGCCAGTATTGGTGACATGGTCCTCGCCCCGGACGATGTCGGTGATGCCGGTGTCGAGGTCATCGACCACGGAGGTGAAGGTATAGAGGAAGCTGCCATCGGCGCGGATCAGCACCGGGTCCGACAGGCTCGGCAGCTTGACGCTGCGCCGGCCCAGCACCCCGTCCTGCCATTCGACATGGCCGCCGGAGAGCTTGAAGCGCCAATGCGGCGTCTTGCCATTGGCCAGGGCGCGGGCGAGCTGGTCCGACGTCATCTTCAGTGCGGCGCGGTCATACAGCGGCGGCTTGCCCTGGCGGGTGCGCTGTTCCCGCTTGAAGGCCAGTTCCTCCTCCGTCTCCAGGCAGGGATAGAGGTGGCCGGAGGCCTTCAGCCGTTCGGCCGCCACGGCATACAGCGCCAGGCGGTCGGACTGCCGGGCGAATTCATCCCAATCCAGTCCGAGCCAGCGCAGATCCTCCTCGATCGCCTGGGCGTATTCGGGTCGGGAGCGTTCGGTGTCGGTGTCATCGAGACGCAGCAGGAATCGGCCAGACCGGTGCCGGGCGAGGCACCAATTGGCGATGGCGATACGGGCGTTGCCGACATGCAGCAGGCCTGTGGGGGACGGGGCGAAGCGAACTTTCATCAGGCGGGCACAGGAACGGCAAATGGCGGCACAAGGCAAGGCGCCCGATACACTTCACCGCATTCCAGCCGCGTGGGTGGTGTTAAAGTGGCCGGGTAAGGAGACTTCCCATGGTCAGGCTTCCTGTGGCGATCGTCGCCAGCGTGTTGGCAATCGGGGCCATGGCCCCGCAAGCGGCGCTGGCCGATTGGCGCTACCGCGGTTACGGGCATCACCCTCATCAATATCGCCACTACAACAATAGTGGTGCGGCGGTGTTGGGTGGTGCGCTGCTGGGCCTGGGGATTGGCGCCGCGCTGGGGGCAGCCCTGGCGCCGCCCGCGGTGATCTATGCGCCGCCACCGGTCGTCTATTACCCGCCGCCGCCGGTCGTTTACTACCAGCCGCCGCCGGCCTACTGGGCTCCGGTCGGGCGGGCGCAGATTTATGCGGCCCCGCCCCCCTACTACGATCAGCACTACGCTGCGCCGGCGCCGGTCTATGCGCCGCCGCCCCATGACGGCGGATGGAAGTGAGGGCGGGCTAAGCCTCGCCATCCTCCTCAGCGTCGTCGTCATCCTCGTCGCGGCGAGGGTCAATGATACGCCAGTTGCGTTCCTCGGCGTCCGTCGCGGCACGCGCGGCGAAATCGGCCAGTTCATTGGCGCTGCGCCAGGCATCCTCGCCGGCGCCCTGCACCTCGGCATCCTCGCCGAAGGTGCCCCAGGCCGCCATCACCGCCTTGGCGTCCATGCCGGGGGCACGGCAGATATCCACCGAATCCCGCACATAGCGCCGCGCGAAGGCGTTGGCGTGGGCCACGGTGCCGAAGCCCCGCACCACCTCCACCGGCTCCGCGCCATTGGCGCCGGACAGGTCCATGATCCGCACCTCGAGTCCCTCGACCTGGCCGAGCACCTCGCGGGCGAAAATGGGGTCTTCATCCCCCTCATCATGGCCACTCATGCGATCAATCCGGAAAAGCCGTTCGTCAGCGGGTAGCGGCGGTCGCGCCCGAAGGCGCGGGGGGTGATCTTCACACCCGGCGGCGCCTGGCGGCGCTTGTATTCGGCGCGGTCCAGCATGCGCCAGATCCGCAGCACCGTGGCGCGGTCATGTCCCTGGGCCACCAGCGTGTCCACATCCAGCTCACGTTCCACCAGACCCTCCAGGATCGCGTCCAGCACCTCATAGGGCGGCAACGTGTCCTGATCGGTTTGGTCGGGCTTGAGTTCCGCGGAGGGCGGCTTGGTGATCACCCGGTCCGGCATCACCGGCCCCTGCGGCCCCAGCGCATCCGGTGGCACATTCTCGTTCCGCCAGCGCGAAAGGGCGAAGACCGTCATCTTCCAGACGTCCTTCAGCACCGAATAGCCGCCGCACATGTCGCCATACAGCGTGGCGTAGCCGGTGCTCATCTCGGATTTGTTGCCGGTGGTCAGCAGCATGTCCCCGAATTTGTTGGACAGCGCCATCAGCGTCACGCCGCGCAGGCGCGATTGCAGGTTTTCCTCGGTGGTATCCGCCGGCCGGTTGCCGAAGGCGGGTGCCAGCATCCCCTGCATGGCCTCCATCGCCGCCCCGATCGGGATGCTCTCATACCGGATGCCCAGCAGCTTCGCGCACTGCTCGGCATCGTCCAGGCTGTCGCGGGAGGTATAGGGCGAGGGCAGCATCACCGCCCGCACCCGGTCCGGCCCGAGCGCATCGGCCGCGACAGCGGCGGACAGCGCGCTGTCGATGCCGCCCGACAGGCCGAGCACAACCCCGGGGAAGCCATTCTTGGTCACATAGTCCCGCAGGCCGAGCATCATGGCGCGATAGATCTGCTCAAGCTCCGGCATCGCCGGTGGCACCTTCTGCGGCGCGCAGACCCAGCCCTGCGGCCCGCGCGACCAATCCGTGATCGCCAGCTTTTCCTCGAACATCGGCAGTTGCACCGCCAGGCTGCGGTCGCCGTTGAGGACGAAGGAGGCACCGTCGAAAACCAGCTCATCCTGGCCACAGATCTGGTTGAGGAAGACGAAGGGCAGTCCGGTTTCCACCACCCGCGCCACGGCAAGCTGCACCCGGGTATCCTGCTTGGTGGCCTCGAAGGGGGAGCCGTTGATGCTGATCAGCATCTCCGCGCCGCTTTCGGCCAGTGTCTCGCTGACCGCGGGAAACCACCAATCCTCGCAGATCATCAGGCCGAGGCGGACGCCGCGGAAGGCAACCGGGCCGGGCGCGGGGCCGGCGATGAAGACGCGCTTGTCGTCGAACACGCCGTAATTCGGCAATTCATGCTTCGCCCGCCGCGCCAGGATGCGACCACCCTCCAGCACGAACAGCGCATTGTGCAGCCTGTCGCCATCCCGCCACGGTCCGCCCACCACCACGCCCGGCCCGCCATCCGCGGTCTCGGCGGCCAGCGCCTCGATCCGCTGCATGCAGGCCTCGACGAAAGCGGGCTTGAGGACGAGATCCTCCGGCGGGTAGCCGGCGATGGAGAATTCTGGGGTCACCAGCAGATCCGCGCCCGCGGCCGCGGCCTCCGCCCGCGCCTGGCGGATGCGCGCAGCATTGGCGTCGAGCGCGCCCTCATGCGGGTTGATCTGGGCGAGCGCGATGCGGAGCCGGTCTGTCATGATCCGGCGAACCTAGGGACGCCCCCCCGAAGGGTCAACGCGCGCGGGGCGGGAACCGCACCACCGTCAGGATCATGCCGGCCGAAACCAATCCGACACCGGCAAAGCCGAGCAGGCCGAGCGGCTCACCCAGCAGTGGCCAGGCCGCCAGTGCCGCCATCCCCGGCACCAGGGCGGTGATGGTGGTGGTGGTCGGCGCGCCAAGGGCCGTGACCGCCTTGGTGAACAAAAGGCCGGCCAGGATCGTGGCGAAGATGCCCTGGTAGATAAGCTGATACAGTGCCACGCCCGCGCTCGCCGTGCCGATGCTCGACGGCAGCAGGAACCACCAGACGGGCAGGTAGATCGGCGCCGACCACAGGGCGATCGACAGCGTCGCCTGCATCGCCCCAATCCCCCAGAGCCGGATCAGCAAGGTGTAGATCGCCCAGCAGCAGGATCCGGCGAGGAACAGCAGGTCGCCACGCCAGGCCCCCGGATGGGCACCCAGCGTATCGCTGGCCAGCAACCCGATTCCACAGGCCACGACAACGAGCGATGCCGCCCGCCGGCGGGTCCAGGCCTCCCCGAGAAAGGCGACCCCCAGCGCAGCGGTCAGGAAGGGCAGCGTGCCCGGCAGCATCACGCCGCCATGGGCGGCCGGCGCCAAGGTGAAGCCGTGATAGGCGAAGATGGGAAAGCCGAAGGAGGCCGCGCCGAGCAGGGCCAGCAATCGTAGCGGCGGCAGCCTCGGCAGGCCAAGCACCGCGACCAGAGGCAGCGCGGCCAGGAAGGCGCCCGAATAGCGCAAGGCTGCGACATCCCAGGGTGTCAGCGACTGGCTCGCTGAGAGACGCGAGGACAGCAGGAATCCCGCCCAGACGAACAGCACCGCGAAGGCGCAGGCAAAACCGATCCGGCGCTCCCGCGCGGCGGGGTTCGCGCCCGCTGCCGCGGCGGTTGGGGAGGGTGCTTCGCCGGACATCCGCTTCAGTCTAATGAAGGGCAGGCCGATTGCCCATGGAGCGAGGGACACCGATGGCAGCACCTGACCCCTTCCTGCCCGGCGACCTTCTGCCGGCCCTGTCGCTTCCGGACGCCGCTGGCGCCCTGTTCGACCTGCATCACCAGTCGATCGCGGGCCTGTACCGCGTGCTGGTCCTGGGCAGCCTGCCCACACCGACACAGACCAAGCAGGCCGAGGAGGTAGCGCGGCAGCGGCAGGCGCGGATCATCCTGGTCGCCGACGGCAAGGCCGGGACCAACGAGCCAAAGGACGGACCACCCAGGCTGTTCGATGCCGAGCGAAAGTTGTTTCTCGGCCTCGGGCTGCCACAAGGTGGCGTGGCGGTGATCTCGCCGCGCGGGCGGCTCAGCTTCGCGCAGCCGGGCGAGGCAGCGCTGAAGGCCGCGCTGGCCACCCTGCCGGAACCAGAGGCGCCGGTCCTGCGGCGCAGCGGCGCGCCCGTGCTGCTGATCCCGCAGGTGCTGGAGCCGGCGATGATCGCGGCGCTGCTCATGCATTGGGAGGAGGGCGAAAAGCAACAGGGGCGGGTCGCGGCAGCAGGCGCCGGGGCTGGCCTGGTGACCGATATCAAGCGCCGCACGGACGTGTTCCTGACCGACCGGACGCTCTACGCCGCCTTTCAGCGCCGCCTGGAACGCCGGGTGCTGCCGGAAATGTGGCGCGCCTTCCGCTTCCGCGCGGCGAGCTTCGAGGCGCCCCGCATTGGCTGCTACGCTGCCGAGACGGCAGGCGCCTTCGGCGCGCATCGCGACAACCGCACGCCCTTCACCGCGCATCGGCGCTTCGCCATGAGCCTCAACCTGAACAGCGGTGCCTATGAAGGCGGCACGCTGCGGTTTCCGGAATTCGGGCCTGATTCCTACGAACCCCCCGCCGGCGGCTGCGCCATATTCTGCTGCGACCTGCTGCATGAGGCGCTGCCCGTCACCGTCGGGCAGCGCTTCGCCATCTTCACCTTCTTCACCGATTCGGAAGGCGCGCAGCAGGAACGCAAGCTGATGGCGGAAGCCGCCGCGCGCGGGCAGAAGGGCGTCGAGCTGCGTTAGCCCTGGCCGCGTCGCCTGGCACCGTTCCGCAGCAGGAATTCGCGGCCCACCTTCACCCGCGGCACGCCGTCATAGGCCACGATATCGGCGGTCGCGTAGGTTTCGTACCAGGCATCGGGGATGAAGGACCCAGTGCCGACCACGTCGATCGGCGCCTTCGCCTCCGCCATCACCCGGCATTTGCGGACCCCGAAGCCGGAGGACGCGACGATGCGGACCTTCGGGAAGCCGGCCTCATCCAGCGCCTCCCGCATCCGCCAGATCGCCGCCGCCGAAACGCCGGTACCGACCAGGTGGCGCAGTTCCGTCTCGCTGCGATAGCGGCGCACGGCCTGTGGCGCATGGCGTTCCAGCACCGCGTAGGATTCGCCGGGGTCCAGCCCTTCCAGGAAGCGGCCGCCATGCGTGTCCAGCCGCACCGCCATCCGCCCCGCCGCCGCGAGTTCCGGGAAGCGGGCGCAGACCGCCAGGCTGTCCGTCACCTCCCGCCCGAAATAATCGACCAGCACGGTCAGGTCTTCGCCCGGGTAGGTCTCGTGGAACATCTCCGCCGCGCGAACGGTGGAACCGGCATAACCGATCAGGGCATGCGGCATGGTGCCGCGGCCGCGGGCGGCGCCGAACCAATGGGCGGTCGCGTCATTGGCGTTGCCGATGAAGCCCTTCGCACCCTCCCGCTGCGCCGAGGCGCTGCCGATGGCCGCCGCATAGGCCATCATTTCCTGCATCTCGGCCCCGGCGCAGTGTCGGGCCTCCATGGCGAGGAAGGGCACCTGCGGCAGTTCGACGCACATCTGGTAGGCGTTGTGCGCCGCGACGCAGGCCGGGCCGACCTTCTGCAGCAGGATGGTCTCCACATCCGCGAGCTGGGCGAAGGACCCGGAGAGGTAGAAGATCGGGTCGCCGGCGCCGACCCAATCCCCCTCCCGGTGCATCAGCTCCACCTCGAAGCGGGTCTCCCGCCGGGCCGCGACCGCCTCCAGCCAGGTCGTCGCCAGCCGCGGCGCAGAGATCACCGGCCGGCGCAGAAAGACCGCATAGGTCACCCGGCAATCGCCGAATTTCTCGACGACCGCCCGGGTGCGGTTGAAGTAGCTGTCGGTCCAGGCCGGAATATCCTCCACCGCAGGCGGCAGCGATCGGGCCCCGGGGGATATGGGATGAGGCATGGCCGTCACTGGGCTGCCCTGGCCGGCAGCACCGCGGCATCGGGGCGACGCGCCTTCAACTCCTCCGAGATCAAGAAGGCCAGTTCCAGCGACTGCTCGGCATTCAGCCGAGGGTCGCAGAAAGTGGCGTAGTTGGCGGCCAGATCGGCCTCCGTCATCCGGTGCGCGCCGCCGAGGCATTCCGTCACGTTCTGCCCCGTCATCTCGACATGCACGCCGGCCGGGATGGTTCCTTCCGCCGCATGGCAGTCGAAAAAGCGGCGGATCTCAGACAGGATCAGGTCGAAGGGCCGCGTCTTGTAGGCGCCGGCCTTCACCGTATTGCCGTGCATCGGGTCGCACAGCCAGACCACGTTGCGGCCGGCGCGCTTCACCGCCCCGAGCAGGCCCGGCAGCTTGCCCTCCACCTTGTCCGCCCCCATCCGGGAGATCAGGGTCAGGCGACCCTTCTCATTGGACGGGTTCAGGATTTCGGTCAGGCGGACCAGCTCATCCGCCTCCATGGTCGGGCCGACCTTCATGCCGATCGGGTTGGCAACGCCGCGGAGGAATTCCACATGCGCGCCATCCGGCTGCCGCGTGCGGTCACCGATCCAGAGGAAATGCGCCGAACAGGCATAGTGACGGCCCGGATGGGTGGAGGGCTGGCGGGTCAGCGCCTCCTCGAATGGCAACAGCAGGGATTCGTGGGAGGTGTAGAACTCCGTCTCCCGCACCTGCGGCAGGTCGGACATGCCGCAGGCGCCCATGAAGCGCAGCGTCTCATCGATCCGGTGCGCCAGGCCCGCATAGCGGTCGGCGAGCGGGCTGCGGGCGGCGAAGTCGAGGTTCCAGCGATGCACCTCGTGCAGATCGGCGTAGCCGCCGGTCGCGAAGGCGCGCAGCAGGTTGAGCGTGGCGGCCGATTGCAGATAGGCGAATTCCATCCGCGAGGGGTCGGGCACCCGCGCCTCCGGCGTGAAATCCGGGCCGTTGACGATGTCGCCCCGGTAGGAGGGCAAGGTCACGCCATCGATGGTCTCGCTGTCGCTGCTGCGCGGCTTGGCGAATTGCCCGGCCATGCGGCCGAGCTTCACCACCGGCACCGCAGCGCCAAAGGTCAGCACCACGGCCATCTGCAGCAGCACCCGGAAGGTGTCCCGGATGGTATTGCCGTGGAATTCGGCGAAGCTCTCCGCGCAATCGCCGCCCTGCAGGACAAAGGCGTGGCCATCACCCGCGCGTGCCAGCTGGGCCTTCAGCCGATCCGCCTCACCTGCAAATACCAGCGGCGGAAATCGACGGACCTTATCCTCGGTGGCCCGAAGAAGGGCCTGGTTGGGATAGTCCGGAACCTGCCGGATGGGCATCGCCCGCCAGCTATCCGGGGTCCACGCGCGCGCTATCATTTTTGTCCGTGCTCCACTCCTGGCGGCAACCTTAGCGCCCGGAGCCGGGATGTGAAACTCTGGCCTGCCGGGTCTATTCCGCCGCCGCCTGCTGCGGCGGCTGGACGCCGGCCTCCCGCGCCCGGGTGCGAAGGGTGACGAACTCCTCCGCCGCCGTCGGGTGGATGCCGATGGTCCGGTCGAAATCGGCCTTGGTGGCGCCCATGCCGACGGCGATGCCGATGCCCTGCATGATCTCCGCCGCATCCTCCCCCAGCATATGGGCGCCCAGGATCTTGTCCGTCCGCTGGCAAACAACGAGCTTCATCAGCGTCTTGCGCCCCGCGCGGCCGCTGATCGTGTGGCGCATCGGGGTGAAGTGGGTGACGAAGACATCCACCGGCCCGCGCGCCGCGGCATCCTGCTCGGACAGGCCCACGGTGGCGATGGGCGGGTTGGTGAACACCGCCGTCGCCACATTCTCATAGGATGCCTTGCGCGGCTTTTTGCCGAACAGCGTATCCGCCAGCGCATGGCCGGTAGCGGTCGCCATCGGCGTCAGGTTGATCCGGTCGATCACGTCGCCCAGGGCGTAGATGTTCGGCTGGCTGCTGCGGTGCTCCTCATCCACCGTGATGGCACCCGCCGCATTCATCGCCACGCCGGCCGCCTCCAGGCCAAGCCCTTTGGTGTTGGGGCTGCGGCCGGTGCAGAAGAAGACCGCATCCGTCTCCCGGATGAAATTGCTGGACATGCCGACCAGCAGGCTGCCCTCCACCTGAGTTATGCGCGTGGGCGAGACATCCGGGTTCAGCCGGATGCCCTGGGCGGTCATGGCAGCCACCACCGCAGTGCGGATATCGTCATCGAAGCCACGCAGCGGCAGGGCGGCGCGGTACATCACATCCACCTCCGCACCCAGGCCGCGCAGGATGCAGGCGAATTCCAGGGCGATATAGCCGGCGCCAATGACCACCACCCGCTTCGGCAACGCCTTCAGGGTGAACAGATCATCCGAGATCAGCCCCAGCTCGGCGCCCGGAATGTCCAGCCGCTGCGCCGTGCCGCCGGTGGCGACCAGGATGCGCTCCGCCGTCACCTTCCGCTCCCCCACCTGGATGGTGTGGGCGTCGAGCAGGGTGGCGCGGGCGTCGAAGGTGGTCACGCCATTGCCGGCCAGCAGCTTGCCATAGATGCCGGAAAGCCGCGCCACCTCGGCATCCCGCGCCTTGGCCAGCTTGGCCCAGTCATGGCCACGGATTTCGATATCCCAGCCAAAGGCGGCACCGTCTTCCGCCCATTGGCCGTATTCCGTGGCGTTCACCATGATCTTCTTCGGCACGCAGCCGACATTGACGCAGGTGCCGCCCCAGAATCGCTCCTCCGCCACGCCAACCCGGGCGCCATGTGCGGCGGAGACCCGCGCGCAGCGGACACCGGCGGAGCCGCCGCCAATGACGAAGAGGTCGAAATCATAGGCCATAATCGTCAGGTCCCGATGCCGCCGAGGGCGAGATACTTGATCTCGAGATAATCATCGATGCCGTATTTCGAGCCTTCCCGGCCCAGGCCGCTTTGCTTCACCCCGCCGAAGGGGGCGACCTCGGTGGAGATGATGCCCTCATTGATCCCGATGATGCCGGCCTCGATCGCCTCCGCCACGCGGAAGATGCGGCCGATGTCGCGGGAATAGAAATAGGCGGCCAGGCCGAATTCGCTGTCATTGGCTAGCGCCACCGCCTCCTCCTCCGTCTTGAAGCGGAACAGGGGGGCGACCGGGCCGAAAGTCTCCTCGCGGAACACCAGGGCGCCATGCGGCACATCGGCCAGGATGGTCGGCTGGAAGAAATTGCCGCCCCGTTCGTGGCGCTTGCCGCCGGTGACGATGCTCGCACCCTTGGCGGTGGCATCCGCGATATGCTCTTCCACCTTCGCCACCGCATCGGCGTTGATCAGTGGCCCCTGGGTGACGCCCGGCTCCATCCCGTCGCCCACCTTCAGCGCCTCGACCGCCACCTTCAGCTTCTGGGCGAAGGCGTCAAACACCCCGTCCTGCACCAGGATCCGGTTGGCGCAGACGCAGGTCTGGCCGGTGTTGCGATACTTCGACGCCATGGTGCCCTGCACGGCGGCATCGAGATCCGCATCGTCGAAGACGATGAAGGGCGCATTGCCGCCCAGTTCCATCGAGGTCTTCTTGATGGTCGGCGCGCATTGCGCCAGCAGCTTGCGGCCGACCTCGGTGGAGCCGGTGAAGGACAATTTGCGCACCAGCGGGTTGGAGGTCAGCTCCCCGCCCGTCTCGCTGGCCGGGCCGGTGATGACGTTGCAGACGCCGGGCGGCATCCCGGCACGCTCCGCCAGCACCGCCAGGGCCAGCGCGCTGAACGGGGTCTGGGAAGCAGGGCGGATCACCCCGGTA
>NZ_JAUYTS010000095.1 GCF_030695085.1 Falsiroseomonas sp. | reverse complement strand
CCCGTCGGCGCGAAAAGCACTCTGACGCTTTGATGACTGTTTCGTTATCGCCGATATACAAGTGGCAGGCCCGCGAGTATCCACGAAACGGGCATGGCGGCGGTCCGCCCGCATTGGCCCGCCCCTTCCGCTTGGCGTCCGGGCAAGTGCCGTGTCACCAATGCGCCCGGAAGCGCCAGAGATGGCCAGAGGGGCAAAAATGACCGACAGCACCAATCCGGAAACCATCGCACTGCATGCCGGCTGGCGCGCGGACCCCACCACCGGTTCCGTCGCCGTGCCGATCCACCAGACCACCAGCTTCCAGTTCCAAGATACCGGCCACGCCCAGCGCCTGTTCGGCCTGGCCGAGATGGGCAACATCTACACCCGCATCATGAACCCCACGGTGGACGTGCTGGAAAAGCGCGTGGCCGCGCTGGAGGGCGGCGTGGCGGCGCTGGCGGTGGGCTCCGGCCAGGCGGCGACCACCTTCTGCGTGCTGAACCTGTGCGAGGCGGGGGACAACATCGTCTCCTCCACCGATCTGTATGGCGGCACCTGGAACCTGTTCGCCAATACGCTGAAATCCTTCGGCATCGAGGTCCGTTTCGTGGACCCGGCGAACCCGCAGGCCTTCGCCGATGCCACCGATGACCGCACCCGCTGCTGGTATGCGGAGACGCTGCCCAATCCGAAGCTGCAGGTCTTCCCGATCGCGGAAGTCGCAGCCCTCGGCCGCAAGCTCGGCGTGCCGCTGATCATGGACAACACCGCAGCCCCGGTGCTGTGCAAACCGCTGGCACTCGGCGCGGCCATCGTCATGCACTCGACCACCAAATGGATCGGCGGCCATGGCACCAGCATCGGCGGCGTGGTGGTGGATGGCGGCAATTTCGACTGGGAGGGCAATGCCGCCCGCTTCCCCACCCTGAACAAGCCGGATGCCAGCTACCACGGCGCGGTCTGGACCCAGGCGGTGAAGGCGATGGGGCCGGTCGCCTACATCATCCGCATGCGGGTGATCCTGCTGCGCGACTTCGGCGCGCCCATGGCGCCGATGAACGCCTTCCTGACCCTGCAGGGGCTGGAGACGCTACCGCTGCGAATGGAACGCCACTGCGCCAACGCCATCAAGGTCGCGGCCCACCTGGCCGGCCACCCCGCGGTCGCCAGCGTCACCCACCCCAGCCTGATGACCGGCGAATCGAAGCGCCGGGCCGATGCGGCGCTGAAGGGCGGCTATGGCAGCCTGATGGGCTTCGAACTGAAGGCCGGTGCCGAGGCGGGCCGCAAGTTCATCGAATCGCTCAAGATGTTCTACCACGTCGCCAATATCGGCGACGCCCGCAGCCTGGCGATCCACCCCGCCACCACCACCCACAGCCAGCTCTCGGCCGAGGAACAGGCGGCATCCGGCGTCAGCCCGGGCTATGTGCGCCTGTCCATCGGCATCGAGCATATCGACGACATCATCGCCGATCTCGACCAGGCGCTGGCGGCCGCCGCGGCATGAGTGGCTATCCGGCCCAGCGCCCCCGCCGCAACCGGGTGGATGCCTTCACCCGGCGTCTGGTGGCGGAGAACAAGCTCTCGGTCGATGACCTGATCTGGCCGATCTTCGTCATCGAGGGCCAGGGCATCGAGACCGAGGTGGCCTCCATGCCCGGCATCAAGCGGGTCACGCTGGACCGGCTGGCGGCGCATGTGGAGCCGGCGGCGAAGCTCGGCATCCCGGCGCTTGCCCTGTTCCCCGCCACCGACCCATCGAGGAAGGATGGCGAGGGGACCGAGGCGAAGAATCCGGAAAACCTGATGTGCAGCGCCGCCCGGTTGCTGAAGCGGGAATTCCCGGATCTCGGCCTGGTCGGCGACGTGGCGCTCGACCCCTACACCGACCACGGTCATGACGGCGTGTTGCGCCCCGGGCCGGGCGGCATGTATGTGGCGAATGACGAGACGGTGGAGATCCTGGCGATCCAGGCGGTGATCCAGGCCGAGGCCGGCATCGACATCATCGCGCCGTCGGACATGATGGATGGCCGCATCGGCGCCATCCGCGCGGCGCTCGATGCCAAGGGGCTGATCCACACGCGGATCATGTCCTACGCCGCCAAATACGCCTCGGCCTTCTACGGCCCGTTCCGGGATGCGGTGGGCTCCGGCGCCTCGCTGCAGGGGGGCGACAAGAAGACCTACCAGATGGACCCCGCCAATACGGATGAGGCGCTGCGCGAGGTGGCGCTGGACCTCGCCGAAGGCGCGGACATGGTGATGGTCAAGCCGGGCATGCCCTATCTCGACATCGTCCGCCGCGTGAAGGACCGTTTCGCCGTGCCGACCTTCGCCTACCAGGTGTCAGGCGAATACGCGATGATCATGGCCGCCGTCCGCAATGGCTGGCTCGACCATGACCGCGCGATGATGGAAAGCCTGCTCGGCTTCAAGCGCGCCGGCGCGGATGGCGTGCTGAGCTACTTCGCCGTGGAGGCCGCGACGCTGCTGCGCCATGGCTGAACCGACCCCCTTCCCCCGCCCCTGGCACGGCGCCTCCGACCGCGGCAGCGAGCCCGCGGTGGCGGCGCTGCGGGCGCAGCGGGCGGAGGTGGAGGCGCTGATGGTCTGGCAATTCGCCCGGCCTGGCGAGGCGAAGACCCTCGCCTGGTGGCGGCTGCACCGCGCGCGGCAGGCCCGCCTGGCCCTGATGCAGGAAGACGCGCACCGGCTGCCGCCACTACCGGCACCGGATGGGGCGCTCGACCGCTGGCAGAAGCTCCGCCTGCGGTTCGGCCTGCTGCGGCTGGAGACGGCGCGGCCACCCGGCCGCATCGCCCGGCTTCTGGAGAACGAGCCGGGGCCGCGCTGAGGTCAGTCCAGGAAGCCGGCCACCAGAGCCACCTGGGACGCATCCATCAGCGCCGGCGCATGCCCGACCGCCGGAATCTCCGCCACCCGCACGCCGGGGCGCGCGGCCATTGCGGCCAGCGTCTCCGGCAATAGCAGGTCGCTCTCAGCGCCACGGATCGCCAGGACGGGAACCGAGACCAATCCCCACAGCGCCGAGAGGTCCACCGGCTCGGGCGGCCGGGCGCGGATCGGCACGGCGAGGGCGGGGTCGAAATGCAGCATCAGCCCGCCTTCCGGCGCCGCCCGGGCCGAATGGTGCGCCAGATGGCCCCATTGCGCGTCGGTCAGTTGGCCGAAGGGCGCATGCACCTGGCGCAGATGCGCCTCCACCGCCGCGAGATCCGCGAAGCGGGGTGTCTCGGCGAGATAGGCCTGGATGCGCGCGATCGCCGCCTGCGGCACAAGCGGCCCGACATCGTTCAGCACCAGGCGGCGGATCGGGTTCCCCGTGGCGGCGGCTACCATCATGCCGCAGATGCCACCCAGCGAGGTGCCGACCCAATCAACCGGCCCATCCAGCCGCGCCAGCAGATGCGCCAGCGCGCCGACATAGACCGGCGGCGCATACATCGCCGGGTCCGGCAGCCAGTCAGACAGGCCACGCCCCGGCAGATCCGGGCACAGCACGCGCCGGCCCTGCGCGGCCAGCGCCTGCGCCAGCGCATCGAAATCCCGCCCATTGCGGGTCAGGCCGTGGACGCAGACCACGGGGATGTCCCCGGGGGCGCCATCCGCCGGCCCCCATTCGGTCCAGGCCAGCTGGTGGAAGGCCGCACCCAGCAGGTAGCGCAGCCTTCCCGCCCGCATTCAGACCACGCCCTTCTCGCGCAGCGCCGCGATCCGGCTTTCGCTCATGCCCAGAAGGCCGGAGAGCACTTCCTCGGAGTGTTCGCCCAGCCTGGGCGGCGGCACGCGGTAATCCGCCGGGGTGGCGGAAAGCCGCACCGGATTGGCGATGACCTCCACCGTGGCGCCGGAGGTGTGCAGCATCTCCACCACCACCTTGCGGGCCTGGACATGCGGGTCCGCGAAGACCTTCTCCAGCGTATTGATCGGGCCGCAGCCGATCTTGGCGGCCTCCAGCGCGGCCACCCATTCATCCGTGCTGCGCTGCTGCATCACGGGCGTCAGCGTCTGGGTCACGAAATCGCGGTTGGCGACGCGCGCGGCGTTGGTGGCGAAGCGTTCGTCGGACAGCAGCGCCTGCTGGCCGGTCACTTCGCAGAAGCGCACGAAGGTGGGGTCATTGCCGACGGACAGCACGATATGCCCGTCCCGCGTCGGGAACACCTGGTAGGGCACGATGTTCGGGTGCTGGTTGCCCAGCCGCACCGGGTTTTCCTTGGTCGCCAGGTAGTTCATGCCCTGGTTCGCCAGCCAGGCCACGCTGGTGTCCAGCATGCCGATATCCACCTGCTGGCCCTGGCCGGTGCGTTCCCGGTGGCGAAGCGCCGCCAGGATGCCGATGCAGCCATACAAGCCGGCGAACAGGTCGGCCACCGGCACGCCCACCTTCTGCGGCAGCCCATCCGGCTCCCCGGTCAGGGACATGACGCCGCCCATCGCCTGGATCAGCGAATCATAGCCCGGACGCGGCGCATAGGGGCCGGTCTGACCAAAGCCGGTGATCGAGCAATAGATCAGGCCGGGGAATTTCTGGCTGAGCTGTTCGAAGCCCAGGCCGTATTTCGCCAGTGCGCCGACCTTGAAGTTCTCCACCAGGATGTCGCAGCCATCCAGCAGATCATGGATGATCGCCTGGCCTTCCGGCTTGGCGATATCCAGCGTCAGCGACTTCTTGTTGCGGTTGACCCCGAGGAAATAGGCGCTTTCCTCGGTCTCCGGCCAAACCGGCGGCGCGAAGCCGCGGGTGTCGTCGCCCGAGCCGGGCTTTTCGATCTTGATGACCTCCGCACCCAGGTCACCCAGCATCTGGGTGCAGGTGGGGCCGGCCAGGACACGGGTCAGGTCGAGAACACGAAGGCCGCGAAGCGGGCCGGTGGGCGATGTCATGGGCTGCCTCCATCTCCCGGGTTGCTTAAGCGTGGTGCCCGGACAGGGCAAGCCCGGGGCGCCGCGCCGAGGCGGGAGGTGGTTGGCGCCGGCTGGCGCGCGTGGTTTCCTGGCGCCATGGCAGGACGGCGCAATCGGGGCGAAGTGGGGCGGCGGATGCTGACGCTGCGGCTCGCCCTGGGCGAACAGGTCGCCATCGGCCCGGGCAAGGCCGAGCTGCTGGAGGCGATCCGCGACGCAGGCTCCATCGCCGCGGCCGGACGGCGCATGCAGATGTCCTACCAGCGGGCGCATGATCTGGTGAGCGCGCTGAACGAAGATTTCCGGGAGCCGCTGGTGACGACCGCCATGGGCGGATCGGGCGGCGGTGGCGCGCGCCTGACCCCCCTCGGGGAGCAGGTGCTGCGCGCGTACCGGGAGGCGGAGGCGGCGGCGGAGGCCGCGGTCCGGGATCGCGTCGCCTGGCTGCGCGGGGTCCTGGCCGGCCAGGGCTGACCGCGGCCCGGCTTCAGAAGCGGTTCCGAAGGCGCAGCTGGAACCGCGTCTCGTCGAAATTCGAAGCCTTGTCGTAGCGCAGCCCGGCCCCGATCGAGAGGCTCGGGTTCAGCGCATAATCCAGATCCGCCCTGATCCCGCCCACGGCACCGGCCTGGGACTGGCTGCGAAAATTCGCCAGGATCGGGTTATCGGTGCCCGCCGTGGAATTCGCCAGCGACACCAGCTGGCCCTGCAGACCCGGATCGTTCGGGAAGACCGGCGCGGAATCCTCCCGCCAGGCCGCATAGCCGATGGTGGCGCCGACGCCATAGGACAGGTCGCCGCTCCGGCCACGGTAGTCCACCGGGATGTTCAGCGCCGTGTATTGCTGCGGCGAGAAATAGCCGCCATGGCCGAGGGTGAAGTAGCGCAGGTTGCGCTCATAGGCGAGGTAGACGAGGTCCAGCCCGGTCCGCAGCTCCGCGTCCCCCTGCCGCCAGACCGGGACGGAAACGCCCGCGCCACCCTCGATCCGGGTATTGGAGGCGACGCCGCTGCCATCCAGGCTGGAATAGCCGCCGCCGATATAGCCATAGCCATTGCCGAGCGGGAATTCGAGCTGCGCCCGCCCACCGGTCCGCAGCACCGGGCCCCAGCTTGTGCCAGTGCGCGGGTCCGTGGCGCCGGACCAGGACAGCAGGCTGTCATTCATGCCGCGCCGTTCGGCGGTGAAGCGCGCGCGCAGCCCCTGCGCGGTCAGTTGCGGCGCGATCTCGGCACCGCCGATGATGTTGGAGGTCTGGAAGCCGATCGGCGTGGTGCCGACATCCAGCCGCAGCCAATCCCCGCGCTGATAGGCGAGGCCGACGCCGACGCCGGCGGCACCGGAATCGCGCGGCGCCGGCAAGGTCCCTGCCCCGTTCAGCACGCTGGTGCCGAAGCGCTGCCGCGCCTGCCGGGAATTCTCCAGCGACCCGGAATCGATGGTGGTGGGCTCCGCGAAGGCGGTCAGCCGACCGCCGATCACCGGCAGCGCCGCCACCCCCTCCAGCCGCGCCGAAAGCTCACTCAGCTTGTCGAGGCCGCCATCGCCGGAGCGCATGCGGCCGGAGGCGATGGCGGCCAGGCTGGGGCCGACATCGTCGCGCAGCGCGGCCAGCTCGCGCTCGATCTCCCGGCTCAGCGGGTCGGCCGGCACGCCGGGCCGCGCCACCGCGGCGGGGCCGAAGGGATTGGTCTGGCCGGCGGGCGTCGCCGGGGCCAGGCCGCGCCCGCCGCCGAGTTCAGCGGCGCGTTGCCGCTGCGCGGCCTCCAGCGCCTGGCGCGCCCTGCCGCCATCCCCGGCATCCCGCGCCACGCGGGCCTCCAGCAGCAGCATGCGCGCATCACCCGGCATGGCGCTGCGGCCTTCCGCGAGCAACTGCGCCGCGCGCTGGCGGTCTCCGGCGGCGATCGCCGCCTCGATGGTGGCGCGCCGCGTCTCGACATTGCGCGGGTCGCGGGCCAGCAGGGTCTCCGCGATCCGCAGCGCCTCGGCGGGCTGCCGGGCGGTGATGTAGAGGCGCGCGAGGGCCAGTTGCGCGGCCGGGTCACTGCCGGAGGCCAGGGCCGGGCGCAGGCGTTCGAAGGCACCGGCCTGGTCGCCTGCCTCGTTCAGCCGGTCCGCGGCGCGGATCGCGGCGCCGCCGCGCAACGCCGCGAGGTCGCGCTGCGCCTCGGCGGACACGCCGCCGGCCTCGATCTCGGCGGCGAGCGCCACCGCTTCCGCCTCCAGCCCGGCCGAGAGCAGCGCGCCGGCGATGGCGATACGGGCCGGCACCTGCGTGCGGTTGGCGATCGCCGCGACCCGCCCGGCTTCCCCGGCGCCAGGCCGGTCGCCGGCCTCGCCGAAGGCACGGATCACGGCGGCGGCGGTGGACCCGGTGGGGTCTGGCCGGGCCGCGATGGTCAGCAGCCGGGTGCGGCCATCCAGCGGCGAAGCCGCCATCAGCGCCACCGCCGCCGCCACGTCGCGCTGGCTGCGGATGCGGGTGGCAAGGCGGGACATGTCGGCGCTGCGGCGATTGGCGGGGATGCGGGCCAGGAAGGCATCGGCATCGGCGAGCCTGCCATCCTCCTCCGCCATCAGTGCCGCGGCATAGGTCGCATCCGGCGTATTGAGCCGGCCGGCCAGTTCCTCGACCAGCGCGCGGCCCTCCGCGCCACGGCCCTGGCGGCGCAGCGCGCGGGCCAGGTCGAGGCGAATCCAGGGGTCATCCGGCGCCGCCGCCACGGCATTGCGCAGCAATGCGGCAGCCGCGGCCGGGTCGGCCATGCGCGCGGCCTCGGTGCGGAAGGCGATGGCGGCGGCGGGCGCGGGCGGTGTGCCGCCAGCCGCCGCGCCGGGCACCGCGCCCGGCACGCTGGCCTGGCTCACAGCGACCTCGCCGCCGCGATTCTGCGCCCGCAGCGCGGCATTCAGCCCGGCCTGGGCGGTGGGAAAGCCGGGGCGCCGGGCCAGCGCCGCCCGGAACCGGGCCTCCGCCCCCGGCGCGTCGCCACGGCGCAGCGCGATCTCGCCCAGCACCGTCTCGGCGTCGGATCGGTCTTCCACATCACGCAGGGCGGCGCGCCGGCCGGCGGCATCGGCCTGATCGAGCGCGCCCCGGCGCAAGGCGGCACGGGCGGAGGCGACTTCCTCCCCATAGGAGGCCGCATCCAGGGCGCGCTGCCACTGCCGGGCATTGGCCGGGTTGGCGGCGATGGCGCGCTCCAGCAGATCCCGCGCCTGCGGCAGGTTGCCTTCCCGCAGCCGGATGATGCCAAGGCCGCCGAGGGAATCGGCATCCGCAGGGTTGTCCTGCACCAGCGCCTGGAACCGCCGCGCGCTGTCGCCGAGGGCACCGGCTTCGAGCCGGGCGAAGGCCGTCTCCCGCGCCGCGGCATCCGGGTCGGGCACGGCCGCGGTGGGTGCGGGGGTGCTGCGCAGCGTGGCCAGGCGCTGCGCCATGGCGGTGTCATCCGGGAAACGGCGCAGGAAGGTCTCGGCCTGCGGCGCGATCGCGGGGTCGTTGCCGGCGAAGCCGATCGCGGCGGCCCAGGCGCGGCGCGCCTCGACCGAGATATCGGGCACCTCGGCCAGGGCGCGCAGACGCTCGATGCCCTGGGTGCGGGTGGCCGGTGCGAAGGTCAGTGCCTGGGCATAGGCGAGGCGCGTGCGGTCATCCGCGCCGGGCCGGTCAGCGAGGCGGCCGAGATTCCGCACCCCCTCCTCCCGCGTCGCCGGCGCACCGGCCAGGGCCTGGTAGTACTCGGCGGCGAATTCCTCGGGCGGCGGGCGGTTGCCGAAGACGGCGCGGTAGCGCTGCACCGCGGCGGCGGCGCGGCCATCCTGGGCCAGCCGGCGGGCTTCCTCGATGCCGGTGCGGTCGAGCAGGCTGGCGCGCAGCGCATCCTGCACGGATTCCATCTGCGCCGTCGCGCCGGTGCGTTGCAGCCGGATCAGGTAGCCATTCGCCGCATCCCGGTTGCCACGCGCCAGTTCAAGCCGCGCCGCCACTTCCAGGGCCGAGGGGTTCTGCGGCTCAGCCGCCAGGGCCCGCTCCACCGGCGCCGCGGCCAGATCCGGACGATCCTGCCCCAGCCAGCGTTCCGCCTGCCGGATCAGGATTCCGACGGCGCCGGAGGCCGGAGCCTCCTGTGCCATGGCGGGCGCGGCCACCAGCGTGGCCAGCAGGAGGAAGGGGAGCGGCTTTCGCATCCGTCAGTGGTCCTTCGGGCTGCGCGCACGCAGGCGCATGGCGGAACGGCGGCGCAGCATCCACGCCGTCGGCAGGCCCAGCAGCAGCGCCGCGGCCAGCATCAGCGCGATGACCACGTAGGGGTCTTCGCCGATCCAGAGATAGGGCACGAGCCACCAGGGCGGGTTGCCCACGGAATAACCGCGCCCGGTGCGGAAGGCGCTGATGCGGCTGCCGTTGAGCACGGAGAGGTCACCCTGCACCTGCCCCGCCGTCGCCGGGTCGCGCAAGGTTGCCACCGCATTGGCCAGCGCCAGCGGCGTGGCGCCCAGCACCGCGACGACAGACCGGCCCGATTGCAGCGGAGATTGCGTGCCGACGATCACCGCCACGCTCTCGCCAAGCTCGGTCAATGCCGCGGCGGCGCGCTGGCGTTCCTCGCCCTCACCCAGGAACAGCGCGCGGATCTCGGACAGGCGGTCGGAGGCCCCGAGGCTCAGCCGGTCCGCCGTCACCAGCACAGGGCTGTCGCGCAGCAGCGCCGCGGCGGCCGGCTGCCGGCCGAGCGTGCCGAGCAGGATCACATCCCGCGCGCTGGTGGTGGCGAGGCCATTGGGGAAGGCGACCTGCAAACCCGTCGCCGGCAGCCCGACCTTCAGCGCCAGCGCGCCGATCAGGTCGAGGAAGGCGCCGGTTTCCACCGTGTTCGGCTGTTCCGGCAGCACCACCGCGGTGCCGGACAGATCCGCCATGCGGGTGAAGGGAAAGCCGGAGGAGGCGAAGAAGCCCAGCGAGGGCAGCCGCGCATGCCGCCAGGCGCCGGAGATGTCGATGGTCGAGGTCGGCTCGATCGCGGCGCGGATCTCGCCCGGCACCGCCACGCAGTCGCCGCGCGCCAACGGGCGCATGTCGAAGCGCATCTGCAACTCGTCCTGGCCGGCCAGCAGGTAGGTCGGCACCAGCACGCGGCCACGGCGCACCGCCGGGTCGTCCAGCAGCGTGCCGACCAGCCAGGGCTGCGCGAAGCCCGGCAGCCACCAGCGTTCCCCGCTGCCCAGCGGCAACGATTTCAGGAAGGCGCCGGAGATGGCGATGTCGAGGCGTGACGCCGCCACATCCAGCGCCTGGCCGGTCGGCGCCCGGAAGGCGATATCCACCGGAACGCCCCGCCCGGCCCAGGTCAGCAAATCCGGCGCGGTCCGCATCGGCACGCGGATGGTGCCGGGCGAATAGCCGTAGGCCTGCAGGTCGCTGCGATCCGTGCGCTGGCCGAACTGCTCCGGCCGGTCGGCCGCGACCCAGCGCGGCGCGTCATAGGGCTGGCGCGGCGCCAGGGTGGGCGGGGTCGAGATCACCACGATCTCGCCGCCGAAGCTGTTGCCGCCCACCGCCATGGCGGTCGCCGCCTGCACCAGCTCCGCCTCGGATCGCCCGGCCATGACCAGCAGCGTGCCGAAGGGGTCGGTCGGGTTCGGCACCAGCGCCAGCGTCGGCCCGGCGATGCGCGGCAAGGGCAGGTTCGGGATGGCATCGGCGCTGGCGGCCAGCACCAGCGCGTTGCCGGTCGGCGGCAACTGCCGGGAGACAGGGAAGCGCGCGCCGCGATAATCCGCCTCCACCGCGAAATAGGAGGTGGCGATCGCCGCCGCGCGCAGCGCCGCGGTGCCGGATTCGGAGGCCATGACCACCGGCAGGTTCAAGGCCTGGCGCAGGTTGCGGCGGTCGAACAGCGGCTCCGGCAACCGCGCCAAATCACGCTGCGGCGCCAGCCGCTCGATGGTCAGCGACAGGGTCGAGAGGTCGGAGACATTGGCCGAGAGCAGGCCGGAGAGCGGATCGTTGCACTCGGTGCTGTAGCGCGCGCTGAAGCGGAAATTCAGCCGGTTCAGCTCGGCGAAGGCCAGCGGGTCCAGGTCGAAGCCGACCGGGCCGAAGGCACCGCGCGCCGGGTCCAGCGGCAGGTTGCCGACGAACTGTTCATTCAGCGTCACGGCGATCTGCGAGAGGGAGGGGATGAGCTGGGCGGAAGACCCGCCCTGCACCACCAGCCGCGCGGCGGTGACGACCTCATCGCGGGAGAAGCCGAACAGCACGCCTTGCAGATCCGCCGTGCCGCGGAACTGCATCGGGCCGGCGAGCCCAAGCTCGCGCAGCGTGAAGCGCAGTTCCCGCACCGCATTCGAGGCCAGAGGCGCCGCGGCCAGCGGGGTGAAGGATGGGGGCGTGGGTTGGGTCGCCAGCGGGGCGGGCGCGAATCCGGCCCGCGGCGGTGCCGGTTCGGTCAGGGACGGCTCGGCCAGGGAAGGCTGGGCGAAGGAGGGCTGGCCGAAGGACGGCTCGGCCAGGCTGCCAGGGTCCAGCAGCGGGCGCGGCGCCTGGGCCAGAGCTGCCCCGGGCAGCCCGAGCGCCAAGGCCAGCAGCGCCGCGGAAACCACTTCCGGCACTCTCGCGCGCCCTGTCGCGACCTCTCCCGGCCGGCGCGGACGCAGCATGTCGGACTTCCGTTCCTGGACCGCGGCGGCCAGCGCTTCCGGCTTGCGGACCGGTGGCTTGCGGATGCGGAAGCGGTAGCGCACGAAAACCGCGTCACGCGTTGCCGCCACCACGTCACGCAGCGCCCGCATGGGGCGGTCGACCGGCCAGTTGTCCCAGGCAACCCACGCATCCGGCCGGCCGAAGAACACGCGCACCAGCGCCATCTCATTCCGCACATCGGTCAGCACGAAACGCACCATCGCCTCATCATCCTCCCAGCGCAGCAGTTGCGCCGGGATTTCCAGAACCTCGCCACCGACATGGAAGGCGATGCGGATCTCGGCCTCGTCGGCCAGGCCGAGCGGCCGGTCCAGCAGCAGCCGCGCGCCGGATAGCGACATGTCCGACGTCGTGGCCGGCATCCGGCGCCCGTCGGACAGCACGATCTCGGCGGGGATGTCGGCCTGGATGCGGGCGCGCGCGCGCATCTGCTCGCGCTCCACCCCCACCGCGACGGCGGCGGAAACCGGCACCAGGCACAGCACGGCCCACAGCGTGTTCAGCGCATAGGCCTGGAATTCCAGCGAGCCGGCCGTGGTGGTGGACAGCCCGTAGATGCCGATGGACACGCCGACGAGCAGCATGCCGAGGATCAGCATGGTCGGCAGCACGGCGCGCACGTCGAGGTAGCCTTCCTCCACCATGCCGCCCTTGTCGGTCACGTTGAACTTGCCCTTCAGCGGGTCCCACAGCGTGGCCAGGGTCACGCGCACCAATGGGCCGGCCAACGTCGCCTCATAGATCTCGGACCAGAAGGAATGGCGGTTCTTGCCGTTCAGCCGGGCCGCCGTGCCGAAGGCGTGGATCATGTGGCTGCCGGCATAGGCGATGATCGCCAGCGGCGAGGCCGCGATGATGTTCTGGCCGAGGAACAGGAAGGCCAGTGGCGCCGTCAGGAAGACGATGCGCGGCAGCGCGAACAGGAAGGAGAAGCCGGCGGTGGTGTAGCAAAGCCGCTGCGCGATGGTGAGTTCGCGCACCATCGGCGTGTTTTCCTGCCGCAGGATCTGGATCATCCCGCGCGCCCAGCGCATGCGCTGGCCCATATGGATGGAAAGGCGTTCGGTGGCGAGGCCGGCGGCCAGCGGCAGGCGGAGATAGGCGGTGTGCCAACCCTTCTTCTGCATCAGCAGGGCACGGTGGCAATCCTCCGTCACCGTCTGGTGCGGCACGCCACCCACTTCCTCCAGCGCCGTGCGGCGGATCAGCGCGCAGGAGCCGCAGAAGAAAGCGGCGTTCCACAGATCATTGCCGGGCTGGATGGCGCCGTAGAACAGCAGCCCCTCATTCGGCACCGGGCGGCGGCGCGCCAGGTTCCGCTCGAACGGGTCGGCCGAGTAGAAGAAGTGCGGCGTCTGCACCAAGGCGATGCGGGCATCACGCACCATCCAGCCGGCGGTGAGCTGCAGGAAGGCGCGGGTCGGCGCGTGGTCGCAATCGAAGATCGCGATGTATTCGCCATCCGTGTGCTTCAGCGCGTGGTTGATGTTGCCGGCCTTGGCGCCCTTGTTGTCGGGGCGGATGATGTAGCCGCAGCCCACTTCCTCGGCGAATTTGCGGAATTCGGTGCGGCGGCCGTCATCCAGGATGTAGACATTCATCCGGTCCCGCGGCCAGTCGATGTTCATCGCCGCCAGCACCGTTGGGCGGACGATGTCGAGGTCCTCGTTGTAGGACGGCACGTAGATGTCCACGGTGGGCCAGGTCGCCGGGTCCGCCGGCAGCGGCACCGGCTTGCGGTCCAGCGGCCAGGTCAGCTGGATGTAGGACAGGAACAGCAGCGTCGCCGCATAGGCCTCCGCGAGGATCAGGCCAATGGACAGAGTGCCGCCCAGCACGGTGTCGAATTCCAGCGTCTGCGTCACCCGCCAGAACAGGTAGCGGGAGGTGATGGCGACCGAGAGCATCACCAGCACCACGGTGACGCGGCGGGACCGGAAGCGGTTCAGGATGATGAAGGCGGCAGCCCCCGCCAGGGTCAGCACGCCCTGGGCCTCACCCGGCAGCGGCACCGTGACGACGATGAGAAGCGCCAGCAGGCCGATGCCGATCAGCAGCCCACGCAGCAGGCGGCCGGCGAGCGGCAATTGGCCTTCCGTCGCGGCGCGGATCAACGCCGGTGACCCCAGGATGCCAGCGCCGAGAAGGTTGGCCGCGGCTTGTCCCGGTCCTGCGGCACGGCCAGCGCCAGCAGTCCCTCGATGCGTTCGGCCAGCAGGGCGAGATCCTCGGAGCCCGGCCCGGTGCCCTCCACCGGCAGGCGCCGGTCGGCCAGCGCTTCCGCCACCGCCGGGTCGCGCGCCACGGCGCTGACCGGGCGGTCGCCCATGGTCTGCTGCGCGAATTCAAGCACGGCATCCGACAGCGGGGAGGCGAGTTCCACCTGATTCAACACCAGGATCGCCTTCTGCGCCGAGCGCGCCGCCAGGGTGCCACGGCCAAGGAAACGGCCGCTGGCGATGGAGGGGATGAAGGATGCGGAACCCGAATCCGCCAGCAGCACCACGCAGATCACGTCCGCCAGCGGCAGCACCGCAGACAGCGCCGGCGTCGGCCCTGGCGGTGCATCCACCACCACCACGCGCTGCGGCGCCGACAACATGTCCCGCACCTGGCTGGCCAGCACATCCGGCTGTTCCAGCAGCAGCCGGGTCAGGTCCAGCGCCGCCTTGGGTTCGGCGTTGCCGTGCGCCAACAGGGAAACCGCCGCCCGCGTCGGGCGTACGCAGTCGCGCCAGGAAACCCCCTCCCCCAGCCGGGCCAGGAAGCCGCCTTCCTCATGAATCGGCACGCCGAGATGCAGGCGCAGCGCGTTCTGTGGATCGAGGTCGAGTCCCACGACCTCATGCCCCTGTGCCGCCAGTACGGCGGCGACATTGGCAGCAAGGGTGGTCTTCCCGACGCCGCCCTTGGGCGAGACGAAAGCTACGAGCGGCATGGCAGATGGGATACTCTGGCTAGGTGTGTAGGCTAGAGCGTGGAGGGAGGCGGAGCGCGGCGGTCGGTATAGCGTGGTGGGGCCGGCGCCAATTCATCGAGCAGCGCAAAGCGCCGGGCCGGCACGGCTTCAACCGCCACCGCGGGCGGCCCACCCGGGGGCGGACGGTGCGCGCCGAGCGACACGTCACGGCGATCCCGCAGCATCTTTGCCGGTGGCCGTTCGCCGACATGGATGGGCGCCTCGAACCCCTCCGGCGGGGGTAGTGCAAGCGGACCGCGCAGCCGGGCGGTACGCTGGGAGCCAGGGGTGGCCGTCAGGGCCGGCTGCATCGGCGGCGTTTCGATCAGCCGGTAGAGGCTTGCCAGCAGCGAACGGGCGCGCGGCGCGGCTGGAGCACCGGCAGCGCCGGCGGTTTTCGGATCCGCGATGGCCTCGGTCCCGACAATCCCGGCCGTGCCGGGCCCGGGCTTCTCAACCACGGCCAGACCGGGACCATCCGGCAGCAGGACAGCGACATCCAGAACACGCGGGGTGACAAAGGAAGGTACCGGTTCGGCCAAAACCTCCGGCACCGTGATTTCCGTGCTCGGCCAGGTTCTGTAGCTGAACTGGGCGAGACCGCAGGAAGCAACCAGCCGTTCGACGTGACGCTCCATGCTTCCTCACCACCTGTCATAAAACAGGAAGGTTTCAATGCAACGGAATTCGCCCAAAAGTCAACGGAAACGCGCTTCAGGTCGCAGCTTCACGGCATACGAACAAAGGAAAAACCCGTTCCACCTCCCTCCTCGTTTGTGATTTTTCCGAAACGATGCCGACTTGACCGTTTGGAAAGCGCGTTGAGGGTTGCTCCGGGCAGGCTGCAGGCAACCGGCCGGCGCCGTGCACGCTGGCATCTGGCGCAACTTCCGGAGTCCAGGCGCAAGCCCTCGGTGCCTGACCTGACAAGATTGGTCGCCGCCTGGCGCAGCGGGAGGGCAGGATCAGCGCGGCATGGCATTCAGCATGCCGCGCGCGCCGAAGCCGCACAGCGGAACCGCCGGCACGCGGCAGGACACCGGCAGCCCGAGCATCTTCGCCAGGCGTGGCCGGCGCGCATCGCGGACAGCAACCGGAAGAACAGCACGCCGCCGCACACCACGTCGCCGTTCCACGGCTATCGCCCGGCCGGCCCCTCCACCGGCACCTTGGCGCAGAATGCCTGCCGCCGCCGTCGGGGATGAGGTTCAGCGCGTCGGCAGAAGGTAGCGCGCGCGCGCCACGCGCTGGCGCTGGCCGCCGGAAAACTGCCCCCGGCCGCCCGTCGGGCAACGCGCCGAGAGTGGCGTTGCGCTGCGGCAACACCATATGCAGGAAATGCCCCAGACATCGTCCAGCACGCGGCAGCCGGATTTCGCGCGCCCCCTCAAGGCCGCCATTGCCGGCCGCGTCGTTGCCCTTTTCAACGACCGCAGCCGTGGCGAAGCGCCGGTGCAGCGCCGCCCGGATGGGCTGTTCGGCCCAGGCTCCGTCGCCTGGCGCGTGCATGGCGATGTCGCCGCCATGATGGTCGGCGGCATTTCCTCCCTGTTGCTGCAGATGCTGCACCCGGCGGTGCTGGCCGGCGTCTGGGACCATTCCAATTTCAGGACCGACATGCAGGGCCGCTTGCGCCGCACCGCGCGCTTCATCGCCCTGACCACCTATGGCGGCCGCGAGGAGGCCGAGGCGGTGATCCGCCGCGTCCGCCACATCCATGACAGGGTGGGCGGCACCCTGCCCTGCGGCACGCCCTATGCCGCCAATGACCCGGCGCTGCTCGCCTGGGTGCATGTGACGGAGGCCACGAGCTTCCTGAGCGCCTGGCGCCGCTATGTCGAGCCGCGCATGACACTGGCCGACCAGGACCGCTACTTCGCGGAGATGGCGCAGATCGCCCGTGCCCTGGGCGCCGCCCCGGTGCCGACCGATCGCGCCGGGGCGCGGCACCTGATGGAAAGCTACCGGCCGCAACTGCGCGAGGACCACCGCACGCGGGAGGTCCGGTCGCTGGTGCTGAAGGGCGCCGGCTCGGACCTGCTGGCGACGCAGGTGCAGGCCCTGGGCAACCAGGCCGCCATCGACCTGCTGCCCGAATGGGCCAGGCGGCTGCACGGGCTGCCCAACCCGTTGCTCGGCCGACCCTTCGTGCGCGCCGGCACGCTCGGCGTGGCGCAGACGCTGCGCTGGGCGTTCCGCTGAGGCGCGCCTTCAGCCCCGCATCAGCGGCAGCGCCGGGGTGAAGGCCCGGGTCCCGGCGACGTCACAGGTCGGCGCGACCGGCTTGAACCCGGGCACCATCGCCGCGGGCTGCCTGCCGCTTTGCCCGCCGCAGAAAACCTCAACGGCGGCTATCTGAATCCCGAAACAGTTCCGCGGCGCGAGGTGGTGCAGCGCGGACCGGTGCGGCAGGTGCTGCACCCCCCGGCACATGACGACACCAGGGCACTAAGCGATTCCGTGCTGCCGCCCGGCATCAGCCGGATCAGCCCCTTGGTGGATGCTCCACCAGCCGAACCCAGCCGCCGATAAGGCCGAGCATCGCCTCCGGCGGGGCGGGCAGATCCGTCGCTTGCAGCGCCAGCACGCTGAGCGGCCGCCCGGCCACGGTATAGGCCGCCAGCTCCAGCCCCTCGCCGGTGATCGCGGGGTGGCAGACCACCTCCGCACCCTCCGCCTGGTCCTCCGCCTCGGTGAGGAAGTCGCGGATCCGGTCGAGGCCGGGCACCTGGCCCGCGGCTTCATCCAGGAAGGTGGCGATGACATCGTCCGTCTCGGCCAGCGGCACCAGATCGAGCGGCACGCTGCCGCCGGTCTCGGCCGCGACCCGGGCGCGCCAGGCTTCGATGGCCTTGGCCTGGGCGAGGCTTTCGGGCGTTTCCTCCGCCTCGGGCTCCTCCTCCTCGGGCAGCCCGCCGGCGGCGGCGATCTCGTCCCAGATCGCCAGGTTCCAGTCGATCCGCAGCCCGACCAGGACGCCGAAGCCGCTGCGCACCAGATCGTCCGTATCGCCCGGCGGCAGGTCGCGCGGTTCCCGTCCCTCGGCCAGGTCGGTCAGGATGCGGCGCATCGCCAGTGGGGACAGCGCCTCGATATCGGTGGGGGATCGCCAGCCCGGCAGCAGGCGCAGCTGCTCCGACGGCGCCAGCCCGCCGGATGCGATCAGCCCTTCCGCGATTGCCGACGCATCCGGGGCGGTGCTGGACAGCGCCACCGGCAGCGCAATCAGTTCCGCCCAGCCGGAGGGTCCGAGCTCGGCGCCACCGGCGATGGCCAGCAGGTCGGCGCGCAGATCCGCGGCGTTCTCGGCGCTGTGCCGATCCTCCATCTTGCGCAAGGCGAGGTCGAGGACGTCGCCGCGGCCGCATTGCAGCAGGTCGTTGACGAGGCCTTCGAATTCGCCGTTCTCGCGATCCGCATAGACGACCAGCAAATCCTCCGCCACCGGGCCGGGCGCGGCTGGAAACTCCGGTGCGGGCGCGGCGGGCGGCGCCGGCAGGCCGAGCGCGCGCCAGGCATCGGCCCCGCGCAGCAGGCGTTCCCGGTCCACCCAGGCGCGACGCAGCTCCGGCGTTTCCGCACGGCCGGCGAGCGCGCGGCGAAAGGCGCCGCGATCGGCGCGCTGGACGAAGATGTCCACGCCTTCCTCCGCCATCACCGCCGCCACCGCGCGGGTGACGGCGTTGGCGGTGGCGAGGTCCGTCTCGCCCGGGCGCAGCGTGTCCAGTGTCTCGGCATCGGGGTAGAGCGTCAGCAGCACGGAGGACAGATCCTCCGCCACTTCCCGCGCCAGCCAGGCGGCATCTTCCACCAGGCCCTGATCCGGCGTGCTCATGCGTGCAGCCCCGGCGCTTCCTGGCCGGTTCGCGCGACATATTCGGTGTAGCCGCCGCCATAGAGGTGCACGCCATCCGGTGTCAGTTCCAGCACGCGGTTGGAAAGCGCGGCGAGGAAGTGCCGGTCATGCGAGACGAACAGCATCGTGCCCTCATATTGCGACAAGGCGGTGATCAGCATTTCCTTGGTCGCGATATCCAGATGGTTGGTGGGTTCATCCAGCACAAGCAGGTTGGGCGGGTCGAACAGCATGCGCGCCATCACCAGCCGCGCCTTCTCTCCGCCTGACAGCACGCGGCACTTCTTTTCCACCTCATCGCCGGAAAAGCCGAAGCAACCGGCGAGGGAACGAAGCTGGCCCTGGCTGGCGCGGGGGAACTCATCCTCCAGCGCCTGGAACACGGTGCGGTCGCCATCCAGCAATTCCATGGCGTGCTGCGCGAAATAGCCCAGCTTCACGCTGCCGCCGACCGCGACGCTGCCTTCATCCGGCGTGGTGGAACCGGTGGCCAGCTTCAGCAGGGTGGATTTGCCGGCGCCGTTCACGCCGAGCACGCAGCAGCGTTCGCGCCGCCGCAGCAGGAAATCCAGCCCCTCATAGATCACGCGGTTGCCGTAGCGCTTGTGCACGCCGCGCATCTGCACGACGTCATCGCCGGAGCGCGGCGCCGGCAGGAATTCGAAGGACACGGTCTGGCGCCGCTTCGGCGGTTCCACACGCTCGATCTTGTCGAGCTTCTTCACCCGGCTCTGCACCTGCGCGGCGTGGGAGGCGCGGGCCTTGAAGCGCTCGATGAATTTGATCTCCTTGGCCAGCATCGCCTGCTGGCGCTCGAACTGCGCCTGCTGCTGCTTTTCCGCCATGGCGCGCTGCTGTTCGTAGAATTCGTAATTGCCGGAATAGCTGGTCAGAGACCCGCCATCGATCTCGATCACCTTGTTGATGATGCGGTTCATGAATTCGCGGTCGTGCGAGGTCATCAGCAACGCGCCGTCATAGCCGCGCAGGAAACTCTCCAGCCAGATCAGGCTTTCGAGATCCAGGTGGTTCGAAGGCTCGTCCAGCAGCATCACGTCCGGACGCATCAGCAGGATGCGGGCGAGTGCCACGCGCATCTTCCAGCCGCCGGACAGCGCGCCGACATCGCCGTCCATCATTTCCTCGCTGAAGGACAGGCCGGCCAGAACCTCCCGCGCCTTGCCGTCCAGCGCATAGCCGCCGAGGTCGTCGAAGCGCGCCTGCACCTCGCCGAACCGCTCGATGATGGACTCCAGCTCATCGGCCTTGTCCGGGTCTGCCATGGCGGCTTCCAGCTCGCGCAGCTCGGCGGCCACGGTGCTGACATCGCCGGCGCCGTCCATCACCTCCGCCACCGCGCTGCGGCCGGCCATCTCGCCGACATCCTGGCTGAAGAAGCCGATGGAGACGCCGCGATCGACCAGGACCAGCCCCTCATCGGGCGGCTCCTGGCCGGTGATCATGCGGAACAGCGTGGTCTTGCCGGCGCCGTTCGGGCCAACCAGGCCGATCTTCTCACCGCGCTGGAGCGCGGCCGAGGCCTCGATGAACAGAAGCTGGAGGCCGTTCTGCTTGCTGATATTGTCTAGACGAATCATGGATGCTGCGGGCTTGGTGCGGTTTCGCCCGGCTTATGGCACGCCCGGACCGTCGGCGGCGAGCACCGCCAGCGCTTCCTCCGCCACCACCCGCTCCTCATCCGTGCGGATGACCAGCGCGGCGACGCGGCTGGATTCGGTGCTGATACGCGCGGCATTGGCCCCGTTCGCGGCCGGGTCCAGCGTCAGGCCAAGCCAGGCCAGGCGCTGACACACCGCCGCCCGGATGCGCGGCTGGTTCTCGCCGATGCCGGCGGTGAAGACCAGCGCATCCAGCCCGCCCAGCGTCGCCGCCAGCCGCGCCACCTCGCCGGCAATGCGGAAGGTGAACAGCTCGATCGCCTCCCGCGCCTCGGGCGCCGGGCTGTCCAGCAGCACGCGGCTATCGGCGCTGATGCCGGAGACGCCAAGCAACCCGCTGCGATGATACAGCAGGTCTTCCACCTGCCCCAGGCTCTGCCCGCCCGGCCCCAGCAGATGCAGCAGCACCCCCGCATCCAGCGCGCCGCAGCGCGTCGCCATCGGAATGCCGTCCAGCGTGGAGAAACCCATGCTGCTGTCCCGGCTGCGCCCGCCCTCCAGCGCACACAGGCTGGCCCCGCTGCCGAGATGCGCCACCACCACCTTCCCCCGCGCAAGCGCCGGCACATCGCGGGCCAGGCTGGCGGCGATGGAGGCATAGGACAGGCCATGGAAGCCGTAGCGCCTGATGCCCGCCTCATGCAGCGCGCGCGGGATGGCGAAGCGGCTGACCAGTTCGGATTGCGTGCGGTGGAAGGCTGTGTCGAAGGACGCGGTCTGCACCACCTCCGGCCGCAGCGCCGCGACGGCGCGGATCAGGCGCAGGCTTTGCGGCTGGTGCAGTGGGGCATTCGGTGTCAGCGCCTCGATCGTGGCGAGGGCTGCGTCATCCAGCCGCACCGGCCCGGCAAAGCCCGCCCCGCCATGCACCACGCGATGGCCGATGGCGACCAGGCGATCGATCTCGAAATGCCGCGCCAGCCAGTCGAAGGTCTCCGCCACCACGGCCACCGCATCCTCCGGCGGCGCATGCAGGGCGATGTCCAGCTCGGCCGGGCCTTCATGCAGCTGCAGCCGCAGCGGCGGCTTGCGGAAATCGATCAGCCCGCTGGCCAGCCGCACCGCATCCGCCGTGAAGATGCCGATCTTGACCGAGGAGGACCCGGCATTCAGCGTCAGCAACAGCTTCTGGGTCATGCGGTGGCCACCAGCTTCGCCAGGGCGGCGGAGGCGATGCGCGTCGCCAGCGAATCCGCCCGGCTGGTCAGGATGATCGGCACCCGCGCGCCCAGCACCAGCCCAGCCGCCGTGGCGCCGGCCAGGTAGATCAGCTGCTTCGCCAGCATGTTCCCCGCCTCCAGATCCGGCACCAGCAGGATATCCGCCTGCCCCGCGACCGGGGAGACGATGCCCTTGCTCTGCGCCGCATCCGGGCTGATCGCATTGTCGAAGGCCAGCGGCCCATCCACCCGCGCCCCGGTGATCTGCCCGCGGGATGCCATCACCGTCAGCGCCGCGGCATCGAGGGTGGAGGGCATGGCGGGGTTCACCGTCTCCACCGCCGCCAGCACGGCGACAAGCGGCTGCTCCATGCCGAGCTTGCGCAGCATGTCGATGGCGTTCTGGCAGATGTCCCGCTTGTGTTCGAGCGTCGGCAGGATGTTGATGGCGGCGTCCGTGATCAGCAGCGGCTTGGCATAGGCCGGCACCTCCATCGCATAGACATGGCTGACCCGCCGTTCCGTCCGCAGGCCGGACTCGCGCGCCACCACGGCGCCGATCAGCTCGTCGCTGTGCAGACTGCCCTTGGCGAGCACCGCGACGCGGCCGCTCGCCGCCAGTTCCACCGCCCGCGCGGCGGCGGCATGGCTGTGCGGGGCGTGCTCGATGGTGAAGCCATCCAGCGAGACCTTCGCCTCCGCCGCCGCGGCGTGGATCCTGGCTTCCGGCCCGACCAGGATGGGCTCCAGCAGCCCCTGCTGCCGCACCTCGACGGCCGCGAGGATGGCGGCGGCGGAACAGGGATGCACGATGGCGGCGCGCAGCGGAGGACCGGCCTGGGCGCGCTGCAGGAAGGCATCGTAGCGGTCATGCCGGCGCAGCGAGACATCCGGCAGGCGCGTGCGCGGCCAGGCGATGCTGCGGTCCGGCGCCAGCACCAGCGCCTCCCCCGCCAGAACCTCCTCCCCCTTCTGGTTGGTGCAGCTGGTGGCCAGCCGCACCATGCGGCGTTCGGCCAGCTTCTCCCGCACCGTCACGGTGGCCGTGATGGTGTCCCCCGGCGCCACCGGCTTCAGGAAGCGCAGCGACTGATCGAGGTAGATGGTGCCCGGCCCCGGCAGATGGGTGCCGAGCACGGCGGAGATCAGCGCCGCCGTCCACATGCCATGCGCCACGATATGGCCGAAGCGCCCGGTGGCGGCGAAGGCGGCATCCAGATGCGCCGGGTTCACATCGCCGGAGACACTGGCAAACAGCTCGATGTCATCACGACCGACGATGCGGACGAGGCTGGCGCTTTCGCCCGGCTGCATCTCCTCGAAGGTCCGGTTGCGAAGCAATTCCTGATCCATGACCTTCACCCCGGACGGCATCACGCGCCTGTGTGCCCCTAGCGCCCCATTTGCCCCGCTGCGTTGCGGCAGATCAAGGTTGTGGAAGATGACAGAACGCTACCCCTGCCCGGCGACTTCCGCAGGAAAGGGGATTGACCATGTCGAACCGTCACGCCGCCGCCGCCGAGAAGCCCAGCTCAGCGAGCCAGCCGCTCAACCCGCTCGACTGGCCGCAGCCAGGCCTGGATGCGCCGGTGAAGCTTTATGGGGAGATGATGCGCTTCATGGCGCAACGCATGCAGGCCCAGGCCGCCTTTCTCCAGAGTCTGGCCGATTGCCCGAACCCGACGGATCTGATGCAGCGCCAGGCCGCTTTCATGCAGGGCGCGCTGGAGGCCTATTCCACTGAGGCCGGGCGGTCCTGGAAGATCCTGCAGGAGCCGGCCAAGACGTCCCAGCCGACTTCCTGACCAGGCAGGCCGACAAGCGGCGCGGGCGCGGCGCCGATGCCGCGCCCGTTACCGCGCCACGCTTGAAGAGGTGACCCGCGCCATCCATCTACCATCCACCTGGATGGCGTATGGATGGCATGAGCGAAACACAACGGCCCCTGCGGCCGGCCGGCGATAGCGAGAAGATCACCGTCAATCTCGGCTACATCGATCTCGGCCATATCGACCTGCTGGTGCAGGACGGCTTCTACTCCAACCGCACCGACTTCATCCGCACCGCCATCCGCAACCAGGTTGAGCGCCATGCGGAGGCCGCACAACAATCCGTGCGCCGGCGCAGCCTGGATCTCGGCCTGCGCCACATCACGCGTCGCGATCTGGAAGCCGCGCAGGCGGAAGGCCGGATGCTGGATATCCGCGTGCTCGGCCTGGCCAGCATCGCCGCCGACGTCACGCCGGAACTTGCGCGCGCCACCATCGCTACCGTCTCCGTCCTCGGCGCGTTGCAGGCCAGCCCCGCCATTCGTGCGGCGCTGGCCGACCGCATCGCATGACCCTTCTCTCCCCGGAAGAAACTGATCCCATGTATCGCATGATGCCAACCGGCATGGCCGAGGCCATGAAGCTGACCCGCCAGGGACGGCTGAAGGAAGCCGCCGCCCTGTTGCAAGGCGCGCTGAACGCCCCGGCGCAGCCGCAACACGGCCCCTCGGCGCAGTCGCGCCCGGGCCCCACGGCGCAGCCGCGCCCAGACCTCTCGGCGCAGCCGCGCCCAGACCCAACGGCGCAGCCCCATGCCGCCGCGCGCGGCCGGATCTTTGATGTGGACCCGGATGGCACCACGCATTTTCCCGGCCTGAAGAGCCACGGCCTGAAGAGCCCAGGACTCAAGACCCCCGGCCTGAAGACGCCCGGCTTCAGAACCCGTGGCCCACGCCCTGTCGGGCCGGCCACGCCCGCCGGCGCCCGGTTCCTGTCCGGTGGCTTCAGCGGTGCGGCCGGTGAGCGAAAGTATCGCCTGTACATCCCCGCCAACCTGCCCGCCGGCCCGGTGCCGCTGCTGGTCATGTTGCATGGCTGCACCCAGACGCCGGAGGATTTCGCCTCCGGCACCCGGATGAACGCCCTGGCGGAGGAAACGCCGCGGCTGGTGCTGTATCCCGGCCAGACCAAGGCGGCGAATGCGCAGCGCTGCTGGAACTGGTTCAAGCCCGGCGACCAGGCGCGGGACCGCGGCGAGCCTGCGCTGATCGCCGGCATGGTGCGCCAGATCATGGATGAGCACGCGGTGGATGCGCGGCGCATCCACGCCGCCGGCCTGTCCGCCGGTGGCGCCGCGGCCGCCATCATGGGTGAGGCCTACCCGGACATCTTCGCCGCGGTCGGCGTGCATTCCGGCCTGGCCTGCGGCGCGGCCCGCGACATGCCCTCCGCCTTCGCCGCGATGAAGGGCGGTGGCCCGGTGCGGACGCCGGCGGGGCGCCCGGTGCCGACCATCGTCTTCCACGCGGACCGCGATGCCACCGTGCATCCGGTGAATGGCGACCAGGTGATCGCCCGTGCCGCCGCCGCCGGGCTTCGCACCAGCACCACGCGCGGCGAGGTGCCGGGCGGCCATGGCTACACCCGCATCTGCCAGGCGGATGCGGGGGGGCGGGTGTTGCTGGAGCAATGGCTGGTGCATGGCGGCGGCCATGCCTGGGCCGGCGGAGATACCGCCGGCAGCTATACGGACCCGCGCGGGCCCGATGCCTCCCGCGCCATGCTGCAGTTCTTCGCGCAGCACAGCCTGGAGGGCTGACCGTCAGGCCGCCTTCCCTGCATCCAGGAAGGCGAAACCTGCGCGGCCGCCATTCCGGTTGCGAAGCTCCACCGTCCGTGGCGGTTGGCCCGGCAGATGCAGCGTGCCGCGCGTGCCGGGTGCCACCTCCAGCTCCCCCAGAACGCCGACACCACCGGGGCCGACATCGTGCATCTCCACCGTCAGCCGCTGCCGCCCGATCTCCAGCACCGCCTGCCCGGATTGCGCGGTGCGAGGATGGTTGCGGCGATCCACCTCCGGCACCGCGGTGCGCAGGATGCCGACCACCTGGCGCGTCAGGCCTTCCGCCTCCGCCGCCAGGGCCGAGGTTTCCAGCCGGCTGCGACCGGCGCGTTCGCCGGCGTCGCGGGCATCGGCCGAGACCTGGCCGATGCGCTGCGTCACCTCCCGCGTCGCCTCGGTGGAGGAGGCGATGCTGCGGGCAATCTCCCGCGTCGCGCTGTCCTGCTGGCCGACCGCATCCGCCAGCCCCGCGGCCAGCGCGTCCAGCCGCGCCACGGATTGGGCGATGCGCTGCACCGTCGCCACCGCCGCAGCGGTGCGCTGGCTGACGGCGGCGATATGCTGGCCGATCTCCTCCGTCGCCTTCGCGGTCTGCGCGGCGAGCCCCTTCACCTCCCCGGCCACCACGGCGAAGCCCTTGCCGGCATCGCCGGCGCGTGCGGCCTCGATGGTCGCGTTCAGCGCCAGCAGATTGGTCTTGCCCGCGATGTCCTGGATCAGCCGCGTCACATCGCCGATCTGGCCGACGGCGGCGGATAGTGCGACGATCACCGTCTCCGTCTCCGTGCTGTCGGCCGCCGTGGCGCGGCTGACCTCCGCGGCCTCGCGCACCTGCTGGGTGATGCCGCGGATCGACGCGGTCAGTTCCTCCGCCGCCGAGGCCACCGTCTCCGCCACCGCGAGTGATTCCTCCGCCGCGCTGCCGACCGCGCCGGCATTCTGATCGACCCGCGCGACGGCGCCGGCCATCGCTTCCGATTCCGCCGCCAGCCTGCGCGCCTGGCGCGCGATGCCATCCATCGCCGCCACCGTCTCGCTCTCCACCCGGTCCGCCATGCCGCGCAGCGCGGCGACCTGGGTTGTGCGGGCGGCGCTGCGCTCGGCATCCTGTTCGGTGCGCAGGCGGCGGGCTTCCTGGCCCTGGGTGCGGAACACCTCCACCGATTCCGCCATGCGGCCAACCTCGTCGCGGCGGCCCAATCCGGGAACCTGCGCGTCGAGGTCGCCATCGGCCATGCGGAGCATGACGCCCGACAGCGCCCGCAACGGCGCGATGGCCCGCATCGACCAGAAGGCGATGCCGGCGCCGAGCAGCAGCCCGGCCCCCAGCAGCCCCAGCATCAGAAGCTGGAAGCCCTCCGCCACGTCGCGCGCCTGGCGGGCGATGAGCTGGTTCTTTTCCTCCTGCAGATCGATGAACTGGTTGATGCGCGCCAGCCATTCGATGAAGGCCGGGCGCGCCTGTTCCAGCAACAGGCTGTGCGCCCGCGCCGCCTCCCCGGCCTGCTGGGCCGCGACCACCTGGGCGACCAGCGGCATGGTCCGCGCCTCCGTCTGTTTGATCGAGGCGAGGATGCGCTGTTCGGCCGCCGTGACCTCCGCGCCGCCGGTCATCATCGCGTCCAGCCGCGTGGCGCTGGCGGCATAATCCGCGGCCAGCCGGTCGATATCAGCCAGGGCGGCGGCGCGTTCGGCCGGCACGGTCACCAGCACCACGTCGCGCAGGCTGATCGCGCGGTCATGCACGCTGCCACGGAAGTTGATGGCGAAGCGCTGCTTGACGCTGTTGATGTCGTTGATCGCGGTGAGGCTGGCGCTGATGCCATTCACCCGCTGCACCGCCACCGCGGCCAGCACGATCATGAGGGTAAGCACCGCGATGAAGCCGGCGATCAGGCGCGCGCGGATACCGCCGATCGCGGAGGCGGCTGGGGCGGATGTGGGCATGGGGGCTGAGAGTCTCCGGGTTGGTCCCGTGATGACATTAAGTTGTTTTAGCTAATCACCTGTGAAGCGGATGTGACCCTGGCAACGTCATCAGCGCTTGGAACAAAACCAGAATATGATACAGTGCGAGTCCCCTGAAAGGTGGATGATCATGGCTGCTCGCAAGCCGAGGCAGGTGCGACCTGTCGATGCGGCGCTGACCCGGCTGCTGGCGCTTGCCGGCAAGGGCGCAGCGCCCGGCCGCATGGCCCGTGAAGTGGAGACGATCGCCGGCGAATGGACCGCCACCGCGGCCTTCGACCGGATGGAGGTTCGCGAGTGGCTGGATGAGCTGCGCGAGCAACTCAGCGAAGGCGTCGGGCATGCCGAGGAGCAGGTCTCCGACCTCGATTCGAGCGAACCGGCCGCCGTGAAGCAGGCCGGCGCCATGCTGGCCGCGCTGGTGGCAACCCGGGATGCCGCGACGCGGGCGATCAGCGCCTTTCAGGCCTCCGCTCCGGAATATGTGAACGCCGGGTGAATCGGCGTGGTTCCGTTTCGCGCGCCTTGAAAAACGTATCGTACCGCGGCCGAATCTCGCCAGCCTGGATGATGTACCAGGTGTATTCATGCGGATAATGTACCGAAGCCCAGGCAAAGCGCGCCGCTCAGCAAACCGCCGGTTGCCGGCGGTGACACACGGTGCGGATGGCGGCGCGGGATCGGCGCAAGACACGCGCACGCCGTCTCCGATTCGAGATCGCAACCTTGAGTAGACGCGTCCGCACCGCTCGGCTTAGGGTCCGCGCCATGCAGCCAACCCCCCCCTCGAAGCGCCGGAAGCGCCTGCTACGGTCAGCGCTGCTGATCGGTGCGGTGGTCCTGATCGCCGCAGCCAGCCTGGGCGGCGGAGACGTGGTGCGCGCGGCCTTCGAACCGGCGGTACGGGTGCAGCCCTACGACCCGTTGCCGCGCTGGTAGCCCGCCACCGCGCGCTGCAACTGGCAGTGGCATTGGGCGGCTGCGTTCCGGTCTTCGCCGGGACCGCGGGCCTGGTGCTGGGGCCACAGATGGCCAGTGGCGGCGCCTTTGCCGCCGCGCCCTGGGATGCGGCGCTAGACAGCCATTTTCGCTACCTTTCGGGCCTGCTGCTCGGCATCGGTCTGGGCTTCTGGAGCACGATTCCCGCGCTTCCGGCGCGGACGGCGCGATTCCGGCTGCTGACCGCCATCGTCGTGCTGGGCGGCCTGGCCCGGCTGGCGGCGCTGCCCGGCCAGGGCTGGCCTGGCGGGCCGATGACGGCGGCTCTGGTGATGGAACTGGTCGTCACCCCGCTGCTGTGTCTGTGGCAGGGGCGGGTCGCGCACGAAGCGGAACGCAACACAAGGCCGCAACCCGCCGCCTGACTCGTGGCCCGGCACGGTGCTATCATGCGCCGGTGAACATCCTCGCCCCCCCGCGTGCTCGCCTGCAGATCGAGGTCGTCTTCGATCTGGTCTGCCCCTGGTGCTTCCTCGGGACGCGCCGGCTGCGGCGCACCCTGCGGGCGCGGCCGGACATTGCCGCCGATATCGCCTGGCGCCCCTTCCTGCTGAACCCGGACATCGCCCCCGGCGGCGTGCCGCGGCAGGACTACGTGATCCGCAAATTCGGCGGCGAGGACCGCGCCCGCCGCCTGCACGCCACCATCGCCGAGCTCGGCCGCGGCGAGGGGCTGGATTTCCAGTTCGACCGCATCCGCCGCATCCCCCCTTCACTCGACGCGCACCGCCTGGTGCGGCTGGCAGACCGGCATGGCGTGGCGGCGGATGCGGTGGATGCGCTGTTCCAGGCCTATTTCTGCGAGGGCCTGGACATCGGCGAATTGTCCGTGCTGGTCACCATCGCCGCCGACCTCGGCATGGATGCCGGCGCCACGCGCCGCCTGCTGTCCGGCAATGCGGAGACGGAGGCGGTGCACGCGGACAACCTCCGCGCCCATCGCCTCGGCATCAACGGCGTGCCCTGCTTCGTGGTGCAGGGGCGGCATGCCATCGCCGGGGCGCAGGAGCCGGAGGTGATCGAGCGGCTGCTGGATGTGGCGGTGGTGGAGGGCTGAGGCCTCCTTCCGCCCCGGCATCGCCGAGGCAGGAAGGATTTGGCCCGCGCCATTTTCCGGTGCATGCTGAAGGCCTCGCGAGGGGAGCGCAGCCGATGTCCGGCTCCTGGGCTACGCCACGGACCACCGCGCAATGGGATGAGCATCTCAAGCGGCTCTGCGGGATGTTCGGCTGTGTGCCGGTCAAGGCGAAGTCCCCTGTTGTTCCCGCCGCCGAGGCGATCGCCCATCTCCGGTTCTTCGCCTATCCCGACGCCGCGGAGCTGCAGAAGCTGGAAAAGGGCGTGGGCAGCGGGCAATGCGTCGCGCTGATCCAGACCTACGTCCCGGAAATTTCACAGACCGCCAGCTGGCAGATGGGTCCGCGCGTGCAGGACATGCCCGCAAAGGACATTCCGAAGGGCGCGGTGATCGCCACATTCTGGAACGGCGCCTATCCGAAGGATCGCGCACGCGGCAAGCACGCCGCTTTCTACATCGGCCATGACAAGGCGGGCATCAGGGTTGTGGACCAGTGGCTCGGCACGTCGCCGAAGGAGGCGAAGGTCATCCGCGGCGGCGCCGGCTTGATCCGCTTCAAGGGAATCACCATCCCCAAGGATCAGTCAGGCGCCTCGCCGGAAATGGGCAACACCGGCGAGTACTATCATCTCGTCCTGGATAAGCGCTGAAACCGGCTCAGCGCTTCCACCTTCCGGGGAACGGAATCGGCTTGGTCGAGGCCCCCTTCGGCGCCGGTGGCACATTGCCGGCGCGGAACACGGTCTTCTTGAAGGCGGGCGCGCCCTTGGCGGCCGGCTTGGCCGGCGCGGAGGGCTGGGGCGGCGGGGCGCTGGCCTTGGGCACGCGGCCCTGCGCGACCTCGGCCAAGGCGCTCAGCAATTCCCGCGCGGCGCGGATGCGAGCCTCGTAGGGCATCTCCTGCGCCCAGGTCAGCTTCTGGTCCGGCCGCAGGCGCGCGGCGCCATGCTGGCCCGTCACCCATTCGATCAGCCCGGGCGGGTTCGGGAAGCGATTGCCGCGGAAGGCGAGCACGATGCCCTTCGGCCCGACATCCAGCTTCTCCACCCCCACCTGGCGGCACAGCGCCTTGAGCCACACCACCTGCAGCAGCGTCTCGGCCTCCGGCGGCAGCTTGCCGAAACGGTCCGCCAGCTCGGCCGCCATCGCCTCGATCTCGGCTTCGGTCTGCAGGCTGCCGATGCGGCGATACAGGCCGAGGCGCACGGGAAGGTCGCGCACATAGGCCTCCGGCAGCATCACCGGCAGGCCGAGGTTGATCTGCGGCGTCCAGTCCCGGTCCTCCAGCGCGTCGCGATCCTTCGCGCCCGCCTTCAGGTTCTGCACCGCATCCTCCAGCATCTGCTGGTACAGCTCGATGCCGACCTCCCGGATATGACCGGATTGCTCGTCGCCCAGCAGGTTGCCGGCGCCGCGGATATCCAGGTCGTGGCTCGCCAGGGTGAAGCCGGCGCCGAGATTGTCCAGCGTCTGCATCACCTCCAGCCGTTTCTCCGCGGCCGCGGACAGCCGGTGCGACTGCGGCCAGGTGAGATAGGCATAGCCGCGCAGCTTGCCGCGCCCGACCCGGCCGCGCAGCTGGTACAGCCCGGCCAGGCCGAACATGTCCGCGCGGTGGATCAGCAGCGTGTTCACCGCCGGCATATCCAACCCGCTCTCGACGATATTGGTGGACAGCAGGATGTCGTATTTCTGGTCGCCGAACTCCGTCATCACCCGCTCAAGCTCGGTCGGTGCGAGGCGGCCATGCGCCTCGACGATGCGGGCTTCGGGCACGATCTCCGTCAGGCGTTCGCGCAGCCGGGGCAGATCCTCCAGCCGCGGGCAGACGCAGAAGATCTGTCCGCCGCGGAAGCGCTCGCGCAGGATCGCCTCGCGGATCACCACGCTGTCCCAGGGCGTGATGAAGGTGCGGACGGCCAGGCGGTCCACCGGCGGCGTCGCGATCACGCTCATCTCGCGCACGCCGGTCAACGCCAGTTGCAGCGTGCGCGGGATGGGCGTGGCGGTCAGCGTCAGCACATGCACATCGGCCTTGAACTGCTTGAGGCGTTCCTTGTGCGCGACGCCGAAATGCTGCTCCTCATCGACGATGACCATGCCGAGATCGGCGAATTCGATGGATTTCGCCAGCAGCGCATGGGTGCCGACGACGATGTTGATGGTGCCGTCCTTCACCCCATCCCGCACCGCCTGCGCGTCCTTCGCATTCACCATGCGGGAGAGTTGCGCCACCTTGATCGGCAGCCCCTCGAAACGCGTGGAGAAGACGCGGAAATGCTGGCGGGCGAGCAGCGTGGTGGGCACCACCACCGCCACCTGGGTGCCAGACATCGCCACTGCGAAGGCGGCACGCAGCGCCACTTCGGTCTTGCCGAAGCCGACATCGCCGCAGATCAGCCGGTCCATCGGCCGGCCGGCGGCCAGATCCTCCAGCACATCGGCGATGGCGCGCTGCTGGTCTTCCGTTTCCGCGAAGGGGAAGCGGGCGCAGAACTCGTCCCAGGCGCCCTCGGGCGGAATGGCGGCGGGGGCGTCGCGGGTCTGGCGTTCGGCGGCGATGCGGATCAGCGCCGCCGCCATGTCCTGGATGCGGTTTTTCGCTTTCGCCTTGCGCGCCTGCCAGGTGGAACCGCCGAGCTTGTCCAGCGCCGCACCCGCGACCTCGGAGCCGAAGCGGGACAGGACCTCGATGTTCTCGACGGGCAGGAACAGCTTATCGCCGCCGTCGTAGATCAGCCGCAGGCATTCATGCGGCGCCTCGCTGATGCGGATGGTCTCCAGCCCGTCATAGCGGCCGATGCCGTGATCCTGGTGCACCACCAGGTCGCCCTGGGCGATTTCCGTCGCATCGGCAATGAACTGGTCGGCGCGCTTGCGGCGGCGTGGCGGGCGGGCGATGCGCTCGCCCAGCAGATCCTGCTCGCAGACCAGCGCCAGCCCGTCGCTGTGCCTGTCCGACGGCGCGACGAAGCCGCGCTCGATGCCGACGATGGCGAGTGCCACCGTGCCCAGCCTCAGCTTCTGGACATCGAGGAAATGGTCGACCGGCTCGGCCGGCACATTGTGCTCGCGCAGCAGATTGCCGAGGCGCTCGCGCGATCCGCGCGTCCAGGCGGCCAGCACCGGGCGCATGTTGCGCTTCGCCAGCGCGGCCGCGTGTTCGCCATAGGCCTCGAAGACGTTGCGGCCCTCGGCGCGCACATCGTTGAACATGCGGCCGAGTCGCCCACCGGCATCGATGCCCGCCGCGTGTTCCGGCTGGTCGAAGGGGGAGAAGCGGAAGACCCGCGCCTCCTCCAGCATGTCGATCCAGCCATCATGGTCGATGTAGAGGCGATCCGGCGGGGCGGGGCGGTAGGGCACCTCGCCCTCCCGCGTCGGCATGCGCCGCGCCTCATAATGGTCCACCACCATTTCCAGCCGGGCGCCGAGCGCGTCTTCCGTCTGGTGGTCGAGGGAGACGGAAACCCCCTCCCCCAGATGGTCGATCAGGGTTTCCATATGTTCATGGAACAGCCCGGCCCAATGCTCCATGCCCGGATGGCGGCGGCCGGCAGAGATGCTGACGTAGAGCGGGTCCTCCCCCGCCGCGGCGCCGAATAATTCGCGGTAGCCGGAGCGGAAGCGGCTGATCGAGGCCGGGTCGAGGAACACCTCGCCCACCGGGCGCAGCACCAGCGCATCCACCTTGGCGCCGCTGCGCTGGGTGGCGGTGTCGAAGGCCCGAAGATCGTCGATCTCGTCGCCGAAGAAATCGAGCCGCACCGGCTCGGCATGGCCGGAGGGGAACAGGTCCACAATGCCGCCCCGCACCGCATATTCGCCGTGCTCCATGACGGAGCCGGTGCGGTGGTAGCCATTGGCTTCCAGGAAGGCCGTCAACGCCTCCGGCTTCACCCGCCCGCCGCGCTTCAGCGCCAGCGTGGCGCCCAGGAAGGAGGCGCGGGGCGGGACCTTCTGGACCAGGGCGTTGATGGTGGTCAGCAGGATGCGCGGCGCCTGGCTGGGCTCGGCCAGGCGCGTCAGCGTGGCGACGCGTTCGGAAACGATCTCGGGGTTGGGCGAAACGCGGTCATAGGGCAGGCAGTCCCAGGCCGGGAAGCGCAGCACCTCGACATGCGGAGCGAAGAAGCCCAGCGCCTCCGCCATCCGGGCCATGCGGGCATCGTCACGGCAGACATGCAGCACCGGGCCGGTCGATTCGGCACGTCGGCGGGCCAGCAGCAGCGCATCGAAGCCTTCCGGCGCGCCATGGACCGTGAGGATGTTCATCGCAGGTGCGGCGGCAGCCCGGCGCCGGATTCGTTGCACTCCACCAGCATGCGGGACAGCAGGGGGCTCGCCACCTCGTCCGGGATCGGGCGGCGCTGCATCAGCCAGTCGGCCAGATCGACATCCGGCAGTTCCAGGATCTGTTCCAGCTCGTCCAGCTCGGCCTCGGTGAAGGCGGCGATGTGGCGGGCGACGAAGGCGCCAACCATGAGGTCGGTTTCCTTGGTGCCGCGGTGCCAGGCGCGGAAATTCAGCCGTCGACGACGCGGGTCGAGTTCGGGGGCGGGATCAGGATCGGTCAGCTTGAGGGTCTCGTCGATCTGGGGGATGTCGGGCTACTCACCCAGCACGTCATATAGGGGGCTATGGGAATCCTGTCAGCAAGCGGTCCAGAGAATGCGCCGGACTATGTGACGCCCTTGCTGGCGCCGCTGGATGGGCTGCCGGGCGTGGGCCGCACGCTGGCCGCCCTGCTGGCCGAGGCCGCCGGTGGGCCGCGCGTGCTGGACCTGCTGCTGCATCTGCCGGAACGGGTGGTGATCCGCCGCCGCGCCGCCACGCCGGCGGAGGCGCCGCTGGACCAGGATTGCGTGCTGGCCGTGACCGCCACCGCCCACCGCGCCGCCCGGTCCGGCCGCAGCCAGCGCAGCTATGTGGAGGTGCGGGCCGAGTCGGGTGGGCAGCCTTTGGTGCTGCGCTTCATGAATGGCCGCCTGCCCTGGATCCTGAAGCTGCTGCCGCCGGGGGAACCGCGCTTCCTGGCCGGGCGCGTGCAGACGGAAGGCGCCAACGGCTTCGCCATGATGAACCCCATGGTGGCGGAGCAGGAATCGGCCCTGCCGCTGGTGGAGCCGGTCTGGCCGATGGTGCGCGGCCTGACCGGCAAGCGCATCGCCAATGCCATGGACCAGGCCCTCGCTTTGCTGCCCGAATTGCCGGAATGGGCCGATGCCCCGCTGGTGGCGCAGGAAGCCTGGCCGGGCTTCGCCGCCGCCATCCGCACCCTGCAACGCCCCACCGGGCCGATCCCCGCTTTGCCCCGCCGCCGCCTGGCCTATGACGAGTTGCTGGCGCATCAGGTCGCCGTCGCCCTGGTGCGCCAGCGGCAGCGGGACCGGCCCGGCCGCGCGATGGCGGGCACGGGGGTGCTGGCCGCAAAGGCACTCGCCGCCTTCGGCCACACCCCCACCGAAGGCCAGGCCCAGGCGCTGGCCGAGATCGCAAAGGACATGGCCAGCCCGCGCCGGATGCTGCGGCTGGTGCAGGGCGATGTGGGGTCCGGCAAGACACTGGTGGCCGTGCTGGCCATGCTCCAGGCGGTGGAATCCGGCGCCCAGGGCGCGCTGATGGCGCCGACCGAGCTGCTGGCGCGCCAGCATCTGCGAACCCTGGAGAAACTCTGCATCCCGGCCGGCGTGCAGGTGGAATTGCTGACCGGCAGCGTGAAGGGCGCCGCACGCAAGCGGGTGCTGCGCGGGCTGGCCGATGGCATGGTGCAGATCGTCGTCGGCACCCATGCCCTGTTCCAGGAGGCGGTGGTGTTCCGCAACCTCGGGCTTTCGGTGGTGGATGAACAGCACCGCTTCGGCATCGGCCAACGCCTGATGCTGGCCCGGAAGGGCCAGGACGCGGACATGCTGGTGATGACCGCCACCCCAATCCCGCGCACCCTGCTGCTGACGCAATGGGGCGAGATGGCCGTCTCCCGCCTCGAGGGCAAACCCGCCGGCCGGCAGCCGATCGCCACCCGCATCGTCAGCCAGGACCGGCTGCCGGAGGTGATCGACCGTCTCGGCGAGGCGATCGCGCGCGGCGAGCGCGCCTATTGGGTGGTGCGCGCCATCTCCGGCGGCGAACGCGACGATTCGGTAGCGGCGGAGGACCGTTTCGCCGAACTCGCCGCCCGCTTCCCCGGCAAGGTCGGCATGGCGCATGGCATGCAGGATCTGGCGGTGCGGGAGGCGGCGCTGGCCGATTTCGCCGCCGGCACCACCCAGCTTCTGGTGGCGACCACGGTCATCGAGGTCGGCGTGGATGTGCCGGATGCCACCATCATGCTGATCGAGCAGGCGGAACGCTTCGGCCTGGCCGCGCTGCACCAGCTGCGCGGCCGGGTCGGGCGCGGGGCCAAGCCATCTTCCTGCCTGCTGGTGCACTCCCCCGCTTTGGGGGAGGCCGAGAAGCGCCGCCTGCTGGTGCTGCGGGATACCGAGGACGGGTTTCGCATCGCCGAGGAAGATTTGTTCAACCGGGGCGGCGGCCAGGCGCTCGGTGCGCGGCAGTCCGGCCTGCCCGGCGCCCGGCTGCTGGACCCGAAGGAGGAGGCGGAGGAGATCGCCCGCCTCACCCACCTCGCCCACCAGGACGCGGCCCTGCTGCTGCATCGCGACCCACCGCTGGAAACCCCGCGCGGGCGGGCGGCGCTCGGCCTGCTGGCGCTGTTCGGGCATGACACGACTTTGGCGGCGCTGGATGCGGGTTGAGGTTGGGGGGTTGCATCCCTCCCCCCGCGTCCTTAATCGCGGCGCTGTGTAATCCGGGGGGTGCCGGCTTTGACTGCGCTGATCGAGATCGAGCGCCTGACCAAGCGCTTCGGGGCCTTCACGGCCGTGGATGACGTGACCTTCTCCGTCGCCAAGGGCGAGGTGCTGGGCTTTCTCGGCCCGAATGGCGCCGGCAAATCCACCACCATGCGGATGCTGGCCGGCTTCATGACGCCCACCTCCGGCACCGCCCGCATCTGCGGGGAGGATGTGGTGGACCGCCCGGTGGCGGCGAAGCGCCACCTTGGCTTCCTGCCCGAAGGCGCGCCCACCTACCCGGAGATGACCGTCACCGGCTTCCTCCAGTTCTGCGGCCGCGCGCGGGGCTTCCACGGGTCGGCACTCGGCGACAGGGTCGCCCACGCCATGTCCCTCACGCAGTTGGAAGGCGTCCGCCTCCAGCCGGTGGAGACGTTATCAAAAGGCTTCAAGCGCCGGGTCGGCCTGGCCGCCGCCCTGCTGCACGACCCCGCCGTGCTGGTGCTGGACGAGCCGACCGATGGCCTGGACCCGAACCAGAAGCACGAGGTCCGCAACCTGATCCGCGCCATGGCGCCGGAAAAGGCGATCGTCATCTCCACCCACATCCTTGAGGAAGTCGCCGCCGTCTGCACCCGCGCCGTGGTCATCGCGCGTGGCCGCGTGGTGGCGGATGCAACCCCGGCGGAACTCGCCGCGAAGGGACCGACCATGGACGCCGTCTTCCGCGCCCTCACCCTCCCCGCCGAAGTGGAGGCCGCGTGATGGGTGGCATGGTCACTGTCTTCCGCCGCGAATTGGCGGGCTATTTCGCCACCCCCGTCGCCTATGTGTTCATCGTCATCTTCCTGGTGATGGCCGGCGCGCTGACCTTCACGCTGGGCAATTTCTTCGCCCGCGGGCAGGCCGATCTGCAGCCCTTCTTCACCTTCGTGCCCTGGCTGTTCCTGTTCCTGGTGCCCGCGCTGACCATGCGCCTGTGGGCGGAGGAACGCCGCCTCGGCACCATCGAGCTGCTGCTGACCCTGCCGCTGGCGCAGTGGGAGGCGGTGGTTGGCAAGTTCCTGGCCGCCTGGGCGTTTTGCGCCATCGCCCTGGTCCTGACCTTCCCGCTGGTCATCACGGTGAACATCCTCGGCAACCCGGATAACGGGGTGATCCTGACCGGCTATCTCGGATGCCTGATGGTGGCCGGCGCCTTCCTGGCCGTGGGTGCCGCAATCTCCGCATTGACGAAAAACCAGGTCATCGCTTTCGTCCTCGCGGTGGCCGCATGCTTCTTCCTGACGGCGGCCGGCAGCCCGGTGGTGACGGAGTTCCTGTCCCAGCGCGTGCCGCAACTGGCCGATATCGCGCGGTCCATCAGCATCACGGAACGTCTGGGCGGCTTCACCCGGGGCGTGATCTCGGCCCGGGATGTCGTGTTCTTCGCCTCCTTCATGGCCTTCTTCCTGTTCGCGAACACCATCGCGATCGACCAGCGGAAGGCGGATTGAGCCCCATGAGCACCACCACCCTTCCCCCCGCGAAGCGCCAGGGCAAGCGCGGCTTCTCGGCCCTTCTGGCGCTGGCTCTCGCCGCCGTGCTGCTGGTCGGCGTGAACATGCTGGCCGACCGGCTGCTGTCCCGCGCCCGCATCGATTTGACGCAGAACCGCCTCTACACCCTGTCGGACGGCACGCGTCAGGTGCTGCAGGGGCTGGCGGACCCGGTCACCTTCCGCGTCTTCTATTCCCGCCGCCTCGGCGCCGCGATTCCGCTCTATGGCGCCTATGCCGAGCGGGTGCGGGCGATGCTGGAGGAATACGCCGCCGTATCCGATGGCAAGATCCGCCTGGAATTCTACGACCCCGAGCCGTTCAGTGAGACCGAGGACCGCGCCATGGCGCTCGGCATCCAGGGCGTGCCGGTGGATCAATCCGGCGAGCAGGTCTATTTCGGCCTCGCGGGCGTCAATCTGCTGGATGATGAGCGGACCATCCCCTTCTTCCAGCCGGATCGCGAGCGCTTCCTGGAATACGACCTGACCCGCATGGTGTGGGAGCTTTCCAATCCCACCCGCCCGGTGCTGGGGGTGATTTCCTCCCTGCCGCTGAATGGCGACCCGCGGGCGATGATGATGCGCCAGCCGGGCGTCGGGCAGCCCTTCGTGGTGATGAACCAGATCCGCAACTTCTACACGGTGCGGGATGTCGCGATCGACGCGCAGGTGATCGAGCCGGACGTGCAGGTGCTGCTGGTGGCGCATGCGCAGAACCTGTCGGACGCCACGCTGTACGCCATCGACCAGTTCGTGATGCGCGGCGGGCGGCTGATTGCGCTGACGGACCCGCATAGCGAAAGCCAGGTCTCCCGCCCCTCCCCGGGCCAGCCGCCGGCACGCGATACCGCCTCCTCCCTGTCCCGGCTGCTGGAGCCCTGGGGCATCGAGGCGCCTTCGGACAAGGTGGTGCTGGACCTGCGCGGCGCCTGGCGCGTCCGCGCCGATCCGCGGGACCGGGTGCAGGCGGTGGATTACGCCGCCTGGTTCAACGTGCCGACCGAGGGGCTGAACCGCACCGAGGTCGCCACCGCCGAGTTGCAGCAGGTCACCGTCGCCTCCGCCGGCGAGGTGCGCCGGCGCGAGGGCGCCTCGGTGGAATTCACCCCGCTGATCACCAGCAGCACGCGTTCCATGCTGGTCGATGCGGCGGCGGTGCGGACCGACCCGAGCCCGTCCCGCCTGCTGGCGGAGTTCCGCCCGGATGACACCATCCGCACCATCGTCGCCCGCGTGCGCGGCCCGCTGAACAGCGCCTTCGAGGCGGCACCCCCGCCGCCCGAAGGCGCCGAACGGCCGGCGGACTTCCCCGCACATCGCCCGCGCACCGAGGGCCCGGCCAACCTGATCGTCGGCAATGACGCGGATATCCTGGAGGACCGCTTCTGGGTCCGCACCCAGGATTTCTTCGGCCAGCAGGTGGCCACGCCGATCAGCGACAATGGCGCCCTGCTGATCAACCTCGCCGACAGCATGGCGGGCGGCGAGGCGCTGGTTTCGCTGCGCTCCCGCGGTGAATCGCTGCGCCCCTTCGCCATGGTGGACGACATCCGCCGGGACGCCGAGGCGCAGTTCCGCCAGACGGAGCGCGGCCTGACGGAACGCCTGGAAGCCACCGAGCGCCGCCTGCGCGAACTCCGCCAGGGTGGCGGCCAGGGCGCCCAGGCGAATGCCGTGATCACGCCCGAGCAGCGCGCCGAGATCGACGCGGCGCGTGCCGAGATCGTCCGCACCCGCGGCCAGCTTCGCCAGGTTCAGCTGGAGCTGCGGCGGGATATCGAGCGGCTGGAGACCTGGCTGCGGCTGGTGAACATCGCCCTGGTCCCGGCGCTGCTGACACTGTTCGCGATTGGTCTTGGCCTGATGCGGAACCGGCGTCGCGCGGGGGCACGGGCATGAGAAATCATTTTGCGGGAGCACGGGCATGAAGCGTCGCACGCTGCTCATCCTCGGCGGCGCCGCGGCGGTGGCCGTGGGGGGCGCCATCCTGCTGACGCCGGACCGCGCCAGCCCGCCACCATCCTCCGCCAGCGACCTCGCCTTCCCGAACCTGGCGCCACGCCTGGCCAATGCCGCGGCGATCGAGGTGCAGCGCCATGACGGCACGCTGCAGGTCCGCCGCGTCGGCGAGGCCTGGGTCTTGCCGGCCAAGGCGGATTACCCGGTCCGGCCGGAACGGGTGCGCGAATTGCTGGTCGGCCTGACCGAGCTGCGCCTGACGGAGCCGCGCACCGCCAATCCGGAAATGCTGGACCGCCTCGGCCTTGATGACCCGGCGCGCCCGGCCGCCACATCCTCCCTGCTCCGCGTGCTGGATGCGCAGGGTGGCGCGATTGCGGAGCTGGTGGTCGGCCGGCGCCGCATGCGGGTGCAGGGCAATGTGCCGGAATCGGTTTATGTCCGCCGCCCGGGCGAAACCCAGGCCTGGCTCGCCGAGGGTCGCCTGCCGCTGGATTCGGACCCGAATCTCTGGATCGACCGCGACCTGGCGAACATCCCGCGTGACCGGGTGCGCGGCGCCAACATCCACCGGCCGGGCGCGGCACCGCTGATCCTGCGTCGCGGCACGGATACGGATGCGCCGCTGGCCGTGCTGGAACCCACGGAGACGCCGGAGCTGGACGAGATCAGCCTGGACGAGGTGGCGCGCGGCTTCGAATTCCTCACCTTCCTTGATGTCCGCCGCGCCGCCGAAATTCCCGGCGAGCGCATCGGCGAGGGCCGCTTCGAGCTGACCGACAACCTCCGCATCACCGTTGTCGCGCATAAGGATGGGGAGACGCTGTGGGCGACCCTGTCGGCCGAGGGCGATGCGGAGGCCGATCGGCTGAACGCCCGGTGGCAGGGCTGGGCCTACCAGCTCGGCCAGTGGAAGGAGAGGTCCTTCGTGCCGCGGCTGGAGGATCTGCGGAAGCAGGACGCCAACGCCCCCGCCGCCGCCGAGGCGCCCGCCGCGTCGGAGACCGCCCCGGAAGGCGCACCGGAATCGCTCGTCACGCCGCAGTAGATGTCCGCGACGACCAACCCGCGCGAATACCCGGCCCGTCCCTGGGTCGGCATCGGCGTGGTGCTGCTGCGCGGCGAGGAGGTGCTGCTGATCCGCCGCGGCCGCGCGCCTCGCCTTGGCGAATGGTCGCTGCCCGGCGGCGGCCAGCGCCTGGGCGAGACGGCAGAGGATTGCGCCCGCCGCGAATTGCTGGAGGAAGCGGGCGTGGAAGCCGGGCCGCTGCGCCTGCTCGCGGTGGTCGATGCCATCACGCCCGGGGAGGCCGGGCGCGGCCCGCGCTTCCACTACACCATCATCGATTTCGCCGGCGCCTGGCTGTCCGGCACCGCCCGCCCCGGTGGCGACGTGACGGAGGTCGCCTGGGCCGGGCTGGATGCGCTGGAGCCCTTCGGCCTGTGGCCGGAAGCGCTGCGCGTCATCGCCCTGGCCCGGCAGCAGGCCTAGATGTTTGGTCCCAGGCTTTGATGGTGCATTCTTGTCGCCTGGATGGAGGGATGCGCTATGGGCCAAGTTCTCCATGGGAGCGCCACCACGACAGAGGCGGTCCGTCGAGCGATACAGCATAGTCAAGCGAGCCTGAGG